>PAOJ01000017.1 GCA_002708005.1 Verrucomicrobiales bacterium | reverse complement strand
ATGGGTTCGGCCTGAAAAATTAAAACAAAGCGGGCCAGCTCGAATTGTTACCGTTTCAGGAAATAGTACGAATCGGAATATTACTTTAGGTCAGTCTGATAACCAGTATGATATTCGTTTAAGAACGTCTAAAACTAATAATAACGGTCTTCCATCTATATCATCAACAGAACCAAGGCTTATGCTTTCTCCAACTCATTTAATATTTACGAGACAAGAGAATGGAAATGTAAATTTCTACATTAATGGTAAATTAAGTTATAGCGGAATTATAGATGGTAATACTCGGAATTGGGATTTATCCTATAGATTAGGATTAGCAAATGAAATTTCAAATGGGCGTCCTTGGTTGGGTACTTATTATCTTGTTGCAGTATATGGGCGGGCGCTTTCAGATGATGAAATAGAAAGGAATTATCAAGCAGGTTTAAATGTAGTTGATGACAGATTAGAATTTTCCACTAGATCGCATTCTATAAAAGAGAAGTTCTTTGATGAAGAAATTGTCCCTATTCTTTCGAAGCATTGTTTAGAATGTCATGACACTCTAAATCGAAAGGGTAAATTAGACTTATCAAAAAAGGTATATGCATACGCGCTTGATAATGGAGATAAAGTTATAATTCCTGGTAAATCATCTGAGAGTCTTCTTTGGGAAGTTGTTGCCTCTGGAGATATGCCAGTTGAACGCGAGTCTTTGTCTGATTCAGAGAAAAGCCTGCTGCGTAAATGGATTGATGATGGTGCAGTTTGGACGACTGAAGAGATTGATCCTTTAGCACACACTTTTGATCGCCGAGTAAAAGAAAATTGGGTGNGNCGTTTGACAGTATCGGAGTATATANGNTCGATAAAAATTTCAACTGGAGTNGATATTACTAAAGAGGCAATCGAAATCCTCCCGAAAGATATTCGTGCTGATGGTTTTAGTAATACAGCTTATAATCTAAAGGTTGATTTAAAGCATATTGAGGCTTACTCCAGTCTTGCTAGCATTGTTGTAGGGAGAATGGATTTGATGGCTTTTGTCAAACGTTACACTAAAAGCCTGAATTTAACTGATAATTCAATGCGAAGGTTTATATCACAAATTGCGCGCGATTTTCTCAGAGGGGAATTAAGTAGTTCTGAATTAGCCGCATTTCGAGGTATAACGACAACAGTAGCTAGTGCTGGAGGAGGATTAGAAGATGCTGTGGGTTTAGTTATTGAGGCAATGCTTCAGTCTCCTCGGTTTATTTATAGAATTGAAAATCAGATAGGAGACGGTGGAGTTTGGCCGATTAGTGAGTATGAATTAGCATCAAGAATGAGTTTTATTATATGGGGTTCCGCTCCTGATAAAAAACTTTTGAATTATGCTCAAAGCGGGGAATTATCTTTCCCTGAAGTATTAGATGAGGAGATTGAACGTATGCTAGACGATGGTAGAGCAGTGGGGCGTTCAATGGAGTTTGTAAGAGAATGGTTAAACCTTAATCGCTTATTAAGCATGAGTCCAAACCCTGAGCATTTTAAAGGTTGGAGTAAAGAATTGGGANTGGATATGAAGGAAGAGACACTTGCGTTTTTTAAAGAAGTTATATGGCATCAAAAACGCCCTCTTGCTGATTTGCTTAATGCTGATGTTACATTTGCAACACCACGANTAGCAAAGCATTATGGGTTTAATGTTATTAAGGGGANGGGNATNTCTAAATATGATCTATCTAATATTCCAGAGAGGGGAGGGCTTNTAACTCAAGGAAGTGTCTTAACTATTGGTGGTGATGAGGCATCAATGGTNACTAGAGGTTTATTTGTTCTTCATGATCTTTTTCGTAGCGGGGTGAAAGACCCTCCTCCATGTGTTGATACTACTCCAGTGCCAACAAAACCTGGATTAGCTCAAAGGAGTATAGCTGAGCAGAGGGTTGCAAATAAATCATGTGGAGGATGTCATGGAAAGTTCGAGCCATTGGCTTACGGTTTGGAAATTTATGATGGTATTGGTGCGTTTCATAAAAAAGATCAACATGGTAATGATCTTAGACAAGATGGGGAGGTTTTGTTTCCTGGANCCGTCAAGCCAATCCCATATAAAACTTCTGAAGAGCTAATGAATTTACTGTCTAACAGTGATCGAGTTAGCCAATCTATAACTTGGAAGATTGCACAATTTGCCTTGGGCCGTCCACTTGGTCAGCCTGATGCTCTTGCCCTTGACAAGATACATCTGGAAGCGCAGAAGGGGGGAGGTACATATTCCAGCGTGATTCGTGCAATAATTAAAAGTGATTTAGTGCAAAAAACTAATACTGAATTGAATAATGAAGAGTAAACCAATTAATAGGAGGTTAATGCTAAAGGGATTGGGAGGCATTTGTATTGGCTTGCCATTACTAGAGGAGATGATTGTACCTCCTTTGGCTCATGCTGCGATTAAGGATGTTCCAGTTCGTGCATTTAATGTTTTTTTTGGATTAGGGATTCCCGCTCCGCTTCAGAAGGAAGGCTACGAAGGGGTGCTTGAGCCATTAAAATCACTAAGCAATAAGTTACTCATCATGCGCGATGTCGATCAGATTCGTTGTGATGTTAGTGGAACAAATGCTCATTTTGANGGNGCAACAGGTTCGTTTACAGCAATGCCTGCTGGAGGTGAAGCGAAGGCAGGAGGACCATCGGTTGATCAGGTTGTACGTTATGCTCATCATCCTGATGGCATGCCTCCGGGAATGGTTCCAACATTAATTGGAGGCACTTATTTTCGAAGGAGTCGTGTGGGGCGCTATTTGCACAGTTATAATCTTGATGGAACAGTCGCAGGTATTATGCAAGAAAAGCCTAGAGATCTTTTTGATCGTGTTTTTGGTTTTATTAATGTTGAAGATGGCGGGAATACTATTAAGCGACGCCTTAAGCGTAGCGTTCTCGATTCTGTTGTAAATCAATATAAGTATTTTACGGGTGCTAATTCTCCGCTTGGTAACGCATCTAAAACCAGAGTTNCGGAGCATCTCGAACGCATACGCGAATATGAGTTGCGAGCATTTGAGTTAAAAACAAGAATTCAAAATTCCCCTCAACTTCCGCCCGTTTCAAAGGTGAAACATGGCGGTCAAGCGGATCCAGGTGGGCAGGGAATTGATATCGGACTAAAAGAATTAACTTATGAATGGCGCTTAATGGCAGATCTTTATGCTTTGTCAATTAAGATGGATCGTGTTCGTTTCGGTTCAATTACTTTTCTTGCTGCCGGGGAGCGTATAAGGCTTAGTGGGAACTATTATTATGATGATCGAAAGATTTTTGAGTTTAATGATGCCAAACAACTAAACGCTAGTGGAGATCAAGGCTGTAGCCATGAATGGTGGCATAAGTTTAATGAAAAGAATGCAAATAAACAGCTTCGAGCACATGCTCATATGAAAATGAGAGAGATTGCTTATTTCCTTAAACTTCTTGATCAAGAAAAAGAGTCAAATGGTAAAACAATTTTGGAGAATTCGATGATTACTGTTTCAACTGAATCTGGAGATGGNCGTCATAATGATGCGAAGCGAGAGCTGTCTGGTGTCTTTCACGCCATTTCAGGTGCTAATGGGCGTTTTAAAACTGGTGAAATTATGGATATCGATGAAGAAGGCATTGATGTCTATAATACTATGCTTAATGCGATGGGATCAAAAAAATTACTTGGACCTATTGATAGGGAACCGAGATATGTCAGTTCTATTTTAGCTTAGCTCATAGAAAGTAATCGTTTATATAGTCGATATTGATCATCAACCATTCTTTCAATTGTGAATTTATCTTGGACAAATAAACGTCCGGATTGTCCGAGCCTTTCGCAGAGTTTTTGGTCTTTAGCTAGTCTCAAAATACTTTTGATCACCTCTTCTTGGTCTCCTTTATCCACTAGTAGTCCGGTTTTTTCGTTTAAGCATACTTCTCCTGCTCCATCATAATCAAATGCTACAATTGGTTTAGAAGCTGCCATGGCCTGGGGTAATGCTCGAGCAAGGCCTTCACGGCGAGATAAGTGAATCAAGGTATCTATAGAATTAATCAAAGACGGTATATTAGAAGGAGAGACAAGTCCTGCGAATATAAAATTCTTTTCGCATTTTATTTGTTTTACANTANTTTTGAATTTTTCTTTAAGAGGCCCATCTCCAATAAGTAAGAATCGAATATTTGGTAATTCCTTNANTAAAAACGGGGCTATTTTGAAGAGGCTGTCATGACCTTTTAANTCAAACAGTCGGGCAATTTTGCCAACAACAAAATCATCTTTTGAAANGCCAAGTTGATTTCTGATTTCCATTGTATTGTGNTCAGAATTATACGGTTTCAAATTAAATCCGCTAAAGATTCTTGTGTAACTTTTGGGATCTCCAATTCCTGCTTTAAGGTATTGTTTTTCCATCGCATTTGCGACTGTGATGAAATGATCTGTGTGAGTTGCAGCTATCTGTTCAGCTTTTCTAAATAATGCATTTGCGATCTTGCCTTGATAAGCTCCGAATGAAGGTCCATGGATGGAATGAACAATTTTTTGAACTTTGGCTTTCTTGGCTGCAAGTCTTCCAATAAATCCTGCTTTACCGCTATGAGTGTGAACGATGTCAGGTCTAAATTTTTTGAACTCTCTAATTAAATTAACATATGCAAGATAATCACTGATCGGATTAATCGGTCGAGTTAGTCTGGGGACAATATGCAATAGATCTGAGAAGCTTTCAAAATCAGATTCAAGAGAGCCCTCTGGCCCGTTTGTTGGACCGGAGTATAAGCGTATTGTAATATCCTTTTTTTTATTTAGTCCGAGAACAGATGAAACAGTGTTCTCTTGTGCTCCCCCTACTATAAGTCGGGTAATGACATGCGCTATGCGCATGGTTTANGGAGTTTCATTNTTTATTGATTCGAGTTCCTTAATTCTGTCTCGAATTTGTTTCAATTCTTTGCTGGAAATAGAATTTTGATCAACATACTTAAGAAATAGATTGTAGTTTTTTAGTTCCTCTTTACTTGCTGTTTCTGCTTTAGCAATCTGTGCGAACCTTAAATAAGTCCTAGGATCGTTTGGTGTTAATGATTGTAATTTTTTGTAATCTGTCCGAGCTNGAGCGTACTGCTTAAGAGCCATATGTGATTCTGCACGATTTGCAATGGCTTCCGGATTCCACTCGTTTAATTCTAATAAATCATTAAAAATGGTAATGGCTTTCTTATGTTCATTCATTTGCATGAAGATAGTAGCTTTTTGATAACGAAACTTACTTGATTTTCTGTTGTTATCTAANGCTTCTTCTATATGTTTGATGGCAGTTTCAAAATCACCTTTTTCAACATAGACGCCAGCTAATTGAGATCGAATATTTGATTTTAAACTTACACTGGCTTTATTTAATGCGATCTCAAGAGTGCTGGTTGCTTTNTCGAATTCTTTTAACTTAGACAAAAGCAGCCCTTTTCCTACCAGTGCATCAATATCATCTGGGTGTTCTTTAACCCAAAGATTTAATATTGGAAGGGACTTTTCAAATAACTGATTATTCATGTAAAAACTCAACATAGCTTGAAGGCCTGGCAAGGTGGCAATATGTGGTTTGAGTTGTTCCGTTAAGTATTTTTCAGCTGTTATTAAGTCTGTTTGAATTAAAATAACACCTGCCTGAATGGTAATAAGCTGGATTTGCTGTTCAATTGTGAATGCATTCTTTATATGCATTTTTTTTAGTTGGTCGATAAATGTTCGCGTTTTATCAGGCATCCCATACGTCACAAACATATTAGCAATATATAGCAGAGGTTCTGGGTCTGTAGTTGTTAGTTCCGTTGCTCTAACTAATTCGTGATATGCTTGACGTATTTGTTCTCGGTTTGCAAAAAACTGTCCTAACAGTAGGCAGCTTTTGGCTTCATCTAAGGGGCCGTAAGTTTTGAGTATTTGGTCTATTGCTTGTGATTGAACTTGCTGGTTTTGTCCTTTAAGAAATTCATCCAGTATTTTGTGAAAATTGTTTAGGAATAAATCCAGTTCTTTGTTGGAAGAGGATTTCACAAGTGGTTTTTCCTGAAGTTTATCTATTTGCTGAAGATTTGCTTGGGCAATTAAATTACCATTTAAACTTCCTTTGAATAAATCGTTTGAAGTGCTGAAAAAGGTTTGCGCTTCTTTAGTTTGGTTATTTCGAGATAATTGCACTCCAGTTGCATTTATATTGCGGGATAACCATCCCATGATCATAAGCGTATCATCAAAGTTTGCTTGATGTAGATTGCCAGCCTGGTTTGCAAACTTTTCAAAAGTATTTTTAATTGAAATTAAACTTTCTATTGTATCAGCTATTGTNCTTGGTGAAAGTTTTGGCTTGTCTAAAGATTCTTGATTGAACTCGTAATTAGCTAATTGATAAATTCCATCTTTAGGTTGGCTGTGGAATTGCTCAAAGAAGTATCCAAAACTAGGGTGTGTATAGTATATGGGGGTTTTCTTAATTACTTCTCGAAGTTTTTCGAGAATAAGAAATTCATCTACCCTAATAGAGTTGGCTACTTCTTCAGATAAACTTGGCCACGCAGAGTTAATTTTTGTTAGCCTTTGATGGTATTCNGGAGAGGCTAATCGATGTGTATCAATNAGTAGTGGGGTGNTTTTTAAATTTGAGGAAGCTAGTTGAGCTTTAAGTAATTCTCTTTGNGGGCTCATGTCGCCGTCGCTCATTAATATTGTATTTTCAGAAGGGATTTTTTNTGCCAACCATTTCGAGTAGGTATTTGTTATATCGTTCTTGTTATGACTCCATATGATTCCAATATTTCTCCAGGCAAGTGCTGAGGTCGTTATTAGTGCCGCTNCCATTAGTCCTATAGAAGCTCCTCTGTTTATTATTNTTGAAAGCATTGTCGGCTTCTGCCATTTCCTTGCATCTTCTTTTCCAAATAATAGTAATAAGTATCCAAGAAAATAGCCGGCTGAAAGACTGCCAAGGTAATAAAAAGTGAGGAATGGAGTTCCAATTCCAACTACTTGTTGTGCTTTTATTATCTTGCGAGGGCTAAAAATATGGTCAAATGCCGTATAAACACATGCTGCTAGAAAGAGGAAATGGACCAATCTAAGAAGGAATGTAGTTATGGCTGAAGCAGCAGCATTTGTATCACCAAAATTTACAGGCCAGCGAATTCCTATAAGCAGAAGTGGTAGGATGGAAGTGCATGCCATTACTATTATTATGAGTCTATTACTAAATAGATTAGAAAGGAATGATTTTTGATCCCCTAAGTTATCCGTAAGAACTTCATAGAAAGTGAATCCGCTGCCGCTGATAACGGCAATAAGTGGTAGTAGTAAGTAAAGCAATAAGCCTGGAGTGCTTATAAGTATGAGCTTGAGCCATATTTTTTCCTGAAAAAGTCTCATTCTCCCGGTCCATATTAGTGCAATTCCAAAAAGAGGAATAAATCCGATCATGCCCCAGTTATTTGGAATGCTAATAGCGCATACCAATGCGGCATGTATTAGCCAATTTATATTGTGGTCGATACGGTATTCCAGAAGGCATCGAATAATATATGCGAATAGAAGTAAGTTAAGAATTTCTCCTGTTCCAGAAGTTGAATGCTGCCAAAAACTAAGTTGCAGTCCGCATATTAATGAAGCAAATACGGGAGGAATCCAGTTAACGTTTATAGTCAGGAATGAATGTTCGCTTTGTTCTCTTTGTCTTTGTTCTTTTGTGCGGTCATGCGGAAGCAGACAGATTGAGCGTGCTAGTAATCCTAAAGTGAGAGCTCCAAATAATGCCGAAAGCGCGTTCATTGCTGTCGGTAGTAATGATGCTGGCAGTAGTTTGAGTGGAAGAGTGACTAAATAAAGNAGTGGTTGTTTGCTTTGGGGGAAATCATGCCACCCTCCGACATGAGAAATTGCAGGGAGGCTTGTAAAGCTTATCCAAGAATGCAGGGTTATTAAGTAAACAAGCAAAAAGGTAAAAGCAATTACCCAAGGTAGTCGCTTAAAAGTAAATGAGGATAAAGGATTGCTATTATCTGACATCAGAGGCTTTACAGGCACAGTTGAAACCATATGTACCGTGTTTGACAAGCTGGTTTTAACTTATTTCGATTGAATTTATTTATGATTAATTTTTGTTAGTTTAATCTCAAGTCTGTTATACATTCTATATGCTGTGTGTGTGGGAACATATCTATAGGGTAAACACGTTCAAGTTTGTAGACCCCTTCAGAACAAAGAATGTTCAAATCTCGTGCAAGAGTGGCCGGGTGGCATGAAATATATATGATCTGTGATGGTTTTACTTTGCGAAGTTGCTCTATTGCACTTGGGGCGCAGCCCTTGCGGGGAGGGTCGAGAATTACACTAGTTTTATTGGGGGAGAATTTTTTAAGGAGTTCTGGTAGTAAGTCTTCTGTGCGGCCGTCTATGAACTCTCCATTTGTGGCTCCAAACTTTATAGAGTTTTCTTGAGCCGCCTTTATAGCTAATTTGTCTGATTCGACTCCAACAAATTGTTTGGTCAAGTTCGCTAATTCGATAGCAAAAAAACCAACTCCGCAATAAGTGTCGATAAGGTATTCAGAATCATTAGATTTAAAAATTTTTCGAACTTGATCGACCATTTTAGGGAGTATGAAAAAGTTTGTTTGAAAAAATGAATGGTCCGGGACGCTCCAGTCTTCCGGGGTGACTCTCAAATTAATTTTGATTCCGCCTCGCTTAGGCGGGTTCTCACGTACTTCTGGAATCTGTTTGTTTAGAGCTGGTTCTGCAATTTTGCAGTCATTGATTTCCACCACCCAATGTGAGTTGCGTTTTCGAAATCCNANTAGCAATTTTTTCGCTTTGCCATTCCATTGACTTCTAATGAGAATACGATTTCGATAATTGAATTTTTGAGGGCATGCTATTACGGGGGCGACTTTGTCTTGGGAAAAACCACCAATACGATTGAATAAATCGGTGATTTGTTTTTGTTTTATCTTTAATTGTTCATCATAGCTAATGTGCTGATACTGACATCCACCGCAATCTCCAAAATATTCACATTCTGCATTAATACGAATTTTCGATGGTTTTATTATTTTGACGAGTTCGCCTCGGGCGAAGCTTTTCTTAACTTCTATTATTTTAGCTTCAACTTCTTCACCTTCAATTACGAGTGGGACGAAAACAACAAAATCTTCAACCCTTCCGACTCCTTCGCCTCCGAAGGCTATGTTGTCGATTTTTATTTTTACAATTTGGCCTACTTCAGGTCGTGTGTTTTTTTCTGTTTTCTCAGTTGATTCGATTGATTCGTTCAAAATTATATTTTTTATTTTATTTATGTTGATGACAAACAAATGTCATATCCAAGGCGTAATAATCCTACGCCCGGTAACAAAAGGATTGTTCAGGTTTTAGTGGTTAATTATTGTGGTGATTCTCGAGATGCTGTCTAAGTAGGTCGTCACCGAAATCATTTTTTAAGTCACGAATGACGCAGTGTACATGATTTGCTCCACCTTGAGTGTTGTCGTACTCAATTAAAAAATCAGGTGCCTGAATTCTGTAGTAATGGCCTTCTCCTAGCTTTAGTGAGCCAGCCCAGCCAAAGTGAATATTCTTTAAATCGGCTTCTTCCAGATTAGCTAATGTTTTGTCTGCGATATCAGGACGATAATTACGCAAATATTCTTCGATAACTGTCCAGAGCTGTGTGATTTGTTTCTTTTTCATTTTTGAGGCTGAAATTCCTAGAGGTTCTAATCTTTTAGCTTTTCGGTCAGCTTTAGTGATAATATCTGCTGGTGCTTTTTCTGAAATTATTCCGGTATTCTTTTGTTTTTTTGTAAAAGATTTTGCTAAGGCTCGAGCATAGTTTTCTTCATTAGCTAGAACTTGCAGTCCTTTTCTTGGGCCGGTTAAGACCGTTCCTGGATTGGTTCCCCAGAATGATGGGGTAACGCTTGCAACGTGTCCGTCAATGACAGTGAAGCTTAGTGAAAGATGATGTCCTTCAAATCGCCAGCCCCATGCCCCCTCTATGCTGGGTTTTCCAAAAAAGCTTAAGAAATACCATTTTGGATCGCGTGCAAAACGGCCCTCCGGATTGGCGTCATTTAGTATTTGTTCAAGGCTCATAATTTGCGCGCTTTTCTGTAAGCCTTTAACNCTCATTACTGAGGCTAANAGAGCATAAGCCATGTGTTGTTGGTCTTGTTGCATTTCGCGAAATGACAACCCGTGTCGAGCATGCATCTCTGTTGGCACAAAGTGCCAGCGAGTGCGGTTATTATCTTCCAGTTTGAATATGGCTTTAGCTTTTTGATCTGGCTTCAGAGTGGCAAGAAATGCATTGGCCGCATTGGTCATGTCTGAAGCAGCTTGATCAGGGTGAGATAAAGCACTGCAGGATATCGAAAAGATTACAGTGAAAGAAAGTTGCTTTAAAATACGCAAAAATTTCATGTGGGAAGTCGAATCCATCTTGACTTAAATGGCAATTCCAAAATGCTCATCTNGACTTGTCATATGAATCAGGGGATAAATCGGCAGTTCATGGATTCGATTTTTGTTGGTATCGAGATTGGAGGAACCAAAATTCAGGTTGTGACTGGTAACAGTCAGGCTAGAATACTAGATCGAAAGAGATTTATTGCGGACCCAGCTCTAGGAGGAGAGGGTATTCGTGATCAGATAGTTAAAGCATTAAGGCAGATTCAGTTGAATCAATCTATTGTCGCAGTAGGAGTGGGTTTTGGGGGGCCTGTTAACAGAGAAACCGGTTCAACCTATTGTTCGCACCAGATTAATGGATGGGATGATTTTCCTCTCCAAGAATGGTTGTCTAGCCAACTTAATGGGGTGAGAGTTTATATTTGCAATGATGCCAATACTGCCGCCTTAGCTGAAGCGCAAGCGGGTGCTGGACGTGGTAAAAGTCCTGTTTTTTATATTACATTAGGTAGTGGTATTGGTGGTGGACTTGTTGTTGATGGAGATATTTACAATGGGAATTTGCCTAGCGAGATGGAAATTGGGCATTTTAGAATAAACAATGAAGGAGAGACTTTGGAGTCCCGTTGTTCTGGATGGGCTGTAGATAAGAGACTTCGAAATTATTTAGAAAAAAATTCCGATTCTAGCTTAGCAAGGCTCGTTGAAAGAAGAGGAGGTGAGGCGAAGTATTTAATGTCTGCAATCAATCAAGGGGATCAAGGTGCTCGAATTATTTTTGATGAGGTTTGTCAAGATTTGGCCTTTGGATTGTCTCATGTTGTGCATTTATTAAACCCAGAGATTATTATTCTTGGCGGTGGGCTATCGTTAATTGGAGAACCATTAAGGATNGGAGTTGAATATGTGCTCAAGGGGAAAATCATGGAGGCAATGAAACCAGGTCCAAAAATTCGATTGGCTACTCTCAGGGAGGATGCTGTGCCGATAGGGGCTTTGCATTTGGCTTTGATGCGTAAGTAATATTTGCAATGGTTGGTTTATGCGCGATTGGATAGCAAACTATATTGAAGCTCAGAAAGCTGCGCTTGATTCTATTCCGGTTGATCAAGTTGAATCAATCATTCAAAAACTTAAGAAGGCCCATACAAATGGGCAGAAAATTTTTGTTTTTGGCAACGGAGGGAGTGCTTCGAATGCATCTCATTTTGCGACTGACCTTGGTAAAGGTGCTTCTGATGTCCTTGGCAAAAGCTTTAATGTTTTATCTCTAAACGATAATGTAAGCTGGATTACTGCTATTGGTAATGATTATGCCTATGAGGATATATATTTGCGGCAGCTACAAAACTATGGTCAATCTGGAGATGTAGTGCTTACCTTTAGTGTTAGTGGAGATTCGCCTAATCTTGTAAAGGCCATTGATTGGGCTAATGAAAATAAGCTTCAAACTGTTGCTTTTGTTGGAGGTAAAAGGGGCAAATTGTTCGAGATTTCAAGCGAAACTATTGTGATTGAGGACACTCACTATGGTCGTGCTGAGGATTGCCAAATGGGTATTGCTCATATGCTTTGTTATGCCTTTATGGAAGTAGATGAACTAAAAGGATAGTTGTTAGTATACTTCCTAATTGAATTGATACTTGAACCATAAGCCAACCCCTTATAAAAATTCCTCAAGCGTTTAACTGAAAGATAATATGTCAAGAGCAGTTACTTTATTTACTGGCCAGTGGGCAGATTTGCCTCTGGATACAATGGTTAAAAAAGCCAAGGAGTTTGGTTATGATGGTGTAGAGTTGGCCTGTTGGGGGGATCACTTTGAGGTGGATAAGGCTGATGCCGCTTACTGTTCGTCCAAACGNGAATTGCTTGAAAAACACGAAATGAAGTGTTTTGCAATTTCTACNCATTTAGTTGGGCAAGCGGTTTGTGATAATATTGACGAACGCCACAAGCAGATTTTACCTGATTACATCTATGGTGACGGGGATCCCGAATCAGTTCGGCAACGTGCTGCAGAAGAGATTAAGAAGACAGCCATAGCCGCGAAGGAATTTGGAGTAAGCGTTGTAAATGGTTTTACTGGAAGTTCTATATGGCATCTGCTTTATAGTTTTCCTCCNAATATGCCTGGTCAAATTGATGCCGGCTTTAAAGATTTTGCTGATCGCTGGGGACCTATCATGGATGTGTTTAAGGAGAATGGAATTAAGTTTGGTTTAGAGGTTCATCCTACTGAGATTGCATTTGATATTGCTTCAGCGGAACGCGCTTTAGAGGCAATAGATCATCATCCGTCTTTTGGCTTTAATTATGATCCTAGTCACCTTGGCTATCAAGGTGTTGATTATGTGAAGTTTATATATAAGTTTGCTGATAGNATAAACCATGTTCATATGAAGGATGCGTTCTGGCATGACCATCTATGTGATGCGGGGGTTTTTGGTGGGCATACTGATTTCCATAAGCCAAATAGGTATTGGGATTTTAAGTCGGTTGGCCGAGGTAAGGTTAATTTTGAGTTAATAATTAGAGCTCTAAATGATGTTGGCTATACAGGNCCGTTATCTGTTGAGTGGGAGGATGGAGGAATGGATCGTGAGCACGGAGCGAAAGAGTCAGCTGATTTTTGTAAGAGAGTGGACTTCCCTTCATCTGATATTGTTTTTGATGAACAATTCGATAAGGAAAAACAATCCTAAGTAAATTTAATTAGAATTCTTAAAAAGCTGCAATCTGATAAGGATTGCNGCTTTNTTAATGTATANTCANTTGGTTTTGCTTGTTGGTAGTTGCTTGTCTAGTTGGCGTGTTAANCTTTTAACTATNGAATGTTTTGATTCTGCCAAATTATTTTTTTCAAATGGATCTTTAGTTAAGTTGTATAGTTCGATAGTTCCAGTGCCTTTTTCTTTGGCCCGAGTAGTGACGTTTACTTTATTTGGTAGAATAATTTTCCAGTCTCCATGGATAAGCCATCTGTAGGTTAGGTTGGCTGTTGGAGTATGAATATCCACAGCATTATGTAGATAGCAAGCGCCGTAGGTGAATTTNCTCTCTNTAAGGGCTTTATCGTCCAGTAGATCNATGCCGAGCATATTCTCAGTAGGATTAAGTCCACAGGCTTTTAAGATCGTTGGAGCAAGATCNATGCTGTTGGCTAGTTCGTNACGTTCTTCTGGTTTAATCTTGCCTGGCCAACGAACCATAATTGGAGTGCGTAACCCTCCATCATATTGNGAGCGTTTGGAGCGAGAGGCATAGCGTCCGTTATCGGCACTTTGGATCCATCCATTATCGGTTACGTAGATNACTATAGTGTTTTTGGTTAGNTTTTTTGTATCAAGATAGTCAAGTAATTCTCCGCATGTTTCATCAAACCATTCACACATTGCCCAGTAACGGGCGATAAATTTGGAGTCTGTCTGCTGTAAGTATTTATTTAATAGTCNTTTGGGGGGATTGTGAGGTGTATGGGGCAGAAATGGTGCGTACCAAGTAAAAAATGGTTTTCCATCTCTATTTTCAATGAAATCAAAAATTTCTTTCATTCCCTCTCTGCCGATTTTNAGCCCTTTGTCACCATGTCTGCCNCCGCGCTTGGGGTCNCCATGAGTCATGCCGTGGGTAAATCCTCCTCTTGAGTANTGTCCTTGCCACCATTTTCCTGATTGGTGGCTAATATAACCTTTTTGGGCAAGGAGGCGAGGTAGTGTTGGTATATTATCAATGAAAGAAACGCACTCCTGAACCTGATTTTTATAATGTTCGCTGTTTTTTCCGCCTCGAGGGACAGGAGGCTCATTTCCGGTTATTTTNTTTTGGTGAGGATATAGGCCNGTAATTATTGATGCAAGCGATGGGCAGCATAGACTTGTTGGGACATACCCTCGTTTGAACAAGCGGCTTTCTTGNGATAGNCGGTCTATATTGGGGGTTTTGATTTTTTTGTGCCCCATGAAGCTGTAGTCAGTCCATGCTTGGTCATCTGAAATTATAAGAACAATATTTGGTTGCTTAGTTGCTTGTGCGCTTAATGTAAATAATAAGGCGAAAACAATAATGAAAACAGCACGGTTCATTTGGTAACAATTAAGTAAATTTATAGAAATGTCAAAGCAGGTAGAAAAGGGTAATTCTTATTTGCTTTCGACCGCCTCATCGGATTCACTGTCTTTGATGTTTTCGCATATAGTTATATTTTGGACTAAGCCTGAAGTTGAAAATTCTGAACAGCTATTAATTGATGGGTTAAACCACTATCTGCCAGATATTCCAGGTGTTGTTTCGATGCATGTTGGTAAATGTGCCCCGAGTGATCGTCCAGTTGTGGATCAGAGTTATCAGGTCGCTTTAAATATTACTTTTAAAAGTAAGGTTATTCAGGACGAATATCAGGTGCACCCGATGCATGTTGAGTTTGTTGAGAAAGTGTTTAAGCAAGTTTGTGATAAGGTTGTTATATATGATTTTGGAGATTTGGAATAATCGTTCCTCTGGTTGGGCTTATTGTTTTTAGAGTAATGGATCCATTTGTTTACACCTTTATTTTTGGAGGAGTTGTATTTGCTTTTGGCATTTCTCTCGCATGGCGGCAAGGCAGTATTGGATTTGGTTCGAGTGGTATTCGTAATCTGTTGTTAGTGTCGGCTGTCTTTCTTTTTTACTTCTTACTTCAATGGTTCCTTCAGTATGAAGCGCCTCTAATGGATAGTGCTAAACCGACTGACTATGTTCCCACGCCAAAAAGTCAGGCTGCGGTTGATCCTGANCAAGGCTATNGAGGATCAACTATTGATTATGCAATAATGATTGGCTANTTCGGNNTTATTGTGATTTTAGGAATGTTTTTTGGGCGCAAGATGAAGTCTACAGAGGACTTCTTTTTTGGTGGTCGAAAGTTCGCCTGGTGGTTGATTGCCTTTAGCATGATTGCGACGACTATAGGTTCCTATAGCTTCATAAAATATTCGAGTAAGGGNTTTCAGTACGGGCTTTCGAGTACTCAAACTTATAGTAATGATTGGATGTACTTTCCCTTATTGTTGTTTTGTTGGTTGCCGATTCTTTATTTCTCTCGAGTGATGTCTATTCCTGAATATTTTGGGAAAAGATTTAATTCAAAGGTTAGGTTCTGGGCGACNATTTGCCTGCTCATATATATGGTCGGTTATGTAGGTGTAAATCTTTATACAATGGGTAAAGTCTTACATCACTTGTTAGGTTGGGATATTTTTATAGGAGCAGTGGTTGTTGCTTTGGTGTCAGTTTCATACGTTTCAAGGGGAGGGCAAACTAGCGTGATTATGACTGATTTGTTTCAAGGCGTGATGCTTTTGATAACAGGTTTTTTGATTCTTGGTTTGGGTATTGGCTATCTTGGNGGTTTTGATGTCTTTTGGGAAAACTTACCTGGTGACTCTCGTAAGGTGTTTCACAATTTTAATAGTGATCCNGGTTTTCCAAGTGTTGGGATTTTTTGGCAGGATGGATTAGCTAATTCCATCATGTTTGGTTTTTTGCATCAAGGCACTATAATGCGATACTTATCAGCTCGTTCCTTTAAAGACTGTAAAAAGGCGGTTGTAACACATTTGGTTGTGTTAATGCCATTGGCAGCTTGCGTGGTGGGAGGTGCTGGTTGGTTGGCTAAGGCTTTGGCTAATCATGGAGATCTTCCAAGTACCATGGATGCTAACGATTCTTTTTACGCTGCAACGCAACTTATAAGTCAGCCAGGAATATTTGGGCTTATTTTAGCGGCGATGATTGCGGCTCTGATGTCTACTGTAGATACGCTTATTACTGCAATTTCTGCAGTTTGGGTTAACGATGTTCATAAGCAGTATATTAAAAAAGACATTACTGACCGTCAGGCCCTC
This sequence comes from Verrucomicrobiales bacterium, assembly GCA_002708005.1. Lineage (GTDB taxonomy): Bacteria > Verrucomicrobiota > Verrucomicrobiia > Limisphaerales > UBA1096 > UBA1096. The sequence continues at coordinate 32,333 of PAOJ01000017.1, read as the reverse complement.
ACTGTCGCTAGGTTAACAGCTGTAGGTGCTACCTTAGTTGGAATCATTATGGTTCCTGTCTTTATGAAGTTTGATTCGATTTACGATGCCCATGGAGCTTTCACTGCAGCTGTTACGCCGCCTTTGGTTGTGACTTTTGTTTTTAGTCTCTTTTGGAAGCGTTTCACCGCTAAAGCCGCTTTAGCTACAATGGTAGTTGGCTTATTAGCAATTGCTGCTTCTTTTTTCATGCCGTCATTAATTACACCTTTTGCTCATGGTGTGCCGATGGGGGAAGCCGGGGATGGCTTATTTGGTGGGGTGAAACAGTATAAGTTCATGCGCGCATGTTACGGCTTGAGTGTGTGCGCGTTAGTTGGGGTAATAGTTACATATTTAACTAAACCAGAAGCCAAGAAAGATTTAACAGGATTGGTTTGGGAAAAAGGCTACTATCGCTCTCTTAATGTAGATTAATTTTAATGCCTAAATCAGCTTATATTAAGAAGAAATTTTATTCGGTTTATCAAGAGTTAGACCGATCAGAATATGAGGCTGAGAAGCGGCGTTTACAGTCAGAGCTACTTAAACTTCAACAATGGGCGGTGGATAATAATAAGCGAATAGCGATTACTTTTGATGGTAGAGATGCAGCTGGCAAAGGAGGTACAATTAAGCGTTTTATTGAGTACTTAATGCCTCATTACTTTCGAGTTATTGAATTNGGTGTTCCAACAAAAAAAGAATCTCGCAATTGGTTTGGTCGTTATAAAAAGCATATGCCAAAGAAAGGCGAAATAGTGTTTTTTGATCGTTCTTGGTATAATCGTGCACTTATTGAACCTACTATGGGATACTGCACCGAGAGGCAATATCGTTATTTCATGAAGCGTGTCTTGGATTGGGAGGAAAAACTTATTTCTGATGGTCTTATATTAATAAAGTTTTATTTATCAGTAGATCGAGAAACTCAATTATTTCGATTTAAAGAGCGAATTGTTCACCCTCTAAAATATTGGAAATTTTCAAAGAATGACGAAAAAGCNAGGGCCAAGTGGGAGGTTTTTACAAAGTACAAGAATCAAATGCTTGAGCGGACTTCATCGGACAAAAGTCCTTGGGTCGTTATCAATGCCAATAATAAAACTTATGCTCGCCTTTCCTGCATGCTCTATACAATTTATCATATTCCCTATGTACGCAGGCAGGATTTCAAGCCTTTGACAGGTGAGACGGTGCCATCAAAGTATCGAATTGAGATTGATGGNGTTCCGTTTAGTAATCTTAGTTTTAGGCAGTATAGTGTTCTCGATCGCTTGAATAAAAAGAGATAGCCAGCCTGTTGACCTCCTGTGTATATTGAAGATAATTATTTCTTAAATTTTGGTTTCATTATCAGCATGTGAATTACCCAGCATAGTGCGCCGCTTACCAATAATAATAAGGTAATCAGTCCCCAACCAATGGCTTTAGTTGAGTTACTTGCAATAATAGCTAAGATGGTTGTGGCTATTAATGTTGGAATACTTAATGCCAGCCAAGGTGTTGCCGCAAGGAATGCAGCTTTTTTATGGTCCTCAATGTTGATCCTTAGCCTATGAGCGCAATACATCCAAAAAACCATTGAGGAAATTGCAGAACTGAAGAAAAGAATCGGTAATAAAGGCAATGAATATTCAAGTTGCAAGTTAATCATTATGATTCCGCCATTGACTAATCCAAGTATTAGAATCAAGGCGACATTTGCAGCCAATAAATGTTCGGGTTTTTGGAGCATTACTATTTTTNTTCGTTAATAACTTTTTCTATATGGGATTTTATATTTTGGTTNCCTGCGAATGAATCATTGGTCTTCTTTGTATATATGGCTAATTCCCGGGTCAGTTTCTGGACGATTGACTTTGATTGAGGGAGATTNAAAGTGTTATTAAGTTCATCTGGGTCATTTTTTAAGTCAAATAGCCAGGGTTTNCCAAGAGAGGAATAAATAAGTTTGTATCGATCAGTTACCGCTGCCAGCCAAGGTTGGCCGTTTGATGTGGAGCGAAGAAATGCAACGTCATTCCAACTTTTCGAATTACCTTTAAATAAGCTTGAAGCATTTCTTCCTTCAATTCCTTGAGGTGGCTTATCGCCAGTCAAAGATAAAAGTGTTGGAACAAAATCTACGCAACTAAGAGCTTCGTTAACTACTTTTCCTGGTGCTATTTTGTCCGGGCAATAGATTAAAAAAGGAATTCTGGATGATCCTTCGTAAGGNACTCCCTTATTTAGTCTACCGTGTTCCCCGCACAAGTCTCCGTGATCTGAGGTGAAGACAATAATAGTGTTTTGGATTTGGTTATTATTACGAAGCGCTTTTAAGATTTTACCGATGTTATAGTCTAGGCATTTAACCATTCCATAATATTTTGGCATAATCAGTCGTATTGTGTCTGCTGTAATTCTTGGATCAACAGCAGACCAGTGGGGTGTTTTAGAACGAGGTTTATTAATTGAAACTGGAATAGGNACCTCTACGTCTTGATACATTGAACTGTATGGTTCTCTGACAGTATTTGGGCCGTGTGGATCAGGAAAGCTTACCATGTAGCAAAACGGTTTTCTTTTGTTGTTATTTATAAAATCGATTGTTCTGTCTGCTAGCCAGTCAGTTGAGAATGTAACATTATCAGCTCCATTAAGTTTATAATCAGGTGCGCCTCTTTTATTTTTAGAGCCGATTTGTGGTCCTGATTTAGTAAGTGCAAATTTTTTCCAATGGCCTCGGTTGAACATAAATCGGTTGTCAGAAAATCCGAATTTTCGTTTGGGTTGCCATTGAGGTTTGCCTTCACCGTCAAGATGCCATTTTCCTGAATAGCCGGTTGAATAGCCTTTTCGACGCAAGACTTCNGCAAAAGTAATAACTTTGTCATCAAGTGGAATATTGTTGTTGGTTACAGCTGTATTTTGTGGGTAAAGGCCGCTGATAAGCGATGCTCTCGAGGGAGAGCAAACTGGTGTAGTAGCATAAAANCTTGTAGCCATTGCCCCATTTTTTGCNATCCAATCGATGTTTGGTGTTTTGANNATCTTGCCACCATANCAGCCAAGCGTTTTGAAATGGTGTTCATCAGTTTGTATAACAAGTACATTNTACTGTTTGCCCAATGAAATTGATTGAAACAAAACAAATATCACGAATGTTATAGTAAGTTTTTTCATGCAGATTTTTTACTTTTTTATAGTTGTTGGAAATGACTTTTCTTCTAAAGGTCAAATCTCTTCAGGCTAAGAAAATCAATTGAACTTTTTGTTTGGCCGTCCAGAGCAAGTTCGCTCAATATCTTGCCAATTGAGCTGGAAAATTTAAAGCCGTGACCGCTAAAGCCACACGCGAAATGAACGCGGTCGCTTTCTAGGTGTCGGTCGACAATGAAATGGCCGTCTGTTGAGTTCGTGTATTTACATACTTTTATATCTTGAATAGGGCCAAGCGCGCTGGGGAGGTATCTACGAAGTGGCAAAAGAATTTCTTCTTCGTCTTCAGGGAAAACTTCTGAAGTAATAGTGTCGGGTTCCATAGGCTTGCCCGGGTGATGCCATGCTAATTTAAGTCCGCAGCCTTCCTCAGGGCTATTACTAATTGGAAAGCCATAATAGATTCCATGTAAATCTTTGTCGCCAGCTGGGTCAATATTCCATACAGGAAAGTCTCCTCTTCTGAATTGTTTTGGTTGATTCGGTTTCACCCAGCCTAGTACTTGTCTTGTGACCGATAGTTTTAATTTTGATAGATTAAGTAAATTTTCAGACCAAGCGCCAGCACTGATTATAAGTTGATCTGCAAAATATTTCTTAGATTTAGTTTCAACGACAATGCTATTGGTAACTTGTGTCCACTTAAGAATTGGCTGATCAGTAATTATACATGCCCCGTTGTACTTGGCTTGCTCCATGTAAGTTTTGACCGCGAGTTCGGACAGGAGATATCCGCCTTCTGGTTCGAATGCTCCTACCATTTCTTCGGGGAGAGTGAATTGTGAAAATTGTTTACTCAGGTCAGCGTGTGTTAATTTAGAGTAAGGAAGGTTATGTTTTTGTGATGCTAGCTCAACTCCTCGAATTGCGTTTCCATCCGGAAAACCCATATAAAGCACACCGGTTTTATGCATCAATATTTCATTCGATTCATTTTCGATTTCTTCCCAGAGCTGATAAGAGTCTTTGAGGATAGGNACATAATCTGGATGTTCCTGGTATGTTAATCTAATTACTCGAGTGTTGCCGTTGTAGGATGAATTTTTGTTAGGTATTTGCTGGCTGTCTATTCCTAAAACTTTAGCGCCCCTCTTAGCTAAATGNTANCATGCCGATGCTCCCATTGAGCCAACACCTATCACGATTACATCGTATTTATTATCCACAATTTACTTAGGCTGGTTTTTAAGAATAAAATCTAAAATAGGTTTTGGGTCTTTAAGGCTATGAGGGTGATGGCCTACATNCTTNTTNCGTATTATTTCAATTTCACCTCCTAATTNACGATATCGGGATTGGATGATGTCACTATTCTCAGATGCAGGGACAACTCTATCTGAATCACCAATAACGTGTAATATTGGNATTTTTGCCTTTGCTAACGGTTTTAATTTATCAATTGGATTGCCTTTAAAANTCATCGCTTCTTTTTCGGTCAAACTATAGGCAGAGAGGCANTGTCTCCATGCTTTTATACTTCCNTTGCCAAGCCCTTTTCCTCCAGGCCAACTTTTAATGTCACATACAGGAGCATCACCGTAGATGGCTGCAACCTTACTTGGGTTTGCGCTAGCCCAATTATAAATTATCAGCCCGCCCCTGCTCATTCCTTCCAAAGAAGCCTTATTGTTGAACCCGTGCTTTTTGGTTAAGTATTTGTGGAAACTATTCCATCGTTCGACAGCCTCTGAGTTTCCAAATAGTCCNCCAATTTCACAGTATGCCACATGCCAACCTTTTTTTAGGAGAGCGATGTCTGTTTGAGGCTCGTGACCCCAAAATCGTGCGCGCCAAATCCATGGTTTTCCTTTTGCTGACGACTTTGGGATGACAATGCGGCATGACACATTATCCAGCTTGAAATCAAATCTTTTGAATCCTTGCCAGATTGACTGTTTTCCAGGGAAAGGTTTTGTTTGACTAGTGGTTAGTGTCAGNGAGAAGAANAAAATTAGATAGATGCTTTTGTTTTTTATTCTATTTATCATTTTCCTTAAGACTTAATTGAGTGTTAAGTTTAGCTAATTCCAATAATTGTAATGGTGTGGCAAATCGGGAGATATTCAAATAATCTGGTTGTTCTTTGTCTGTTTTTGGGTAGTTGAGGAGATTAATTTTATGAATATCTTTCTGGAAAATTGCAGATATTGTAATGAGACTTGAAGTATGCCCGTAACCCCAAATTTCAAGCGGGATATTCTTGTATGAACTTAAACTTCGAATCGCCCTAACGCATTGGATGATGTCGAAGGCTTGTTGCCCGGCGAGTGTTTGTCCAAGTAGCATAAAGCGCCGGCGTGTCTGTGTGTGGTGTCTTTTATTTAAAGTTAACTTGGATGGGCCAATTCCTCTCGGAACGAAAATTATTTGAACCTCTGAATTGTTGCGAACACGATACAAATTGTTTGCTAATTTTGATTTTGTTTTATCATTGAGTACTGCGTTTGCCTTGATATTAGAAATTGCTATTTCCTCCTGTAAATGACTGCCTAAATTTATTCGATTCGCAATTAGAAAATGTTTCCATTCATCTTCGTTAAGTACATGGATATGAATGGATTTGGGTTTGTCGATNCTGTTTTTTTGTGAAATGTACATTCTAAGCTGTATATTCTTTTGGCTTTCAAAATTATAGGCAGCAATGCGAACTTCATTGTGAGAGACATCCCATATTTTTTTTAAGTTAAGGGTGGGGTAAGTACTTGGCCATCCTCCAAATGACTTTTGTCGTAATATATTTACTGTCTCTTTGGAAACAGTGGATTCATTATTTTTAATTATCGGAAAAAAATCGTGAATAGTTGTGGTTCGCTCGTCTTTTGGTTCTGTTTTAAAAACTTTAAGTTGTTTTGGCATGAAAAATTTTGTTGCAGTCTTATCAATCAAAGAACTTTCTCCTTTAAGGTGTTTATTGAACCAATTAAAAGCAGGTATCCTGAGTTCCTGAGAGTCTGAATGGCCTCCTGGTGTAACAACTAATCCTAAATTTTCGGTTTTCTTGTGCAGTTTATAAATCCTTTTAATTTTATTATGCAGTCTAGTGACCCCGTTTAGAGGGAAGATGCTATCACGGTCGGTGTTAAGAATGAGAAGTGGTCGTGGTGCAATTAGTGATGCAACCTGATCGAAATCCCAGCCATAGGTATTTATGTGGAACATGCAGTCGCAATGCCCCTCTATTACGCCATCAATCACATGATTTTTTAGATCTGTAATACCAGCAACTGGTGCTGCGACTTTTATGCGATCATCTAGTGCGGCAATCCACCAAGTATAAGCGCCTCCTCCGCTTCGCCCTGTAATTCCGATACGAGATTTGTCTACATAATCAAGTGACTCCAGAAGGTCGATTGCTCTTATACCGTTCCATGCTTCGACTCCGGCTGGAGTATAGCCGCGAGAGTTCCACCACCACATGTCATGGCTGTAGGTTCCGTGATGAATGCCTTCTAATTCTCCGAGTTGTATTGTGTCTATAACAAGGCAAACATAACCGTTTCGAGCAAACCACGCACCGTGATGATGGTAGTGTGTTTTGTTTCCGTAACTGGTGCCATTAATTTTTACTTTGCCGTGTCCACATACGTACAATATAGCAGGTGCTGGGTTGCTGATTTTTTTTGGTAAATAAAGATTAGCTGTAACATAAAGTTTTGGACTGGATTGGTAATGTAATTTTTTAACATCAAACTCTTCGTGTTTAAGAACTCCAGTAATTTGAACTTTCAATGGTGTTCGCTCAGGCAGAGGGTCTAGTCCTAGCATTTCATGTAGTTGTCTGCGGTATTCTGTTTTCTTGGTGTTCCAATCTTGAATGGTTTGTATCTCGGACAAGCTTTTTTCGGAGATGCGTTCAACTTCACTCTCAAAATATTTTGCGAACATTCGATCTCCTGGAGTGTTTAGTTCGGCNGAATTGCTGGCCGTCACTATGCAGCTAAATGCTATGATCGAGTAAAACTGTTTCATTTTGTTTGTGTTTGTTCGGCAACATTAACGTAGCATGTAGATCAAACAAGGTTATTGCTTNTTATTTATGATGCTCGCCGTTGAACTTATNAAAAGTTATTTTAACCACAGGAAGTGTTTATTAAATGAGCAGCGAAGAAAATGAATCCATTATCAGCGTTTGTGTTAATACATCACCTTTTGCAGAGGATCTTGTATCTGCTTTATTGGAATCTGTATTTAAAAGTACTCCGTCGGTCTGGTCAGATTTAGATGCGAACAAATCTAAAGTAACCGTTTATTTGGAGCGCGAAGATATTACGAAGATTGAGGAAGAGCTAATACGACAAGGGATTAACGCTATTGATGAGTCTGGGTTTGATGTTGGAGAAGGGGTTTGGGAGATTACACCAGTTAAACGTGAAGATTGGTCTCAGTCATGGAAAAGGCATTTTCACCCGATTGAGGTCAGTAATAGATTGTTAGTTAAGCCCGAATGGGAGGAGGTTAAAGCAAAGTCTGGTCAGATTGTTGTTACATTGAATCCTGGGCTGAGTTTTGGGACAGGGCATCATCCTACTACTTTATTTTGTTTAAAGCAGTTAGCTGAACATGCTCCGAACAACGAACCACGTTCTTTTTTGGATGCTGGATCCGGTTCGGGTATCCTGGCTATATCCGCTGCAAAGCTTGGTTACTCACAGGTTGTCGCATGGGACTTTGATCCTCAGGCTGTTCGTGTGGCGCGAGAGAATGCGAAACAGAACAATTTGGACGGAGAGCTNAGTTTTGATGTAAAAGATTTAACTCAAATGACAACTGGGGGNCAGAAGTTTGATGTCATATGTGCTAATTTAATTTATGACTTGTTGATTGATGAAAGTGAAAAATTAATATCTTGGACCGCGTCTGATGGTTGCCTGATACTGGCCGGTATATTAAAGGAACAGTTTTCATTAGTAAGAGATACTTTTTGCAGGGCGGGAATGAAGATGATCGATAACGAGGTCTGTGGAGAATGGTGTTCAGGAGTTTTTCGTTTTAATAAATAGTTTTAGCAGTCAAGTTTTGGATAATTCATCAACTTCGAAGTAACTTTTATTGAGTTGCGCTACTAAGTCACTATCGATAGTTACACCGCTATCTCTAAGGGCTATTATTACTGAACCTAGAACCGTTGGTAATTTAGGTTGGCTGAGCATAATATGAAATCTATCTCGTAATGTGTCTTCGAAGGATTTTTGTGCATAATGATTATAAGTTAAAACTCCTCCTGAGAAAAAAATCGGTAGAGGTGAGATATCAAGTTTGGCTTTTTCCACTGTTTTTATGGTTAGTCTGGCAACTTCTTTGCCTGCTTCTTCACAGATGTTCTGAAAAACTTTATCTTTTCCATCGAGTGCTTTGTCTATTCGGGCGGCCAGAATTGCAAATTTGTCTCTTGTGAATTCCGGATGATAAATGATAGGTACAATGCCTTGAATATTTTTTATTTCATATAATTCACATAAAGTTGATGTGATGGCAGTCTCTTCCCCTGTGTTTTCAAAATCGTCAATTGCTGCTCGAATAGCTTTAACGGCAATCCAGTAGGCGCTGCCTTTGTCTTCGAGCAATGGTCCCCATCCACCAAGATGGGTGAATTTAGATTCAAGGTCACCCACAATAACGCTTGTGCCTGTGCCGCAAATGACAAGCACTCCAGGTTTTCCTAATGTTGCAGCTTGATAACCCGCAACACTATCTCCTACTAGTCGGGTTTGTTTCCATGGATAAATTTTCCCACATAGTTTCTCTTTTTGATCAACTGTGGCTTCATTAAATATTCCAGCAGCAGATACGGTGTAGTGGATAATTTCATTGGAAAATGGGAGCTGTAACTCTAATTCTCGAACTAATTCATTCATTCGCCTTCTTACCTCTTTTTGGTAAGAACCTGTGAAATTCATTGAATTTGAATGGGTAACAGCTAATACCCTTCCATCCAGCGTGGCAGCTACTCCGTGGCTATATGTAGCTCCGCCGTCAATGCCGATCACTAATTTTAGCACATCATCCATTAATTTAGTGCTTATCTGGCTGCNCAAGCAGCGAGATCATTTTGCCGTAAACTGTGCGTCATGGCAAATCGCGCCNTAGTAAGTATATTAGATGTTATACTCCTGATAAGTAATAAAAAATGAATTAATGCTTGGATCAAAGCGAAGCATCAGGTAGCCATTTGCGCCTTTCCCAGCATGGCAACATGCTTTAAGGGGGATTTGCTGGCTTTAACTTTGTTCTGAGCGAGGTTAAGCTACCGTCCTTTTGGGGACTAAACGTTATTAATTTTTTTCTGTGGCAGCTCGAGACGACTACTTAATAGATACACTCACTGAAATGGGTGTAGTGACGGACGAGGAATTAAATCTCGCTCAAGATGAGTCTATGTCCAGCGGGGAAGGAGTTGTGGATACTTTGGTGGCAAAAGGTGTGATTATGCCAGTTCAGATATCTCAGGCTAAAGCGGCTCAGTTTGGTACTGAATTTGTGGAATTAAGCGACCAGACAATTGAAGACGATGTTGTGTCTGCTGTTCCTCGTAATATTGCTCATCAATATAAGGTTGTTCCTCTTTACATGGATGAGTTTAGTGTGACAGTGGTAATGTCGGATCCTTCTGACTTGGATGCTATAGATGGTCTTGGCCAAGCTTTAAATATGCAGGTCAATGTTAACGTGGCCGATGAGGAGGAGATAGAGGCTGCTCTTAAGCAATATTATGGGACAGCTAAAGACGATAGTGTTAGTAAGCTTATTCAGGACATAACTGAAGGTGAAGTGCAGATTAGCACTATCGGAGAGGTTTCAATGGCAGATGATGATGATGCTGTTGATGCTGATGCTCCAATTATTAAATTGGTAAACACATTGATTGTAGAGGCGTTTAGAATGGAGGCGTCTGATATCCACTTGGAACCTCTAGCAGATCGTTTTCGCGTAAGGTATCGAATTGATGGTGTTTGCCATGAGCAGAAAGGGCCTCCAAAGAAATTGCAGGGAGCAGTTATAAGTCGTTTGAAGATAATGTCTGAAATGGATATTGCAGAAAGGCGAGTCCCGCAAGATGGTCGTATCCAAGCAAACGTCGGAGGCAAAACAATTGACTTACGTGTGAGTTGTTTGCCTACCACGCATGGGGAGAGCATTGTTATGCGTCTATTNGATAAGGAATCATTAAAACTTGGCTTAGGNCAGNTGGGTTTNTTATCNGATGACCAGCAAACCTTTGAAAATTTGATTCAACTTCCGGATGGTATTCTTCTTGTTACAGGGCCTACTGGTTCAGGTAAGACCACTACACTTTATTCCTGTCTTAATTATATCAATAAGCCAGACCGAAAAATCATTACAGTAGAAGATCCGGTTGAATATCAGTTGGATGGAGTTAATCAGGTGCAGGTAAACACGGCAGTCGATTTGACATTTGCAAATGCGCTGCGCGCTATGTTGCGCCAAGCTCCTAACGTGGTGATGTTAGGTGAAATCCGAGATATAGAGACTGCGTCGATTGCAATCAACGCATCTCTTACCGGGCATTTAGTGTTTTCAACTTTGCATACTAATGATGCTCCATCTGCTGTTGCTCGTTTAATTGATATAGGAGTAAAGCCGTTTTTAATAGCCTCGGCAACGAGATGTTTAATGGCGCAGCGCTTGGTTAGAAAGGTTTGCCAGCAGTGTGAGGCTCCTGTTGAACCAATCAGTTCTGAGTTGAGTGCTTTAGGATTGGACATAAACAATATAAAAGATCCTAATTTCAAGGCTGGTAAGGGTTGTGCTAGGTGTAACAATACTGGCTATAAAGGGCGTTTTGGTTGTTTCGAAGTTTATGTGATGGAGGACGAAGGCCGAAAAATGATTGTTAACAAAGTTACATCTGGCACGCTAAGAGATCATGCTCGTAAAGTTGGGATGAGGACACTGCGTGAAGATGGTGCGNGAAAAGCTGTTGCGGGCATGACGACTCCAAAAGAAGTCATGAGAGTAACTGTAGGAGATGAAGCTTAGAAAATAAAATAGTATGTCATACGCAATGTCAGACTTGTTGCACCTTATGGTGCAGGAAGGTTCGTCNGATCTACATATTAGGGTGGGGGTTCCGCCTTGCATTCGATTGAATGGAATTTTACAGAAGGTTGACGGGCCGGCGTTGACAAATGAAACCGCTGAAGAATTGATGCGTTCCATTACTTCCGACGAGAGCGTCCAGGAAGTGCGTGAAAGAGGTGGTGCAGATTATGCTTTTGCGTTTGGTGAGTTAGCTCGTTTTCGTGTCAGTGTTTTCAAAGAAAAGGGACGTTTCGCTATGGTNTTGCGACAAATCCCTACTACGCTTTTAACTTTTGAGCAGATNGGCTTACCTCCGTCAGTTAAGGAGCTNTTGTATAAGCCGCGTGGCATGGTNNTGGTTACGGGNCCTACTGGGTCAGGTAAAAGNACGACCTTGGCTTCAATGATTGATATAATAAATATCGAGCGTGATGATGCTCATATCATTACCATTGAGGATCCGATTGAGTTTTATCATAATCATAAACAGGCGATAATTACCCAACGTGAAATTCACATTGATGTTCCCAGTTTCGGAGAGTCTTTAAGGCGTGCATTGCGACAAGATCCTGATGTAATTCTTGTTGGTGAGATGCGTGACTTGGAAACTATTGAAGCAGCCATCACGGCAGCTGAAACCGGACACTTGGTTTTTGGAACGCTTCATACTACTGGTGCGGCTAAAACAATTGATCGTATTGTTAATGCTTTTCCTACAAATCAACAGAACACNATTCGTATCCAGTTGTCGACNGTCTTGGAATCGGTGATTTCTCAGCTCCTTTGCCCTCGCGCAGACAAGCCTGGCCGTGTTGCAGTATTTGAGATTATGAATCGCACGCCTTCTATTGCTGCTCTTATTCGTGACAATAAGACTTATCGTATTAATTCGGATATTCAAACCGGTGCTAAGTATGGCATGNTTAATCTAGACTCATATTTATTAGAAAAATATCAGGCAGGCTTAATTNCTGAAGANGAGGTGATTACAAAGGCTCAGGATCCNGGGACAATTATGGATAAATTACGTTCTGTTCAGGCAGGTATGCAAGCTGAGGAGGAGGAAGAGTAGTTATGGCTGATTATGCCTCAATTCCACTTTTAGCTCTGATAGGTGATCAGAATTTGCTGGATGATTTTCAATTAGAAGAGGCAGCAAGTGAGATGGATGCCAAAGGTGTCACCGCGTTTCAATCTTTGATTGATTTAGGTTATCTTGATGAGGACACCATTGTTCAGACAATGTGCGATCATTTGGGTTGTGAATCTATGGACTTAAATGATGCCATGATNACTCCTGAANTGATTGCTCAATTACCTGCTGAACTTGCAAAACAGCATCAGTGTGTTCCTGTATCGTTTTTTGATCCTACGTTGCAGTTGGCATTTGTTGATCCTTTAAATCCTGCAGCTTTGGATGAGATTGGTTTCACGACCGGATTCGATGTTCAAGTTGTAGTTGCAAATCCTGAGCAAGTTGTAAATGCAATCGGGGAACACTACGGTCAAGACGAAGTGGACGCTGCTGCGTCAGGGGCTGCTATGGAGGATATTCTAAAAGAGTTTGGTGATAAAGCTCTTGAGGATGAGGGTGTCGCTAAAGTTGATATTGAGTCTTTTGACGTTTCTGGAGATGAAAAAGATATTGCTGCGTTTGTTGATGCTGTTCTTGTNACAGCGATTAATGATCGTGCNAGTGATATACACTTTGAGCCGTTTGAAAATGAATTTAAGATTCGAGCTCGAGTAGATGGTGCNCTTTATGAACTGGTCAGTCCTCCTCTTCACCTAAAGGATAACATTGTAGGGCGTATCAAGGTAATGTCAGGGTTGAANCCAGATGAGAGAAGAAGGCCTCAGGATGGNCGTATTCCGAGAACTATGCCAGATGGCCGTAAGATTGACTTGCGTGTTTCTTGTTTGCCNACNTCATTTGGAGAATCNGTAGTGCTACGTGTTTTGGATAGNCAGGCCATTACNTTGGATTTGGATGTTTTAGGTTTTCCNGATGAAATGTTGTCTAGTATGAAAGANACAATAAAGACNCCCAACGGNATCTTTATTGTTACTGGCCCNACAGGTTCAGGTAAAACAACAACACTATATTCAGCTCTAGCTGAGGTTAATGGGGCAGGAGATAAGCTGCTTTCTGTTGAGGATCCAGTAGAATTTGATATCGAAGGAATTATGCAGGTTCCTGTTAATTCTGCGGTGGGAATGACATTTCATGCAGGGCTAAAAGCTTTTCTTCGTCAAGATCCAGATATTATTATGGTGGGGGAAATGCGTGACTTAGAAACTGCTCAAATTTCTATTCAGGCTGCTCTCACTGGTCACTTNGTGTTGAGTACATTACATACTAACGATGCTTCTGGNGCTATAACTCGTTTGTTGGATATGGGTGTTGAACCGTTCTTGATTTCTTCTTCATTGTTATGTGTTTTGGCGCAGAGACTTATTCGTACTGTATGTAAGAAATGCAAAAGTCCATTTGAGCCTACAGACAATCAACTTGATTTACTTGGNCTAGACCCGAAAGACCTTGGTGGTAAGGAGTTTTTTTATGGTCGAGGATGTTCGTCTTGTCATGACACAGGTTATCATGGGCGAAGAGGTATTTTTGAGCTTCTGACTATTACCGATCCNATTAGAGAATTAGTGGACCAAAGTGCNGCTACAATGGTTATTCGTCAAAAGGCNATTGAAGAGGGTATGAAAACGATTCGAGAAGATGGCTTGCGCGGTATTTACGATGGTGATACGACTGTGGAAGAGGTTCTGCGTTACACATAGAAAGGCGTTTTTATGGCTACATTTCAATACGAAGCTTTAGATACTAAAACCGGCAAGACTGAGAAGGGTGAAATGCCTGCTAACAGTCAAGCTGAAGCTTTGGCTAGACTGCAGGAAATGGGCCTTGCTCCAACCAGTGTTNAAGAGGCAANAGCCACTAAAGCTAAGAAAAAAAAGAGAGGGGCAGGGGGCAAGAAAAAAGGTAAGAATAGTGCCTTGAATATTCAGATCGGTTCTGGAGTTAATGAAAAGTCCTTAACTGTTTTTACTCGCCAATTAGCTCAATTAACTTCTGCTGGTCTTCCTTTGCTTTCAGGTTTGACTGTTTTAGAACGCCAGGAAAAAAATCCGGGACTGAAGCGTGTTTGTGGAGAATTGGCAGAGGTTATCGAAGGTGGTGGAACATTTTCAGAAGGACTTGCTCAGCATCCTAAGGTTTTTAATAAGCTCTTTGTCAGCATGGTTAAAGCTGGTGAATTAGGTGGTGTTCTTGAAGTTGTCCTGGATCGACTTGCGCAGTTTATGGAGAAGGCAGCGCGCATTAAGGGTAAGGTTAAGGCGGCTATGTTTTATCCAATCGCTGTTCTTATTGTGGCGATAGTAATTATGGGGATCTTGCTGGTTTTTGTGATTCCAAAGTTTAAGGAAGTTTTTGCTGACTTAACTGGCTCGGGAGGAGGGCTTCATTGGTTTACTGAAATGGTNTTGTCAATTAGTAATACGGTNAAAACNAATGTNTTTGGNACTCTTACAGGNATGTTTGCATTCTTTTTAACACTNTCATTACTTGGNAAGACTAAGTATGGCAGATTTGTNTTGGATAAATTGGCATTGTTTTTNCCTGTTGTCGGNCCGGTAGTGGAAAAGGTTTCAATTGCNCGTTTTGCTCGNACATTAGGNACTTTGATCAACTCTGGNGTNCCGATNCTTCAGGCATTGAATATTGTGAAGGANACTTCTGGTAACACNGTTATTGCTACAGCTGTTCAAGATGTTCACGATAGTGTCAAGGAAGGTGAAACGATTGTTGCCCCACTNGAGGCTTCTCGAGTTTTNCCTCCTATGGTTATTAGTATGGTNGATGTTGGNGAGAAAACGGGTGATATGCCTCAAATGCTAGAAAAAATTGCTGACACTTATGACGAGGAAGTTGATCGTTCTGTTGAAGCTATGACNTCCTTGATCGAACCTATCATGATTTGTTTTCTTGCAGTTATTGTGGGTAGCATTGTGATTGCTATGTTCCTGCCTTTGATTCAGATGATTGACACAATGGGCAAATAAATTTTGCATTTATTCTTCTTAAGCGAATTCTAATTAATAAAACTCCTCGTTTTCAGCACTGTTTTAAGTGCATTTTTAATATGGTTTAAATTTTATTGATATTTGATAAACGTTTCAAATATCTATAGTTTTATATAAACAGAAAGCTAATCATATTCGAGTAATGCATAATCCCGATTATTTAAAATATGGAGATGTATGACTTTTCAGCGTGCGTTTATTTTTAGAGGGATTATTTTTTTTGAGTATTTAAAATGAAAATTAAATCGATTTTAATATTTTTGTTTCCATTGATATTTATGGTCAATGTTGAGGCTAGAATGCCAAACGTAGTTATTATTTATACAGATGACCAAGGTTCGATTGATATCAATTCTTACGGAGCAAAAGACTTAATAACGCCAGCAATGGATTCACTTTGCCGTGAAGGTGTAAGATTTACTCAGTTTTATTCTGCTGCAGCAGTTTGTTCTCCCTCACGTGCGTCATTATTGACAGGCAGGGTGCCTGTTCGAGCAGGGGTTCCAGGAAATGTATCATCTCATCCAGGAGGTAGAGGTGCGTTACCGGCTGAGCAAGTGACTATGGCAGAGATTTTCAAATCGGCCGGTTATTCGACGGCGCATATTGGCAAATGGCATCTTGGTTTCACCCCTCCGACTATGCCAAATGGACAGGGTTTTGATTATTCTTTTGGTCATATGGGTGGATGCATAGATAATTACTCGCATTTTTTTTATTGGGTTCCTCCGAATCGTCATGACTTATATGAGAACGGTGAGGAAATTTGGCGAACGGGTGAGTATTTTCCGAAATTAATGGTCGATGAGGCCGCAAAGTTTATGGAAGCCAAAGGTGATCAGCCTTTCTTCATGTATTGGGCGATTAACTTGCCGCATTACCCTCTTCAAGCTACCGAAAAATGGCGTCGTCGCTATGCGCATATAAAAGATGAGAAGCGTCGCCGCTATGCTGCATTCATGTCGTCAATGGATGAAGCTATTGGAAACTTACTTGAGGAAATTGATAATCTTGGATTAAGGGACGATACGATTGTTGTATTTCAAAGTGATCATGGTCATTCAGTGGAATCTCGAACATTTGGCGGTGGAGGTAATTCGGGGCCTTACCGAGGAGCAAAATCCAGTTTTTTTGAAGGCGGAATTCGTGTTCCATCTATCGTTAGGTGGCCTGGAAAGATTCCAGAAGGTGAGGTTAGAGATCAATTATGCGTATCTGTTGATTGGTTGCCTACCTTGGTTGAGCTTGCCGGGGTGCAATTGCCTGTCCATAAGCTAGACGGCAAGAGTTTGGTTCCTGTTATTAAATCTGTTTCTGCAAAGTCTCCTCATAAGGAGTTTCATTGGATGGGTGGTGGTCTTAACCCTCAATGGGCCGTCCGTGAAGGGGATTGGAAGTTGATTGGCAATCCTAGGGATCCAACNCTAAAATCAGCAATAGACAAAGATGACAAATTGTTTCTTGTGAATTTGTCTGAGGATATTGGGGAGAAAAAAAATCTTCGATATTCACACCCAAGTCATTTAAGGAGACTTAAGGCAATTCACGACCGTTGGCTTGTTGATCTACGGAATTCAAGGTAACAAAGCAATTTGCGTGTGTGTTTGGAATGAGATTTAGTATTTTTTAAAAGTTATGCGTTCATGTCAGAAATCACAGTCATTATTTAATCAAGCATTGAAGTGGATCCCTGGGGGAGTGAATTCACCTGTGAGAGCTTTTCGTGCTGTTGGTGGAGATCCTTTTTTCGCTGTGCGTGCAAATGGCGCTACGATCTGGGACGCTGATAATAATGAATATATAGATTATGTTGGAACATGGGGGCCAGCTATTTTAGGGCATGCGCCTCAGGTAGTGGTTGATGCTGTTAAGAATGCAGCCGAAGCGGGAACTAGTTTTGGTATTCCTAATCCGCTTGAAGTGAGAATGGCTGAGTTAGTTGTGAATGCTGTACCCTCATTAGAGAAAGTTAGGATGTGTAACTCTGGAACGGAAGCTACTATGTCTGCGATTCGCTTGGCTCGTGGTTTTACAAGTCGTAAAAAAATAATCAAATTTGAAGGGTGTTACCATGGACATGTTGATTCGCTTTTAGTTAAAGCCGGTTCAGGGGCCTTAACATTAGGGCAGCCTGATAGCGCAGGTGTTCCTGATGAATTTACCAGTCAAACAATAGTGTTACCGTTTAATGATGAAGAAGTAATTCGAAGTGCGTTTGATAAATATGCTTCAGAAATTGCAGGAATTATCCTTGAGCCAGTTCCTGCTAATGCAGGGCTTTATTTGCCTGTTGATGGTTACTTGGAATTTTTGCGAGATATAACTTTAAAGAATGATTCTTTGTTAATATTTGATGAAGTTATGACTGGGTTCCGATTAGGGCTATCTGGGGCGCAGGGAAGATTTGGCATTGTTCCGGATTTAAGTTGTTTTGGTAAAGTAATTGGGGGCGGACTACCTGTTGGGGCATTTGGTGGCCGTAGAGAAATTATGGATTGCCTTGCTCCTGATGGCTCTGTTTATCAAGCAGGAACGCTAAGTGGTAATCCCTTGGCTATGTCAGCCGGGATTGCTGTATTAGAGTCGTTGCTTGATGGTGAAGTTTACAGCAAACTTGAAGAGTTAGGTCAGGAGTTGTCAGCAGGTATCTTAAATGCAGCAAAATTATCTGGAGTATCAGTGCAGTTACAGAATATTGGATCGATGTCTTGCTGTTATTTCACTGAAAGTCCGGTGCGTAATATGAACGATGCCATGAAGAGTGATCGTGAAAAGTTTGCCAAATATTTTCATGGAATGTTGGAGTCAGGAGTTTATTTAGCTCCCTCTCAATTTGAGGCTGGATTTATTTCAGCTGCTCATAATAAAGAGGATATCGATAAAACTGTTTCCGCGGCATTAAAAGTTATGAAGCAACTGTAATCCATGCGTGTTTTAGCTATAGACCACGGTACCGTTCGAATGGGCATCGCAATTAGCGATGAATTGAAGATGATTGCTCAGCCGTTGGAGTTTATTCCTGCGGAGCCGTTTTCAGGATTTCTTGATCGTCTTAAGGTCTTACTTAGTGAATATGAGGTAGAACTTCTTCTCATTGGTATGCCAAGAAATATGGATGGTAGCTATGGGGATGCATCAATAAAAGTTAGAGAATTTGAAGCAGTTCTTAAGAACAGTACTACTATTCCTATAAAGACATATGATGAAAGATTAACATCGGTACAAGCTAATCGAGTCTTATCACAAGGTAATGTGAAGAAGAAAAAGAAACGAAAAAATGTAGACGCTATGGCAGCTGCTATATTGCTGCAGAATTATTTGGATAGCTTGGCTTGATTTATAATGGGAAGCTTAAAGTTGAAATTGACCATTGCCTATCATGGAGCCCGTTACAAGGGGTGGCAGGTTCAAAAAAGCGGTATTACTGTTCAGCAAAAAGTCGAAGAGGCATTAAAAAGATTTTTTCCTAGTGTAGATAGAGTTCATAGTTCTAGCCGGACTGATACTGGGGTGCATGCTAGAGGGATGGTTGCTCATGTGGAGGTTCAAAAGGACGAATTTCGGATTGGAGAGTTGAAATTACGATTAGCTTTGAATGCTTTTCTTCCAGATGACGTGAGTGTTACTGAAGTTAAACGGGTGCCGGGTAATTTTCATGCCAGGTTCGATGCAACTGGAAAGCAATATAGGTATATGATATGGAATCATCCGGCTCTTAACCCTCTTCAAAGAGAAGTGTCATGGCATGTTCCTCGTGAATTGGATTTTTTACGCATGCAAGAAGGGGCGAAATTTTTTATTGGGAATCATGATTTTCGTGCATTTGCTGTGAAGCGTGAATATGAAATGCGATCGACTATTCGTGTTGTGTCGAATTGCAAATTGTATAAAAAAGATTCAATGCTTACATGTTTAATTGAAGGGGAGGGTTTTTTATACAAGATGTGTAGAGGTATTGTTGGGACATTGGTCGAAGTTGGTTTGGGTAAGTTGAAGCCGGTTGATATTCGTAATATTTTGAAATCCTGTGATCGGTCTCAAGCTGGGATGACAGCTCCGGCTCATGGCTTAATATTGTGGAAGGTTATGTATGGCAAAAAGAAAGCCAAGTGATGAGTCAGTCAGTCTGTCGATTTAATATTGTCTTGGTAGAGCCGGAGATACCTCCGAATACAGGAAATATTGCTCGTCTTTGTGCTGCGACGAATTCTAAGTTACACTTAATTGAACCTTTAGGTTTTGAATTAAATGATAAACAATTAAAAAGGGCTGGTATGGATTATTGGCATCACGTTGACTGGTGTAAATGGCCTAGTTGGTTAGATTTTAGTGAGGGAATTGACCGTTCAAGTAGGTTGTGGT
The DNA here is from genome assembly GCA_002708005.1 of Verrucomicrobiales bacterium. Taxonomy (GTDB): domain Bacteria; phylum Verrucomicrobiota; class Verrucomicrobiia; order Limisphaerales; family UBA1096; genus UBA1096. The sequence goes on along the minus strand of PAOJ01000017.1, from coordinate 12,611 downwards.
TTGTTGAGTCTGGTGGGAAGGTTAGGTATTCCGATGTTAAATTTGCTAGGGGCGACTATTTGGTCTTTGGGAGGGAAACTCTTGGTCTTCCTGAAAGTCTATATGAAGAAGATCATAAACGTTGGTTGCGTATTCCAATGTTTAATGTTGATGCACGTTCGTTGAATCTATCAAATTGTGTTTCTCTTGTGCTTTATGAGGCATTGCGCCAGCAAGATTTTGATGGTGAATTATGATATCTCACTAAAGTAAAAGTTTTTGGTGCTGGTGTCACTTGCTTTGAACCTATAGAAATTAACCCCTTTGGCGAAGGGAATCGCCTATTGATGAAGGATTTAGTTGAAATATATGATACTACTCTGCGGGATGGTACGCAGGGAGAGGGTGTGAGTTTTTCGGTTGCTGATAAATTGAGAGTCGCCGAAAAGCTTGATGCTTTTGGTGTTCATTACATCGAAGGTGGCTGGCCAGGTAGCAATCCTAAAGATATTGAATTCTTTAAGGAAGCATCTAAGCGTAAATGGAAGAACTCTCAAATTGCAGCATTTGGTTCAACGCGCCGAAAAAAAATTGCTGTTAAAGATGATCCGCAGGTTAAGTTGCTTATAGACGCTAAGACACCAGTAGTAACTATTTTTGGGAAAACCTGGTTGCTGCATGTCAANGAAGTGCTACGTACTAGTCCAAAAGAAAANATTGCAATGATTGCTGATACGATTGCGTTTTTGAAAAAGAGCGGGCGTAAGGTGATTTATGATGCAGAACATGCTTTAGATGGNTATAAAGATGATCCNGATTACGCGATGTCCACATGGAAGGCTGCTGAAGAAGCNGGGGCGGATTTTGTGGTTTTATGTGACACTAATGGGGGCTCTTTGCCATCGGAAGTTTCTCAGATTACTTTAGCGGCATCTAAAGAACTTTCCTGTCAGGTCGGTATTCATACACATAATGATATTGGTCTAGGTGTAGCAAACGCTATTGCCGCAGTTGAACAAGGGGCTACACAAGTCCAAGGGACAGTAAATGGATACGGTGAGCGAACTGGGAACTGTAACCTTACAAGTGTTATTCCTAATATTTCACTTAAGATGGCTCACCGCTCCATTCCGAAATCGCGAATAAAGAAGCTTTGGGATCTTTCTCGATTTGTTGATGAAGTGGCTAACCTCATTCCCGATAACCGTCAGCCTTGGGTGGGGAGGACTGCATTTGCTCACAAGGGTGGTATGCATGTGAATGCGGTTCAAAAGATAGCTCATAGTTTTGAGCATTCTAACCCTGACGTTGTGGGGAATAAGCGTCGAATTCTTGTAAGCGATCTTGCAGGTCGAAGTAATATTGTTATGAAAGCTCAAGAGATGGGGATAAAAATTCATAACGACACACCTGAATTAAAAGATATTCTTTCAAAGGTAAAAGAACAGGAGCATTTAGGATATGATTATGAAGGTGCTGAAGGGTCTTTAGCTCTACTTATTCGAAAGGCAATTGGTCGTGTTGAGCCGGCTTTTTATTTAGATGCATATCATGTTTCAATGCGTGGCGATTCGCATGAACATGTTTGCGAAGCGACAGTTAAGATTCGAGTAGGCGACAAGACTGCTCATACGGTGGCTGACGGAGATGGGCCAGTTAATGCTTTGGATCAAGCATTAAGGAATGCGCTTGGTGGATTTTATCCAGTTTTAAAGAAAGTCAAATTAACTGATTATAAAGTGAGAATTTTGAACTCGTCGCGTGCTTTTGGTACAGCGGCTAAGACTCGAGTATTGATTGAGTCTACTGATGGCAAAGATCGATGGTATACTGTTGGTGTGAATGAGAATATTATCGAAGCAAGTCTTCAGGCTTTATTAGATAGCATAGAGTACCGCTTATTAAAAAAATAATTTTTTAACGGCTGTATTTGTAATTAATTCCATGGAGGAAATTCCCAAGGCTTACGAACCGCAGGCGGTTGAAACGAAATGGTATTCGTTTTGGCTGCAGAATGATTGTTTTACAGCTGATCCAGAACGGGTCAGTGACAAACGGCCGGCATATTCGATTGTTATTCCCCCGCCTAATGTCACGGGGGTGCTTCATATGGGGCATGTGCTCAACAACACCATTCAGGATATACTGGCCCGCAAGGCGCGTATGGATGGTAAGGAAGTTCTATGGTTGCCAGGTACAGACCATGCCGGAATTGCGACACAGAGTGTTGTCGAACGTAAGCTTATTAAAGAAAAAGTGATGCGTCATCGTGACGACCTTGGTAGAGATAAATTATTGAGTCATATTTGGGAATGGAAGGAGAAGCATGGGGGTATAATAATCGATCAGCTTAAAAAGCTTGGTGCCAGTTGTGATTGGTCCCGTTTACGTTTTACGATGGACGATGAATACACCAAGTGTGTTCAACGNGTGTTTGTAGATCTTTATAACAAGGGGCTTATATATAGAGGTAAAAGGATGGTGAACTGGTGCCCTAAATCTCTAACCGCACTTTCGGATGAGGAAGTCATCATGAAGGAGCAAAATAGTAAGCTTTATTATTTTAAGGTGCAGGTTGTGGAGGAGCCAGGAACATGGTTGGAAATTGCTACTACTCGTCCGGAAACTATTCCTGGTGATACAGCTTTTGCGGTTAATCCTAAAGATCCTCGCTATGGCCATCTTGTAGGTAAGCATGCTGTTCGCCCGTTGCCNGTAGAAAATCAAGCTCATTTGCCAATCGTNGCTGACGAACATATTGATATTGAGTTTGGTACGGGGGTGCTAAAAGTAACACCAGCGCATGATAAGGTTGATTTTGAAATTGGGCAGCGTAATAAGGTCGATATTATTGAAGTTATTGCGGCCGACGGCAAGATGAACGAATTAGCAGGGGTGGAGCTTTCTGGGATGGATCGCTTTGCCGCTCGTAGTGCAGCTTCTTCAAATCTTNAAGAACTTGGTGTACTGACAAAAGTTGAAGACTATAAGAACAAGGTTGGCTTTAGTGAGCGTGCCGATGTTCCAATAGAGCCTCGCCTTTCAGAACAATGGTTTCTCAAATATCCAAGTCAAGAGCAAGCGCGCGATTGTGTTTCAAATGGCTCCATGAAATTTTACCCAGAACGCTGGTCTAAGACATATGACTACTGGATGGGAGGGCTGCAGGATTGGTGTATTAGTCGCCAATTGTGGTGGGGGCATCGGATTCCTGTTTGGTATCGAGGAGATGAGATTTACTGCGGGTTGAATAGTCCTGAAGGCGAGGGATGGGAACAGGATTCTGATGTTCTTGATACATGGTGCAGTTCTTGGCTTTGGCCTTTTGCAACAATGGGATGGCCAGATGAGACGCCAACTCTCAAGAAATTTTACCCGACTACGGATTTGGTTACTGGACCAGATATAATTTTCTTCTGGGTCGCTCGTATGATTATGGCCGGCTATGAGTGGAAGGGTGATTTGCCTTTTAGAAATGTTTATTTCACGGGAATCATTCGTGACAAGAAAGGACGGAAGATGTCTAAAAGCCTTGGCAACTCGCCTGATCCACTTGAGTTGATTTCTAAGTTTGGAGCTGATGCATTGCGTTTTGGCACTATGCGAAGTGCTCCTCTTGGTCAAGACGTGTTGTTCGATGAAAAAGATGTCGAGCTTGGGCGAAACTTTTGTAATAAATTATGGAATGCTTGTCGTTTTCGTCAGATGCAAGGCGGTTTAACTGAAGGAGAGATCCGGCCCGAATTACTAACTAGTGATGACAGATGGATTTTATTAAGACTTGGTCAGGCGATTGATGAGGTTACTGAAGCTTTTGAGGTCTACCGTTTTACAGATGCTACGGCAACATTATATCGGTTTTTCTGGAGTGAATATTGTGATTGGTACATCGAATCATGCAAGGCGGTATTTTTTGGCGATGACCAAGATCGCAAGGCTAATGTGCTTGCAGTTGTAGACTTTGTAATGGGTAACATGCTTAGGTTATTCCATCCGTTTATGCCTTTTATTACAGAAGAACTTTGGCATGGATTAGGTTTCTCNAGTGATATGCCTAATGATCAAGGAGGTCAGACGATTATGACCGCTTGTTGGCCTAAGCCTTTTGATANTAATTTTAATAATTTATATGGNCTTGATNCAACTGTTGATCNATTAGTGGANGCAAAACATGANTTAGTCACGCAAGGTAGNAACTTGCGTGCTGCATACAATATTCCTTTTAATAAGAAAGTAATCTATTGCTTTACTCCTTCAGGAGAATTGGATGAGTTAGAAGTAGAGGTTNTCAAGGTGTTGCTTAATGCAGAATCTGTTTCTGTTGGAGTTGATGTTTCAAAAGGAACGCCTCGTNTTANTTCGGCATTGGGGGACCTTTACTTGCCACTTGANGGNTTAATTGACTTTGAAGCTGAAAAATCGCGGTTAACTAAGGAGCTNAATAAAATCGATAAGGAGATTGAAAANGTTCAAACNAAATTAAGCAATCCGAAGTTTACTGAACGTGCTCCTGCAGAAGTNCTCGATGAACAACGAGAGCGTTTGGCTGAGTGGCAAACTAAACATGGTCAGTTGACTGAGGCACTGGATAATCTTTCTGTCTGATATGAGGCTTATAGAAAAAAAGAATTTTCAAGAGACAGCTGTCAAAGCTGCACGAGTAGCCGGTGAAATCATGGCTCGTAATTTGTTTTCTTTTAAGAAGGTGAATTCATCTACTCAACGCGATATTAAGTTGGAATTAGATGTGAAATGCCAAAATAAAATTGAGGCGATTTTAAATAAATCACATCCAGAAGTGGCTATTTTGGGGGAGGAGGGAAATGCGGGCGACATTGAGACTGAACTTCGTTGGGTTGTTGATCCTATAGATGGAACAGTTAATTATACTTACGGCATACCCCATGCTTGTGTCTCAATTGCGCTTCAGCAACGTTTAGAAAGAAATGCGACAGGTGATGAATTTGAAACTCTAGTTGGAGTGGTTTTTGATCCTTTTACTAATGAATTATGGACTGCAATTAAAGGGCAAGCAGCTAAGCTAAATGGNAAAAGAATAAGTGTTAATGATGGGGGNTTAAAGGAAGCCATGCTGGCGATAGGCTTTGCAAAGGATAAGGCGACCATGGATTATATGATTCCTTATTTCATCAAGCTTGCTCAAAAAATTCGTAAGCCAAGGATGATGGGTTCTGCAGCACTTGCTATGACCTATGTCGCAAGTGGAAGATTTCATGGATATATTGAATCNAAAATACAAATTTGGGATGTAGCCGCTGGAGGGCTAATTTTAGAGTGTGCAGGTGGAGAGTTTTGGCGAAAACCCCGCAAAAAAGGTAAGCATAAGTACGCTGTAATTGCCAGTAATGGCAAGATTCGTAAACAAATAGAACGAATTTGTGGGCCCCTTGATCCGGACGGGTTGATAAGCTCTATTGGTTAGAGTTTTCTATTCCCTTTGCTTTCCTGCAATTTGTTTTTTTGGATCAAGCAACTTTATATAATCTTGGAGAACTTGAAGTGTTTCACGTAGATGAGGGTCCAGCTTAGAACCTTCTTCTTCTTCTTCGAATTCCTCATCATTGTTTTCTTCTTTGAGGCGAATTGGCTTTTCCTCTTCTTCTATCTCTTCTCCTAGAGCGATGTTCTTTTGAATCATCTTGATNGTGACGTCATAAATTGTTTCTTCTGTTTTGGCCCTGTTCTTTCGTTCTTTTTTGCGATTCTCTCGCTTAACTTTATCTTCGTCTTTTTCCTGTAGCCGTTTAGTTTCGTTCAAAGAAAAAGATTTGTCTTCAAGGCGTTTTTTAAGTGTTTCTATATCATCTAANATGTATGCAAAATCTTGATCNTTTTTTATNCGNTCATTTGATTTTGATGATAATTCTTNAATATAATCTGAGACNAGATTTAGGCGTCGGTAGTTAAGAGGATCNGTGTGATCTGCTGCTAAGCTGTTTGGGAGGGTTGCTTCACCAATTTCCATGTAATCATAAGGACTTGGGAGAATTAAATCTGGTTTGACGCCCTGTTTTTGAGTTGTTCCTCCTGCAATACGATAGAATTTGGAAATAGTTAACTTAAGTTTCCCAGGGTCTTTAATTCTAACCCAATTTGTTAATGGCATTACGGTCTGAACTGTTCCTTTTCCATGTGTTGATTGACTTCCGACAACCACAGCTCGCCCATAATCTTGGAGGGCTGCTGCCACAATTTCCGAAGCTGATGCACTGAGTTTNCCTACAAGAACTATCANAGGCCCGTTATAACCTATTTTCGAATCATTATCTTGAAGTACCTGTTTGCGTTGTCGGCTATCGATAACTTGCACCATTGGGCCTTGTTCAATAAATAGNCCTGCGAGCTTTACTGCTTCAGGTAGAAGTCCTCCNCCGTTTCTTCGAAGATCTAGNACAATTCCGTTTACTTTTTCTTTTTTGAATCGNTCTAATATCAGGCTTACATCTCTAGCGCAGTTTTCGTAAAATTGAGGTAGATCAATCACTCCAAGACGTGGCATGGAGGGGTAATCGACGACTTGCCCTTTTGCTAAACTATCAGTTAGCTTAATCTTGTCGCGAATTAGGCGCACTTCTTTTGTCTCACTTTCATCAGCTGCATCGGCGGGAATTATNGTGAGTCGAACCATTGTTCCTTTTTCTCCTCGAATTTTATCTACTACCTTATCAAGTTCCATTTCGAACACATCTATAGACTCTCCTTCTTCGCCTTGTGCTACGCCAACAATGCGGTCACCGGGCTTAAGCTTTTTGCTTTTAATTGCTGGTCCGCCTGGCACTAGTTCAATTAATTTTGTATATCCGTCATCCCACTGAAGACGGGCGCCAATTCCNGTGAGTGATAACTTAATATTGTTAATTTCAAAATTCTCAGCTTCACGGGGGCTNAAATAATCAGAGTGAGGATCATANCCGTTAGAAAGAGCGGTAAGGTAGTATTGTAAAACGTCGCCTGAATCCATTTCATTTCGTACTCGAAGAAAACGCTCATAACGTCTAAGAATTTTATCTTTTTCTTCTTTAATATTATAAATCTTTACTGCTGTTCCGTCTGATTTTTTTATTGAATCTGTGCCTTTGTTGTTTGCTTTGAGGGCTTCAACACTTCGTCTTTTGCTGAGTCTATTCCCTAGCACCTCGTATTTAATTCTTTTTCGCCATAGATTTCTGGCTTCTTCCTCATTCTTGGGCCAGTTGGTTTTTGTACGATCAGGCNTGAAAGTTTCGTCGATATTGAAATCGAATTCTTTATTAATAATCGCTTCTAACCAGCTGTGAGAGGTTTTGAGTCGAGATATATATCNCTTATGAATCTCAAAAGCAGGGGAAACATTNCCTCGCTTTGTTAAGTTATCTAACAATGTGCCGTATTTTTTTGAAAATTCATCAAAATCTGACTGAAGAAAAACCATTCTACTATAGTCAAGGGATTCCATATATTTGCGAAGGAATTCCTTTGAGATTTCATCGTCTAATGCTGATCGTTTGTAGTGGGTTTGAGAAAGAAGGAAACCAACAACACGAGCAATTTTNCCACTATCTTCGTCGGAAATTTCCACTGNATGGCAAAAAGGAGTGCCTATGCAAATAATAGCCAATACAGCGGAAAGTAAATTTTTATAAATCATTATGTTAGGACACATANTGTCTAATTAGGNTTCAAAATGCAATCGAGAATTGACCTGAGNGGTTGTCNNGTCAGAATCNAAACCTTTAAGCAATGGCCAATTTAAACGCTTCTAACCCTANAAAGACAAACGGTGGGTGGCTTGGGTGGATAGAGAAGGTGGGTAATAGGCTGCCGGATCCTGCAACTCTTTTCCTNATCGGAACAATANTGGTGATGATTGCCTCGGCGNTGGCNGTNAAATCCGGCTGGGTAGTNCACGAGCGGCTGCCGGATCACTCGGCTNGGNTTGTTCATNCGGATGACNGTAGTCAAGCGGCTGTAAAGTGGATCGAAACAGGCCGCACNTTTGAGGCAAACAATATTCTGACTAGGGACGGCATTTTTTGGGCCATCTCCAGCATGGTCGAGAATTTCATAAATTTCGCCCCGTTGGGAATCGTGCTTGTTGGGATGCTGGGCATAGGCATAGCCGAGCGCACCGGCTTCATCGGATCCNCGCTCAAGGCGATGCTCATGGTGGTACCGCAAAAGCTACTGACTCCGGCGATGGTTTTTCTAGGGATCATGTCGTCGATGACTTCNGATGCNGGGTACATCATTCTGCCTCCACTNGCGGCAGCCTTGTANAAGGCTGTGGGCAGGGCTCCGTTGGCNGGGNTGGCTGCGGTGTTTGCTGGCGTGGCGGCNGGCTTCAACGCGAACCTTGTNATNACGAGCCTTGATCCGATGTTGTCTGATTTNGCCACAATGGGAGCNCAGGTGATCGATCCCAACTACGAGGTNAANCCNGCATGTAACTTGTGGTTTATGATCGCTTCGACGATCGTNATGACCGGGGTTGGTTGGTTTGTNGCTGACGTCATTGTTGAAAAACGGTTGGCCAACAAACCGGCTGAAGAGGGTGGTCCGTCGCCAGTGGATGTGTCTGANCTGGAGGCNCAGCGATTAAACCCTGAGGATAAGCGTGCACTCAAGATTGCCGGGATCGTTTTTGCCATAGCGCTGACGGCCGTGATCGCGATGGTGAACATTCCCGGATCCCCGCTGTACACGTATGAATTGGAGTCCCCGACCAAACCGGGNAANATGATCACCGTCGAGGTGGTCGAAGTTGAAGCTNNCGCNCCCTTNCCGGGAGGGGCAATCGAAAAAGACGGTCAAGTGTTTGTGCAGTCCAAAAATATTTTCCCGCGCTGGGTGAAAGCGATCGTACCATTGGTGCTGATCGTATTCATCATCCCCGGCATCGTTTACGGTGTGGTGCAGNAAAAAATTCACAACGATCGTGATGTGGCCAAGTTGTTGACAGAGTCGATGGCCGGCATGGCTCCAATTGTGGTCATGGCGTTTTTTGCGGGACAGTTCGTGGAACATTTCAAATACTCCGGCCTCGACAAAATGCTCGCCATGAGTGGAGGCCAAGCACTTGGCCAAGCGGCGTTGCCNACTTCNCTTTTGATTGTTGCGTTTATTTTGATGACGATGTGCTTCAACATGTTTGTTGGATCAATGTCAGCTAAGTANACCATCTTCGCGCCGATCTTNATTCCNATGTTCATGATGGTNAATATTTCTCCTGAATTGACNCAGTGTGCTTATAGAATTGGAGATTCAGTTACAAATTGTATAACTCCGCTGAATCCNTATATGGTTATTTTGTTNGCGTTTATGAANAATATTGCACCTAAAGGAGGGATGGGAACGCTTATCTCTACAATGCTTCCATTTACTATTATTTTCTCAATAGTTTGGACAATTATGCTTCTCGTTTGGTTTTGGTTGGGTATTCCACTTGGTCTTGATGGGCATTTAAATTATTCCCTATCAAATTAGGTTCAGGGGTTGCTTAACTCATTAACAATCGGTATTTTTCTTTAAACCCTATTAAAATGAAATCCAGAAAATNAANCAGAATAGGAGCTTTTACTCTAATTGAGCTGTTAGTNGTTATTGCTATCATTGCCATCTTGGCATCGCTTTTATTACCAGCTCTGGCAAAAGCTAAAGCAACAGCTCTCAAAGCGGTTTGTACAAATAATATGAAGCAAACTAGCTTAGGATTATTTATGTATAGGGACGATAACTTGGGCAAGTACTTACCNGGTAGAGGAGCTCAAGCAGAAGGAAATGATAATATAGTTCAAAAATGTTTAGATTATCCGCAAGTAGCACTTTTGCCTGGCTATAATTTGGCGACTGAATATTCAAANGATTATGACAAGTCTAGCCCTTACATTCTTAAGGTTGGAAGGGGCCCAGCTGTTTCACTAAATGAGGTGTTCGGTTGCCCTGGCCTTCGTTTTAANGGGAAAATTCCAAAAGGTTATACAACAAACCCTCTATTCCCTGCTTGGGAAAAGCAATACCCTCAGATGATTCTTGGTTTTCAGCATTTTGGAGGTGCAGATACTTGGCGTAATTCAGCTGGAGTTTTCAAATCTAGAAGTCCTGTGCATTCTGGGCAGGATGGTCCTCAAATGGTTTTGTTGGCTGATTTAGTTGGAAAGATTGACGGTAAATGGGGTGGNGGNCGTGTNACTGCNTANGGNGGNTATCCAGCTCACGCAGANAACAAAGGTCTNCCATCAGGAGGNAACCANTGCTATGCAGATGGTTCTGTTAGATGGGTNCGATTTCAACAAATGCAGTTTATNCATAGCTGGAANCCNGGNGGGCGCCAATATTATATATATCANGAGGATTTGGGTGATATGGGNGCTAAGGGTAAGGTAATNGGTTCCCGTTTATGAGTGAAGAATCGTCNGGTTCTTNNNCTAAAACTCTTTTAGTTGCTGNNGGNGCGCTTGNAGCTATTGCAANTNTATATTGGTCATGGAGTGCAAANTTTGCNCANGCCNCTATTGAGNTGGGATATTATTGTTTGTCCTGTAAGAAAACTGAAAATATTACTTCATATCAGGATGACTTCCCTAATAACTGGAGACAATATCCTGGTGGAGGAAGTGATTCAGTATTGTATTGTATCAAGTGCAAAAAAGGGAGGGCTCACCCTGTGAATGATTGTAAAACTTGCGGCACAGTTTTTATTCTGCATCTTTTCCCTAAATACGACGAGTATGGTGACCCTTCATGCCCAAAATGTGATGCTGCTTATGGTAATATGGCCAAGTCCAGGGGTGTTGATTTAATGCCTAAAGAATTGAATCCCTGATTCATTAAAAACTTTTCTGGCAAAATTTTGTTTTTTTAACGAATCTCCCTTCGCTTTTTGATGAAGTTTACCGGCACATATACAGCTTTGATTACACCTTTCAATCGCGGACGCGTTGATGAAGAGGCATTTAAGAATCTCATAAACGAACAAGTTCGCGCTGGGGTTGATGGTATTGTTCCGGCAGGAACAACCGGAGAATCGCCAACACTAGAGTTTAATGAGCATATACGGATTATTGAACTAGCTGTAAAGTTTGCCAAAGGTAAAATAAAAGTTCTTGCGGGAACTGGGGCCAACTCTGCTTCTGAGGCTATCCAGTTAACTAAAGCTGCAGAGGTCGTAGGTGCAGATGGATCACTGCTTGTAGCTCCATATTATAATAAGCCATCTCAGGANGGNTTGTTTTTGCANTTTAAGAAAATTGCTAAATCTACAAATTTACCAATTGTACTTTATAGTATTCCTGGTCGCTGCAATATTGCAATTGAGGTTGAAACTNTTCAGCGNTTGGTGAAGGCATGTAATAATATTGTTGGAATCAAGGAGGCTGGNGGTGATGCNGATCGTGTAAGCCAATTACGTGAAGGTNTTGGGNTGAAATTNGGAATTCTTAGTGGTGATGATTCTCTAACCTTGCCGTTTATGGCTGTAGGGGCGGAGGGTGTNATTAGCGTAGCCTCAAATCTTATTCCCAAGAAGATTGTGCGTATGGTTAAATTATTCTCAANTGGAAAGNCNGCNGAAGCTTTAAANATTCATCAAGATTATTATTTGATGTTCAAAGATTTGTTTATAGAAACTAATCCTGTNCCANTNAAGTTTGCTCTNTCGCTTTTAGGTAAGTGTGCTGAAGANTATCGATTNCCTCTATGTAAGATGGCATTGGGGAATCGTAAACAGATAGTCAAGACTCTTAAGAGTTGTAANTTGATATAATAATGGAATGACAAAGGTTATTATTATCGGATCCAAAGGTCGTATGGGGCAGGCATTGCTCAGTTGTGGAAATTCAAACCCAGCTATTGAGATTATTGCAGGNATTGATGTTGGAGATAATTTGGAGAATGAGATCAATAATGCTGATGCAGTNATTGAATTNAGTTTTCATGATGTTACCCGTGATATNGCAGATCTTTGCGCTAAAAATCAGAAAGCTCTTATTATAGGGACAACCGGTCATAGTGCTGTTGATAAGGCGGCTATCTTGGAATTTAAATCTAAAATACCGATTGTTTGGGCATCAAATTTTTCTACTGGTGTAAATACTCTATTTTGGTTGACTCGAAAGGCTACCGAGGTGCTTGGTGTTGACTTTGATCTAGAGGTTGTTGAGATGCATCATAGATTAAAGAAGGATGCTCCCAGCGGAACCGCGACAACACTATCAGAAATTCTTTCCGAAGTTAGGAANGTTTCAATCGAGAAAGAAATTCGTCATGGTCGACAGGGGATTGTTGGAGAACGTACCGATTCAGAAATTGGCATGCATTCTCTTAGAGGAGGGGATGTTGTTGGTGATCATACAGTAGTTTATGCCGGAAATGGCGAACGGCTTGAGNTAACCCACAAAGCNGCTAGTCGGAACACCTTTGCGAATGGAGCTTTGCGTGCTGCCGAATGGGCCTGTAAACAGCCTCCAGGACTTTACAACATGGAAGACGTTCTTGGGCTCNAATAANTATTTTTTTTGCGCGCGTAGCTCAATTGGATAGAGCGCTGGCCTCCGAAGCCAGAGGTTGTGGGTTCGACCCCCGCCGCGCGTACCANNNCTTTTAAAGGGTTTTTCGTTTGTTTCCTCCATTCCGTG
>PAOJ01000016.1 GCA_002708005.1 Verrucomicrobiales bacterium | reverse complement strand
CTTAAACAAGGAAAAAACGTTCTAGCTGTTGAAGTGCATCAATACTCTACCAACGATAGTGATCTTGCATTCGGAAGCAGCTTGAGTGCCACTGTTGAAAGCCTGCCTGACGGAATCATTCTCAACGAATTGATGGCTTCTAATCAAGGTTTAGTTAAAAATGGAGATACCAACCCTGATTGGATAGAACTATACAATCCAACTAACAGACAGATCGATCTTACAGGAGCAGGTCTTGGGGATAGTGTAGACGAAACACCAACTTACTTTTTCCCTGATGGCACTATTTTACCACAAAAAAAACACCTCATTATTTGGTGTGACGATTCAAAAAACCAATCTGGACTGCATTCTGGTTTTGCACTTGATAAAGATGGTCAAAACATCGCCCTATGGTGGCCCACCGAGGATGGGTTAATAATACAGGACGCCATAGGCTATGGGCCCCAAGTTGATGATCTATCTATAGGCCGAAGCCCTAATGGAATTGGACCTTGGATACTTAACAAGCCAACACCTGGAGCAAACAATCAAAATATTTCATTAGGCAGCATCGAAAATCTATCAATCAACGAGTGGATGGCTCGCCCAGAAGTTGGTAGTGATTGGTTCGAGATATATAATAGATCCTCATTACCAGTCTCAATTCAAGGGCTAAGGCTCTCAGATGACCCGGCACAACCAGATAAAACCATCATGCCAACATTGTCGTTCATAGCTGGCAAAGGCTTTCTAAAATTCATTGCTGATAATTCCCCCAATGAAGGTCTCAATCACAGTAGTTTTCGACTGAGTGGTAAAGGAGAAGAAATATTACTTACCGATACTAATGCTAAAACCATTGATTCAGTTTTGTTCGGCGAGCAAACTCGAGGAATCTCCGAGGGACGTTATCCGGATGGCGCTGAAACTATAGTCAATTTTCCTAATACTGATACACCAGGGCAATCAAACCTCATAGTTGACGATAGCGATGATGACGGTTTACCAAATCTATGGGAAAATATTTACGGATTAAATCCAAACGACTTTTCAGATGCCAAGCTAGACAATGACAACGATGGGCACAATAACCTTGAAGAATTTCTAGCTGGAACAAATCCAAACGATGAATCCAGTGTTCTTTGGTTGGATTTTATTTCACATGACAACAAGATGTTACTCACTTTTGAAGCACAGCCAAANCGTACATATATTCTTTGGAANTCAAGCGANGTTAGTAGTNAAAATTGGATTGAAGTAAAACAATTTGAACCTACTNCAGAAATGCGTAAAATTTACCACGAAATCCCCTCCAAAAGACTTAATTTACCTAAAGGATATTACCGCCTTACGATTCCTGCAAAAGTTGATTAATCTTCAACTATTTCATTGATTGACTTAACCAAGCTTGAGTTTATCAAACCTTTGTTTATTCTATTTCAAACCCCACATGGACGGAGTGATCGCAAAGATCGATTCACCCGGGCTTGAGATTATCATTCCCGCGGTATTATTGATAATATCTCTTTTCCCATTCCTACGTACAGTAAAGCATGCCCAATTGATNAGCATCCTCAGCGCACCAATCGTATTTGGCTTAATACTAGGCTATTTCAAATATAATAATGATTTGATTAAGGATGNATCCAACAATGCGCTGCTTAATTCCACTCCAGATCAAACTAAGATTAAATCACCTGCCAACCCCTCAAACGCATATACCTCATCTAAGACTTGTCGTGCATGTCATCCGGGANAATACGATAGCTGGCATAATAGTTATCATCGTACAATGACACAGTTAGCCAAACCGGAGGCGGTATTAGCAAAGTGGCACGGCACTAAGCTTCCTCATAGCGGATCACAATTNAAGCTTGAGAAAAAAAAGAACGAATATTGGNTTACCACCATAGGCGATGACGGAACAAAAGAGAGCAAGCAAAGAATTACAATGACTACCGGTTCACATCATCTTCAGGTATACTGGATAGGTGACAAGAACGGCAACCTNCAGCATCCCTTNCCATTCGGCTGGTTGATTGCCGACCAAAAATGGTCACCGGTAGAAGATACATTTTTACGCGATCCCGAAAGCGATCCTCCAAACGCCAAGTGGAATGCNGTGTGCATCGAGTGTCATGCCGTCGCAGGTAAACCTCGTATCCTGACCTCGAACAAAGGCATACGAACAACTAAGACCGAAGTCGCCGAATTAGGAATATCCTGTGAAGCATGCCATGGGCCAGCTCAAGAGCATATTNAATACTATCAAAACCCTTTTAATAGATACAAAACCAAAGATGCAAAAAAAGTTGCTATTGGCATAATCAATCCAGATGACAAAAAGATTGATCATAAGAGATCATCGCAAGTTTGCGGTCAATGTCACTCATATCAATTTACTCCAAATAAAATGGATCGATACAATAACGGCCCCAGATTCACACCTGGAGGACAACTAAATGCATCTTCAAANACAGTAGTTGTCAAACCTAGTTCATTCACCAATGATTCANTTAACTCAAAAGATGACCTAAAAAAATTTATTTCAAAACACGGACATCCTCANCCTGGAAAAGAATGGTTGAAGGACCGTTTTTGGCCGGATGGAATGGTACGTGTAACTGGTCGCGAATATAACGGATTACTTGACACAGCTTGCTTTCAAAAAGGCAAAATGTCCTGCCTCTCATGCCACTCAATGCATGATTATCATGACAGAAATGACCAACTTGCTCCACAAATGAATTCAAACGAAGCATGCTTTAAATGCCATGAAAATCTTCGTGATAACTTGACCTCACACACAAATCACGGAGCCGATTCAACAGGTAGCAGTTGTTACAACTGTCATATGCCACATACGACCTACGGCCTTCTCAATGCAATTAGAAGCCATCANATAGATTCACCAAAAGTATCTACTCAATTAAAAACCGGTCGAGTTAATGCCTGCAATCTATGTCATATAAATAAATCCCTTAAGTGGACTAATGAAAACCTGATTAAATGGTATGGACACGAGCCNGTAGAGCTCTCTGAAGACGATAAAAGCANTTCTTCTNTTCTTAAAATGCTAATAATGGGTGATGCNGGACAACGTGCAATAGCCGCTTGGCATATGGGATGGAAGCCNGCACGTGAAATTTCTGGAAACGACTGGCAACCTGGCTGGCTGTTTCGTAGCATGAACGATCCCTATTCAGCTGTTCGNTATATTGCGCACAAAGCTCTAATTATTGATCCTCGTTTAAACAAAATTGAATTCGACTACACCGGCNCCTTAACCAAGCGCACAGAACAAATACAAAATGCAAAAGACTTCTGGACGAAAGCGTTACTGAATCATGACGGACTCACTNCACAACCTGAGCTACTGATCGATAATCAAGGCAAACCAATCGACATAAAAGCAAAGTATTTTGAATCAAAACGTAATAACCAACCGATAACCTTACAGGAATGAGTAAACAAAAACCAACGCGACGAGAACGCAGTGAACTACAAACTCAGGTTCCACAAACAAAGCCAGCATCTACGAACAATTTAGACCTGTCCCACGAGGAGCGACGGCATTTAAAATTTGGCTGGTGGTCGCTTTTTGTCTTCGTTTGCTTAGGCATAATGCTCGAAACATTTCTTGCTTTTAGAATAGGTTGGTACATGAACAGCGGAGACAACGAAACACATCGATTGATGTTAAGACTGGGACATGCCCATGGAACGTTCTTATCTCTCGTCAACATCGCATTCGCGGCCACATTATCGCGAATTAATCTAATAGAAAATATACGCCGATTGTCATCCAGATGCCTAATTGCAGCCACATTGCTCGTCCCAGGCGGCTTTATATTGGGAGGGGTAGTCACTCACGGATCTGAACCTGGACTTGGAATTGTTCTGCTCCCAATAGGTGCTCTCTTTCTGCTCTATGCCCTTTTCTTGCTAGCAAACGGAATCAAATCAAAATCTACAGCTAGATAAAAAGGATATTTAATCTCTTAATAAACGTATACAAACTCGTTTAACCCAAATAGCACTTGAGCAAAATCAATCAAAGCTAAGTTTAAGCCATTTTTACGACCAGAATTTAGATAGGCTAATTCCTGTTGCTCAATAAATTTTGCTGAAGCCTTTTGCTCAACTTGATTAGGAGCGCGNCCTATAACAGATTTATATCCGTTGATGATAGCTGACTCCNTAGATTGCTGCTCAAAATTTCTAGAAAGTGCAAGTGCAGCTTTGCGCACTTGTTCATTGTTCATAAAGAGTAAGGCCTGCGGCGAAATAATGGTCGATGGCCGAACTCCCTGCCCTACAAGTGGTTCAGGTGAGTCAAATAACTGCATTGAAGGCATTAACTTACTGCGCTTAATCTGAAAATAAATACTACGGCGCTCCATTGATGGATTAAGCGTACCTTTTCCAAACATAGTAGTNTCAAGCAAGCCNCTAATCTTAAGGAAGCTATCGCGAATAGGCTCAGCCTCTAGCCGACGCGGAGTACGCCTCCAATGTAAATGATTTTCAGGATCAACCTGTGACTTGGACTCCACATAATTAGCACTTTGAGAATAGGTTGCACTCATCAAAATTTGCTTATGTAACGGCTTTAATCGCCAACCATTATGAATCAACTCATTAGCCAACCAATCAAGCAAATTTGGATGTGTAGGCAATTGGCCCTGCAAACCAAAATCACTAGGAGTACTAACAATGCCTTGCCCAAAATGATGCTGCCAAAGGCGATTAACAATTACTCGAGCAAGTAACTGACCAGCTCCATGATCAGTGTCGACTAACCAATCAGCGAGTGCTTTACGTCGAAAGCTAGTTCTTGCCCAATCTGGCCTAAGCTCCTGCCAATACTGTTCATTCTTTTTGCCACGCATGAGTACCCGCAAAAAACCCTGTGACATTTTTTCCTGCTTCTGGTTAGGGTCACCNCGCTTAAGCATANNGACTTCCTTATAANAATGAGGAAAACCNCGACCATCGGCATTATGGCGAATCGGCTTATACCCTTCACTACTAACCTGAATCTTTGTCATTTTCGGTTTAGGCTTATTGGCTAAATGCGACTGTATTTTACCTTTAAGCCTATTCCATTCACTATCGACGAACCTGTATGCTGCCACCAATTCTGCATGTTTGGCATCGTTCAATTTACTAAAATCCTGAATCTGCTCAACTTCCTTTAATAAATTGGCTACAGAAGCTTTCATCGAGGTTCCATTGAGCTTAATTGGCTTAGCTTGACTAGTAATTGAAAAACGCGGCCGACCAATGGTGTGTTTGGTATTGGTAAAAAAATCCATTTCTATTGTCAGCTTTACACCGCTAGCATGAGATACTGAAGATGCGAACTCAAAAGATGCAGCCTGATCCTTGCCAATGCCTCCATGATCAATTGCCCAACCACTAGTTCGCTTGTTATCATCAATTGAACTGGCTACTGAAAGACCATCCTTGTTTTGTTCAAAGGTTGCTTTCGGATTAACTAATTTAATAGCAACCTTCTTGCTCGTTCCATCCAATGGTTCTGCAAAAACACGCAAATCGCTGAGAGAAAAATTCCCATTTTCTGCTCGGCCCGGGCCCCTTTTTTTCATTGATGTATCAGTTAAGGCTTCAATACGAATTCCAGTAATTTTTTTCTTCGAAGTTGCAGCTAAAACTATCCATTGATCATCTTTAGGATTATCACCCTTTAACAAAAATGAGCCGTCCTCTTTAAATTTAACAACTGCTCCTTTAAGAGATTTCACATCGATTTTATCTAGCAAAAACCAATCAAATTCAGTTTGATTCTTAACTGCCCGGTTCTCAATCCAATGGTTAAATCGCTTAGGCAAAACGTCGACTTCCCACTTTGATAAGTAATCTGAGANTTTTTTATGTTTAGTTTCCCAAATAGACAAAGCATCGCTCGTCTTAACTGGACTTAGATCAACGTCAATCTCGCTTCTTATAGTGGTAGCAAAAGTAGTAATCATTCTGTAATAATCTCGCATTGGAATAGGATCAAACTTGTGATCATGACAACGGGCACAACCTATTGTCATCCCAAGCATTGCTGTTCCGATCGTATTCACCATATCGTCTAGTTCATCATACCTAGCTGACTCAAACTCCTTCTCTGTCAGCTGCGTTGGAAATACGCCTGCACCAAGAAATCCAGTTGCCATAAGTGCAAGTGGATTATTTGGCTTTATCTCATCACCAGCAATCTGCCAGCGAACAAACTCATCATAAGGCATGTCATTGTTCAGCGCCTTTATCACAAAGTCTCTATAGTGGAATGCATGGTTTCTATCAGTATCCTGCTCAAAACCAAAACTGTCAGCATACCGAGCAAGATCTAGCCAATGCCGCCCCCACCTCTCGCCATAATGAGGAGAATTAAGCAAACGGTCTACAACGCTCTCAAGTGCTGCACGAGGATTGCCATCTGCCTCTAAAAGGAACGACTCGATCTCATCTAACGTCGGCGGAAGGCCAATCAGATCAAAATAAACTCGACGAAGTATAGTCTCATTTTTTGCAACTAAATTGGGTTGAATTTTAGCAGACTCCAACTTAGCAAGAATAAATAAATCTATTTCATTCTGAACCCAGTCGGCATTATTAATAGTCGGCATTATTGTTTTCTTTATAGGACTAAAAGCCCAATACTGCTGATCATTATCGGTAACTTGCATTTCACCTGAATTTAATTTCGCTTTTAACAGCGGCTTATCGTATGGAGCCCCGGCGTCAATCCATGCAGCGATTTTTTCAATTAAGTCCAAAGGCAACTTCTCATGCTTAGCGGGCATAAACGGCTTTTCATTATGCAAGATTAGTTTCATTAATCTGCTTGCTTCAGACTCCCCCGGAATAACGACTATACCATCGGCACTTCCCTTGAGCATCCCATCACGGGTCGTCAGATCAAATCCACCTCTTGTCTTATTACCACCGTGACACTCAACACAATGCTGCTTTAGTACTTGTCCTATATCTGATCTAAATAGTTTTAGTCCTCTCGCCATTTTCTCAGCNTGATCCGTCGCCACCTCAGCCTGCANTTGGCAAAACGACAGAATTGCCANNAACCCAATAAGAGGAGCTAAAGAACAAAATGGCATAANAGAAAAGTACCTACAGAACCTAGCNCGGACAAACGTATTTACTTTGCGTTCATCGAAATATTGTTTCAAATTCACTTATGAACCATATGCGACTTATCGGAATACTTTTAGTAACTTCGCTAGTTTTCACAATACAAGCCAAAGACCTTCGCATCGGCATGGTCGGACTCGACACTTCGCATGTTACNGCCTTCACTCGAATTCTTAATGACACNTCAGCAAAGGATCACATTCCAGGAGGAAAAGTAGTTGCCGCNGTAAAAGATAGTAGTNCTGATATNAAGGCTAGTTACTCTAGAGTAGAAAANTTTACTAGTGAATTNACCAGCAAGTGGAATGTTAAACTTTATCCAAGCGTAAACGAATTATGCCAAAACGTTGATGCGGTTATGATCGAAAATGTTGACGGGCGACCTCATCTCAAGCATGCGATCGACGTTATTAATGCAGGCAAACCTCTATATATAGACAAACCACTCGCTGGAACATTTGATGATTGTATAAAAATTTACCGACTCGCTAAGCAAAACAAAGTACCAGTATTCAGTGCTTCCTCACTGAGATTTTCTAAATCCACTCTGGATGCACGAGCCGGGAAATACGGAAAGGTACTTCAATGCGAAACATTTAGCCCGGCGCATATTGAACCACATCATCCGGATTTATTTTGGTATGGCATTCATGGCGTTGAATCGCTTTTTACTGTGATGGGGCCCGGCTGCATTTCAGTGAAGCGAGGAACCACTAAAAACGGGAAAATTATGGTAACTGGAAAATGGAATGATGGACGCATCGGTATCTTCCGAGAAANNAATGGTTATGGCGGCATTGCTAAGNGTGAAAACGGTGAACATCCAGTAGGNAACTACGATGGATATGCACCTTTAGTNGAGGAGATAATACGATTTTTTATTAGCGGTAAAGCGCCAGTAGAAGATCGTGAAACACTGGAAATATATGCTTTTATGCATGCGGCAGATGAATCAAAATCAGCTAATGGCAAAGAAATCCCATTGAAACTAGACTGGGAATAACATCAAGCAATTAGCTTATCTGCTACTTTACGATGAGCAGATGTTAAAGGAAGTCCCTGAAGCTTTGATTCACAAATCCACTGTCCTTTCAGCATCTCAAAGTCTGGTTTTTCTCTAGACTCAATCACGAACATTTCAAGCCTATTTCGATAGCGTGTGATAGAATGATTAACAACACAAAGCGGGTCCAAATCCGCTTGGCCAAAAGATAGGTTTTTTTTGGCAACTTGTGTTGCCTTAGTTGCAGCGTTCACTTCCCAATTGGGGAATTCCCAAAAACCAGCATTCACCCCAAAACTTGGACGACGGCGAACAAATATCTTATTACGCCAACAAACAACAAAACCCACAAATCTTCGCTTAGCAAGTGTAGCACGCTTGGGCATCACCGGTATTATTTCAACCTTATTATTTTTACATGCAACACATCGCCCCTTTAGCGGACAATTACAACACAGAGGTTTTCTAGGTGTGCAAACCAAAGCACCAAGCTCCATCATCGCTTGATTAAATGATGAAGCATTTCTTTGCGAAGATTTTTGCAATGACACTGCATGCTTAACCAGATCGCCAGCAACAGACCAAAGGCGGTCTANAACTGACTTAGATTTCGATGATTCTTCGATACCGATTAANCGAGTTAATACTCTAACCACATTACCATCAACTATTGGTTCTGGCTGGTTATATGCGATACTGCAAATTGCTCCACCAGTATAGCGTCCCACACCAGGTAAAGACAAAACACTCTCCAAATCAGAAGGAAACTTACCGTCATAACNCTCAACTATAGNCTTAGCTGCCTTGCACATATTTCTAACTCGCGAATAGTAACCAAGNCCCTCCCAGAGTTTAATNACCTCATCTTCATTTGCATTAGCAAGTGAAGAAATGTTCGGAAACCGCTTCATCCAGCGCTCCCAGTATGGAATCACAGTTTTAATTTGCGTTTGCTGCAACATGATCTCGGATACCCAGATAGCATAGGGATCATTAGTCTTCCGCCATGGTAAATCCCTAGAATATTCTAAATACCATTTAAGCAANGGTATGACAATGGAGCGGACACGCATTAATGAAAGTCTAGCGAAACCTTGCCAGTCAGCCAAGCGACACCGTTGACTTGAGGATCGTTAGACGACAAATTAGCGCAAGCAGATGAATAACACTGCACAAACTATAACTGCTAACGGACAACCAATTGATGTCCATTTACCAATAACTTTGCATGCATTTCTGGTAAATCAAGGTATGCTTCCCCGAAGTGTTGTTGTTGAACTTAATGGCGAAGCAGTATCCCCTTCTGACTTCGAAAAACACCAACTAAATGCAGGAGACTCAATGGAAATCGTAAATATTGTTGCCGGAGGATGAACAATGAGTTTCAAAGCCTAAAAGGCCACTTGCTGCTCGACGCAGGCGGCATGTACGGGTCCAGTTTTCATCACTCAGTAATACTTATGTGCCAACATTCCCCAGAGGGCGCATTTGGATTGGTATTGAATCAGCCAAGTGGCAATTGTGTTGGTGAAGTTTTACCATTCGACCTTCCTCCAAGTGTTAAACAACAAACTGTTCGAAACGGAGGTCCCGTAGATGGTCATTCGATTCATATACTACATAGTGATACACTTATGTTCCAAGGCAATGTACTTCCAAATCTATCACTTTTGCAGGATATGAATGATTTGAATGACCTTAAAAACTCGGTAAATCCAGACAAAAAAATTGAAGTTTTTACTGGCTACTCGGGCTGGGGACCTGGCCAAATCGAAAGTGAGATTTCAAGAAAATCTTGGCTCATTCACCCAGCTAGTATTGAACTAGTTTTTAAACACCAAAATGAATCCGATTGGCGTGACATTCTAAGTAAAATGAATTGGCAACAACGTCTGCTTGCTAATGCCCCAGACGATCTTTCTTGGAACTAATTAAACTAGCTTAACTTCACTTTATTTCTCTAGCCAAATTAAACTGCATCGCCTAGCGTCAACGCACCAATCGAACTACTCCAAAGTGCAAGGAAAAAGGCTTCATATAACGGTTTACACCTTAATGATTAGTCTAGCCACGGTAATTTTACCGCTTGGTCAAGATGATCCAACATCCTTCAGTCCAGAGAGCATCCAGTTTTTTGAGAATAAAATTAGACCTCTTTTTTCAAACAACTGCTTAGAGTGCCATAATGAGAAAAAACATAAGGGAAACCTGCTACTTTCCTCACGTGAAACAATTCTTAAAGGCGGTGACTCAGGGGCATCAATCAAACTTGGTAATCCAAAAGAAAGCCTATTAATTGAAGCCATTAAATACACTAATGCAGATCTGCAAATGCCGCCAAAAAAGAAACTTAGCAAACAAGGAATCGCTGATCTTGAAAAATGGATCCGACTTGGTGCCCCTTGGCCAAACTCCAACGAAATTGCCACCAAAATCAAACCAGAACACAAATTCTCAATCACTGAAAAAGATCGAAAATACTGGGCTTTCCAACCAGTTAAACGGCCTACATTAGACAAAAAAACGCATCAAACCTCGATTGATCAATTGATCAATACTGTGCTCGATGAAAAACGCATCAAACCAAACCCCATTGCCAAAAAGGCTACACTAATCCGACGAGCCTACTTCGACTTGATAGGTCTGCCTCCAAGCTTTGACGAGGTAGAAAAATTTGTTAATGACGATTCTCCAGATGCATGGAAAAAATTAATAGAACACTTACTTGGTTTACCACAGTATGGAGAACGTTGGGGACGTCATTGGCTAGATGTCGTTCGTTTCGCTCAAACTAATGGTTACGAACGTGATGACGAAAAACCTCTTGTCTGGAAATACCGTGACTATGTGATCCGTGCTTTTAACCAAGATAAACCCTACAACCGATTTGTTCTCGAACAAATAGCAGGGGATGAATTGCCAGATGTAGACAAAGACAGTCTTATCGCTACTGGATTTTATCGACTTGGAGTCTGGGATGATGAACCTGATGATAAGCGTNTAGCTGAATTTGATGGATTAGATGATATTGTCAAAACAACTTCAGAAACTTTCATGGGACTAACCGTTGGCTGTGCACGATGCCATGATCACATGTTTGATCCCATTTCGCAGCAGGACTATTACGAAATGTTATCTTTCTTTCGTAACGTCCGCTATTACGACAAGCCTAAGTTCGAATGGGACTCTGCTACTTACTCCCCACTTATATCTCCGAAAGATGTATTCAAATGGCAAAATCAAAAAAATAAACAGAAAGATGCCAAGCCGCCATGGGATGGCAAAGAGTTTGCAATGACCGTCCGCGAACATGGTCCAACTACAAAGGATACTCATTTGCTAATCCGCGGTAATGCTGGGCGACCGAGCGCAAAAGTAGAACCAGAATTTCTAAAGGTATTAGCGAAGAAAAAACCAATAATCCCTAGATCACCAAATCCTTTTACCACTGGCCGTCGCCTTGTCTTAGCCAAGTGGATAACGAACCCAACACATCCACTCACATCACGAGTTATGGTTAATCGTATTTGGCAATTCCATTTCGGGGATGGTCTGGTCTCCACTCCTAACGACTTTGGTAAGGCTGGAATGCCGTGCTCAAATAAAGCACTTCTCGATTGGCTTGCTGTAGAGTTCATAAATAACAACTGGTCAATAAAGCACATGCATAGAGTTATCATGAATACCGACGCTTACCGCCGAACTTCGTGGCAAAACCCAGCTAATCAAAACACCGACCCGGGGAACAAACTTATCTGGCGTCACAATCTTCGCCGACTTGAAGCAGAGGCAATTCGTGATGCCATTCTGAAGACCAGCGGTTCACTTAATACTACAATGGGTGGGCGTGGCTTTTTCCCTGAATTTAGTGGCGAAGTTATTGCTGGAGCATCTAGACCTGGGAGAGGATGGGGATATTCTAAAGCTGACGAGCAGTCTCGCCGTAGTATCTACTCATTTGTTAAGCGTACGATGATGGTGCCATTTTTAGAGGTATTCGATTACAGTGGAACAGAAGGATCAATTGGCGCAAGAGCTGTTACAACAGTTGCTCCTCAGGCACTTACATTACTAAATAGTAACTTCATATCAAGACAAGCAGATCNGCTCACAAAAGAACTACTAAGCAGCCATANAGCNTCTACTGAAAAAGAACTTATTAATAACCTGTTCCGCAAAACACTCTCGCGTAACGCAGGACTCGAAGAAATTAATTTCGGCATCAATTACCTAAAACAACAAACAGTACAACACGAAGCTATCAAGCATCAGTTAACATTTAGTCCAGATGTACCCGGCTCGATCGAAAAAGGCTTTCGCAACCTTCTACCGCAGGAAAAATTTTTCATCTCTCCCGAAACCAATTGGCAATCTTATGCCGGCAAATGGGGGGGCGGGTACGAAGGAATTATGAATGTCGTACCAGGCCGTGGCCCATTTGCACTAATGACAGCTGAAACTCATGCCAACTTTAAATTAAGCGGCAAAATTAAATTTGATCAAAATATTGAACATGCCGGCATTCTCTTACGAGCCACGGCCGTCGACACAGAAGATCGAAGCTACGAAATCCATTTTGACTCCATTAATAATAAGATTAAATTTTTACGGCATGATAAAGATACGAAGATTCTGGCTGAACGTGAGATGCCAAANATTATCGAATGGCTTAAGTTTAAAGTAGAACTCACCCATGGAAAAATAATCCTATGGACTAGTGAAAACGAAAACATTTCGCTTAGTTTCGAGGATAAAAAACCAATAGAAGGNAAAGGTCACATAGGGATTCGCGCTTGGGGAGGCGCAATCCAAACGGATATGCTAAAACTTCATCTTGAAAAGCATGATGTTCTCATAGATGAAATTAGCTCAGTTAATTTAACGCAAAATAAACAATCAACACTAGGCCTAGCTAAACGCCGAGCACTAAAAGACCTTTGCTCTGTAATGTTTAATATTAGTGAATTCTTATATGTAGAGTAATTCCAGAAAAAGCTAGCCTCGTTGACGAACTTTTAAGTTTAACATATTTTATCTCAATCAGTTATTATAATGGATTCAAATCTCATACATCAATTTAGTAGAAGAGAATTCTTGCAGCGTTTTGGAACCGCAATGGCAGGTGTTTCCTTGAGCGGGGTGTTTCCCGGTGACAAAGTTTTTGCCTCGTCAGCGTCTGCTCTAGCTAATTACGCCAATCCTCTCAAGCCACGTCAATCCCACTTCCCAACNAAAGCAAAAGCCTGCATCTATCTNTACATGTATGGTGGTCCTAGCCAAATGGACCTGTTCGACTACAAACCGGAACTAGCTAAAAATCACGGTAAAACAATAGATATCGAAATGCGAAGAAGAAGCATTCGTAAAGAAAAAATTCTTGGCCCAGTTCGCAAATTTAAACGTCACGGACAATCTGGTCTGTGGTGCTCAGATGCCTTCCCTTATCTATCTCAACATATGGATAAAATGGCAGTAATAAAGTCGCTTTATATGGACTCGTTTGCACACGGCTCAGCAAATATTCAAATGAACTCTGGCCGTGTACTTCAAGGCCACCCTGCACTCGGAGCTTGGATCGCACACGGTTTGGGATCTACAAACAAAAATCTACCTTCTTTCGTTGTAATGCTTGATCCACGAGGCGGCCCTATTCCCGGTGCAGCCAACTGGACTAGTGGCTATATGCCAGCCGCATATCAAGGGACAGTATTACGCTCTTCTGGCAGTCCTATTTTAGACCTTGCATCACGTTCTAGCCTTACTCACAAAATGCAAGGAGAACGCATTAGTGCTATTAATGCTCTAAATGGCATGCATCTTCGCAACCACAAAGGCTACAGCGAACTGGTTGCACGTATTGCCAGTTACGATCTAGCATATCAGCTTCAATCGACAGCTCCAGAAGCATTAGATATTTCTAAAGAGTCGAATAAAACTAAGGAAATGTATGGACTGTTTGATAAAACNCCAGATCACTCAATAGCCATTTCCCCATCCCACTTTGGACGTCAATGCCTTGTCGCAAGACGACTTGTAGAACGTGGTGTACGTTTCGTGCAACTTTACTCAGGAGGTGGGCATCAGCAACAAAACTGGGATGCTCACAATGGAGTCGATGAGAATCTTAAAATCCACTGCCCCGAAATAGACCGCCCCATCGCTGGCCTTCTAGCCGATCTTGAGCAGCGAGGCTTACTCGATGAAACATTAATCATCTGGGGTGGTGAATTTGGTCGACAACCGGTTTTTCAAGGTAATAACGGAGGACGTGATCACAATCCAAAAGGTTTCACCTACTGGATGGCTGGAGCTGGCGTAAATGCTGGAACCGACTACGGGGAAACTGACGAACTAGGCCATGAAGCAGTCGTTGATCGACATCATATTCGAGATCTACACGCCACAATTCTTCACCTCATGGGTTTAGATCACCAAAAACTTACCTACCATTATGGAGGACTTGATCAACGCCTTACAGGAGTCGTACCAGCAGCTCCAATCTTTCCACTTATTTCTTAGAAGAAAGATAAAAAAACGACCCTAAAAAGGGTCGTCATTAAAAATTCCGTGGTAATAATTTCTATCTTAGAGGAGCCGATGCTCTTTCCTGCATCCATGCAACATCTAGGCTGTTAGGGTGGGCGACATTCAATTGCAAACCGGTTCTACCCTGAAAATCTGCAGGTTTGATTGTTCTAGGATCCAGCCATTTTTTAATCT
Organism: Verrucomicrobiales bacterium; assembly: GCA_002708005.1. Taxonomy (GTDB): domain Bacteria; phylum Verrucomicrobiota; class Verrucomicrobiia; order Limisphaerales; family UBA1096; genus UBA1096. The sequence continues at coordinate 12,800 of PAOJ01000016.1, read as the reverse complement.
CCGCATGTCCATCACCGAAAGCAAAACCAGCAGCTCCATTATGGTAACTCGCAGGATAATCAATCATGCGGGCTCCTGCACCTCGTGAATCGCACTTCACAGCAAAAGCAGCATCATTAATGCTGTTTGGATGTTCATCTACAAAAACAAAAAGGTTCGATGGCCCAGGAACCCCCATATCTCCTTCTTTCGAGTAGGTTCGATATGAAGTAAAAGGTAACCACTGCCCCGCTCCGCCTCCTTCACGCGGGCTTGGTCCAAATGACTGACTCATTGAAATACTACGAACTCGCGGAATAGTATTTCCCCCTATCTTAACAACACTCATATCAGCTGGACACTTAAACACTTCCGCAGTTTGCAAATATTTTCCCAACAAAGCTCCGCTTCTTGGATCTAAAAGTTTAAGTTTATTAGTGTTATCTCTATTACCACCACTAAAATTTAAGTTACCAGGAACCCATATTCTACCTTTTCTATCACCCAAAGAACCAGCCAGATATCCATCATTATCTCCAGCGTACATTAACCATGCGAGAGCAACCTGCTTGGAGTTGCTCATACAACTTATTCCTGTTGCCTTAGCTTTAGCTTTCGCCAGTGCAGGCAAAAGCATTCCAGCTAAAATAGCTATGATGGCAATAACTACCAGCAACTCTATTAATGTGAATCCTCTATTATTATTTTTCATGTTTTAAAAAATTAAATTTATTAAAGTGCATTCCCACTTTTGCGATTAGTCGCATAGTGTTCTTTCATATACATTATGTCTCTATTATCTTTATCATAGAAACCAAAACTAAAAGTTCCAGGCCTTGACGGGGTCCCAACAGTATTTCTAGCAGCCTTCTTTGTATTTTCTGATAACCAACGTTTCGTTGTCGCGTGCCCATCAGCCCAACTAAGTGTACTATAGTCATTATGCCATGGAGCAACAGGATCAATCCAATTACTACCCGCTCCCATACTAATGATCCACGAGCCCATGTTATACTGACGCGGGTCAGATTCTTCAACATAGACATACTTGCCAGATGGATTAACAATGGCCGAGATAGATTTAACAGATAACCCGGACTGCTCTCCATTCATACCACCAGCTCCCGAGTAACTTACAAATGTCAAAGTGGGCGAAGCCGAAGAGATACGCTTATCACCTGGACAATGATAAATTCCCTCGGAGGTGGTAAACGGAAATAATAGTCCCTGCCTTATTCCTTCCTTCTCAGATTCAATTTCTCGGTCTCTAGCAGAAAGCTTACCCATTTGCTGGAGCCTTTCTCTTGGTATTGTTTTAGGCCCATACCACCAATCTCCTCGTCCATATGTTGATCCTCCACAAATCCTATCGTCGTTATCTCCAGCGTACATTGTCCAAGCAAGACTTAGTTGCTTTTGATTGCTTTGACATGCAGCACCAGTAGCCATCCCTTTGGATCTTGCCAACGCCGGTAAAAGCATGCCTGCTAAAATTGCAATAATAGCAATTACTACCAGTAACTCAATTAAAGTGAATCCAGATTGTTGGTTTTTCATAATATTCAGCCTTGGTAGTTTTAAATAATTCAACTCTAAGAAAAGAGGGCGAACAAAATACGCATCGCCAGCACACTCGTCAATTTCCAAAATTTATCAAATTAATTAGAAAAAACAATTTTTACTGAGAAGTTTAAGAAAAAAAAAGGCGACCTTTAGAAAGGTCGCCAATCTATAAATTCTATAAATCTTATCTACCGATCAAAGCAGATGTCCGCTGCTGCATCCACTCAATATCAGGACTACGAACTCCTCCTATTGTAGCTGCCCCGGGTGTTTGAAGATTCGTTCCAGACCAAACCCACTTCCTTATCTCCGAATGTCCATCTGCAAAAGCAAATCCGGCAGCATTATTATGATAAGTAGCTGGCCAATCAATCATTCGAAAATTAGGAGCGCCTGGACCTAATGTAGCAAATCCAGCATCATTAATACTCTGATGGTTTTCATCCACCAACATATAAGTTGCTGCTGCTCCTGGTGAATTAAAACTACTCATTTTAGGATAGGTATACCAACGCTGACCACGAGTGTGACCATGATTTCCATCCAACCATGGACCGTGCACTGCTAATTTTGACTTGTTACTATGAGGGAATGTACCTACAGCCTGACTCATTGATACACTGCGATAACGTTGTATATTTTTTTTAGTAACACCACCCTCTTTAACAGTGTACTTACTTGGATCGGCAGGACAGCGCCAAACACTAACATTTCCAGCAAGATATGGGGCAATACGATTAAACTGCCAAGGCTTATATCTGCTAACTTCTTTGTAATTTGCTATATCACTTGGCGAAGGGCCTGATACCATAAATCTAGCCAAATTTGGATTTGAAGCCTGACCACTACACCAATTCCTAAAAGGCTGACTATTACCATCATCATGATTTGGCGGGATATANTCATCCTCATCACCAGCNTATAAATGGAAAGCTTTAATCATTTGATTAGTGTTATTCATACAAGCGATNCCGTGNGCCTTAGTCTTAGCTTTNGCCAATGCAGGCAGAAGCATCCCGGCAAGAATCGCAATTATCGCTATAACCACCAATAATTCGATCAATGTGAAACCTTTTATTTTACTAGAATTCTTCATGGATAGTCTTTCGCTTAAATCTAAATCGAAAAAGATTTTGCTCTTATAGAAAAGAGGTGTCAACTAAGAACCAGCATTACTAATATGCATTAAACACTAAGATATATGATAAAATATCATGAAATTGCGATTTCTGAATTTTTCATATGCCCTTGTTGCAAAACTTTTAGTTTATCCTCTCTAGCATTAATGAAGATTCTAGGGAGGCGACTACGCCAGGCTGTAATAATCTCATAAGATACAGTGCCCTTCCAAACCGCTAAATCGTGAGGAGTGATTTCAATACCACCCTGCTCACCCATTAAAACAACTTCATCCCAAGCTGAAGCCTCTGGAATAGCTGAAAGATCGACCATTGTTGCATCCATCGAGTTGGCACCTATAACAGGGGCACGTTTTCCACCTACCAAGACATGCCCCTGATTACGAAGTCGTGGATAGCCATCTCCATAACCAATCGGCAGAACCCCAATTCGACGCCTACCAATTGCTTGGTAACGCAAACCATATCCTACATTGTCCCCATCTTGGATGTTCTTTACAACCGATAGTCGTGTCTTAACGCTTCCTACAGGCTGAATATTTGAAATACGGCGACAAGCTTTGGATGGGTAAATACCTAAAGGCAGCAATCCAATTCGAACCATATCAAAATGTGCATCCGGTAAATCTAAAAACCCGCCAGAGTTACAAAGGTGCCGGCATTTAACTTTCAACCCAACCTTTTTCATTTCATTAAGCAACGATCTAAAACGACGGGTCTGTTCAATTGCAAATGACTTATCTAACTCATCAGACATGGAGAAATGACTAAACAATCCGTCAAGGGANAGACCAGCCATTGTGTCAATTGATTGTATCATGCCAAGAGCTCGATCCCAGCGAGCTCCATAACGCCCCATTCCAGTATCAACCTTAAAATGTACGGATAATAATTTACCTAAAGAAGTTGCCACTCTATTTGCAGCCTTTGCTGTGTCCATCTCACCAATAGCCAATGTAAGATCTAATTCTAAACACAATGGCAGTTCAGCCTCCATCCTCTCCCCCATAAGAATAATGGGAGCCTCAATTCCGTTTTCACGCAACTCAACCGCCTCATCAAGGTTACTTACAAGAAGCAACTCTGCACCATTAGCAAGAGCTACTTTAGCCACTTCAATAGCACCATGCCCATATCCATTATCCTTTACAACAGATCCAATCTTTAATCCGGCCGAAGCATCCTCACGAATTATTCGAAAGTTACTAGACAAACACCCTAGGTCTACCTCGAACCATGCTGGACGAGTAAGCTGATTACTTAGTTCACTTATTATATTAGTCATTTTTAGGAGGCCACAAGGTTGCTCCAATATCCGGCCGGTAGTAACTCCCAAGACAGCGAATTTTACCAATATTTTCGTAGGCAATAGTCAATGCTGCAGATAAGTCACCACCAAAAGCTACAACATCTGCAATTCGGTGTCCCGCAGCAAAAAATTCTCCATTTTTTCTACTAATAATTTCGTTCCACCAAACATCACAATCGAAATCGCTATTAACAATAATTGGAACAGAAGGCCCTTCGAGCTCTATATATGGATAACCATAACCCGCTAAAGTTAGAGAAACTCCATACTTAAGATCTTTACGAAAACAAATTTTTGGAGAAACACCACTGTATAACTGCATCAACGTCTCCGTTGGTTTTTCTAGCATTCTTAAAATCATAGGCGTAGCTGTCATNCCTAATCGAATATTGTACTCTATAGCATGCCAACATGAGTCATGGTAAATACCTGTAGCCTGAATCGGCCCCGTAAAACCAGTCTCAGCAAACCATGGCTTAAGTGGATGAAGCAAAGCCTCCGCTAAACCATATTTATCATCTGGATCCGCCTCTACCAAACCTCCCATTGGAGCTCCAGCAACTACACCCATATTACCAGCAAAAGCTCTCTTATACTCCTGATTAGTAACCAGAGAATGGACTTCGCCACCTACCACTAAAGCAATATGCCCTGCTTCTTTTCGTCCTAGATATTCCTGCAAAAAGACACCCTCAGCATAATTTACACGTTCAAGCCAAGCACGAGTGTCATCTGGCGTTTCACATGTAATCGTATGCACCGGACTTTTAGGAGAACATAAAGGGTTTTTGATCACGAAAGCTTTAGGATCACGGGTAATAATTTCCAAAGCATGAAGTCTGTTACGTGCTACATAAGCTTTAGGAAACGGGACATTGTACCGGCGACATAGCTCTCCAGCAAAATCACGATCTCTCTCTATCAACATTGCCTTATCAATAGGTGAAAACAAATTAGCTGAACTGTTTAATACATCATCAGCCCAAGGCATTTTAGCCCAATCTATTGACATTGGGATAACAAGATCGACCTCATTAATATCAATCAATCTTTGAATTGATTTTTTTGAAGATAAATCAAAGGTTGGCCCAACAAGCGAGGGCGGGAAATGCCCGTAATCACGAGTCAAACCGCAGGATACAATTGCACCGTCGTCGCTAAGGATTTGCATTACAGATTGAGCAAATCCTCCCACACCAAGCACCATAACATTCGAACGGTTTTCCACCGGAAACCCAAAGTAACAGAAAGCTCCTTTGTCTCCAAAACGAATGCTCGTTGCACTTCATTATTTAGATGGCTACGGTCTGTGAACACATGATTACAATTATCCAGCGCAATTCGTTTTTAGTTCTATGCACAAGTATTATAGCCTTTTCACAAGTAATAGCATCAGAACTAAACCGTAATATTCAGTTTAGAGGGGGTTTACAAAATGCTCGAATCCAATTCGAACAAAATAAAAAGGGCCGCATTGCCTTCATTGGCGGATCCATAACTCAAATGAATGGATATCGACCAATGGTTAGCCAATGGCTAAAACGGCGCTTTCCAGAAACCAATTTTGAATTTATCAATGCTGGAATCTCATCAACTTGCTCGCATACCGGAGCATTTCGCTTAAATGATCACGTGCTCAGCAAAGGACAAATCGACTTACTATTTATTGAATTCGCAGTAAACGATGATCAGGACGCCCGGCACTCTCGACGTAGTTGCATTCTCGGCATGGAAGGCATTATTCGGCAGGCAAAGATTAAACAACCTCAATGCGATCTAGTGGTTACACATTTCGTCAACCCCAATATGCTTAAACAAATTCAATCAGGTAAAATACCTCAATCAATAGAAGCACATGAGAAAGTTTTAAAACATTATGATATATCTTCGCTCTTTCTTGCTAGAGAGGTAGCTGATCAAATTAAAGCTGGCTCACTCACTTGGAGNAAATTTGGTGGCACCCATCCAAAACCAGCTGGAAATTCGATAGCCAAAGAATTAATTAAAGATCTTTTGGATTATGCATGGTCTAAACCCTTGTCTGAAAAAAAACAAAAAACTATTAAATCAATTCCGAAAAACCCTATTGATTCTTCAAGTTTCTTCAATGGTCGCTTTTTTTATCCTAACTTAACTGAATATGGTAAGGGATGGAAATGGCATGTCCCGGATTGGAAAAACATACCTGGAGGATTCCGCAANACCTTCGCAGGAATGAAACTACTTTGTAGTGATCAATCAAACAATGAAGTGACATTCGAATTTGAGGGCCGAGCAATTGGCGCCTATGTACTAGCTGGACCAGATGCTGGGATNCTCGAAGTAAGTATTGATAATGAGCCTTTTAAATCAATCGACCTTTATCATAATTATAGTCGTGGCTTACATTATCCACGCACGGTTATGTTCGCAACAGACCTNGATCAGAAGATTCATTCAGTTCGCCTTCGATTAGCAAANCCTAAAGATTCCAACTCCAAACGCCAAGCTGCGCGCATTCTCCAATTCACTTTGAATTAGNGATAAAACGACAATTATTTCACTTGCCGAACANACTTTGGAGTGCGAAATTTTTATTGATCGGTAGATCCGATGACTTTTAATCAATTTAAAACTAAAAGAGGCTTCACTCTCATTGAACTTCTTGTTGTCATTGCAATTATCGCAATTTTGGCAGGTTTACTTTTACCCGCTTTATCCAAAGCCAAAGCAACAGCTACTGGTGTAGCATGCTTGAATAACAACAGGCAACTTATGATAGGTTGGAATATGTTTGCCACTGATAACGATGATCGTATTTGTTATGCCAGTGCTTATTTTAATGAACCAACAGTAGATTTTTCATGGGCTGTCGGNACCGTCAATGCTCCAATCCTTAACACNCAAGAGGATTACATTACAAAAGGCGTAATATGGGAAAGAGTGGGACGGTCTGAAGACGTATTTATTTGCCCTTCTGACACATCTTTAACAAAAGATTCAAAAGGTAAACAAGTTCGAAGAAAAAGAAGNTACAGCATGAACATCTTCATGGGCGGATGGTCTGGATGGGCATTTTGGGGCGATCAAAAGTGGAAAGTTTACCGAAAAATAAACGAGATCAATAATCCATCGGAAAGGTTCGTATTACTGGATATGCGAGCTAATAGTATCAATGCTGGTAACTACCGGGTTGATATGACCGGATGGCCCGAAAGGCCACAGTTGCACCGTTTCTGGCAAGACTATCCAGGTGTTTACCACAATGATGCAACCATGTTTTCATTCGCGGATGGTCATTGTGAAAAGAGACGCTGGCTGGATGATCGCACCAAGAATCCTCCCGAGGATGCCAATGGCAATATCCCAAACCGTGAAATTAAAACTCCGAACAATCGTGACATCAATTGGATGCAAGAAAGAACTACTCGTTTAGAAAACCCACCTCAAAAATATGTTGGTCCAGGATTTGCATATACAGCAAAACTTGCAAAGCACCCGTTTTGGGGATACTGGAGATCAAAAGGTGAATAAATTATAACTACCTTTTAATAAGCTAAGTGTTGGTTTAAAAAGATTTATTTAAGATTCATTGTAATTATCTTGAGAGCTGCCTTCACACTCATTGAATTATTAGTAGTCATTGCAATTATAGCCATTCTAGCAGCATTGCTTCTTCCAGCCTTAGCAAAAGCAAAAGCCACCGGAACAGCAGCTGTTTGCCTCAATAATAATCGTCAGCTACTCATAGCTTGGAACAATTTTTCAGCAGACAACGACGACCATATTGCATATGCAAGCGCTTGGTATAGTCCAGGATACTTTTATGGAGGCGGAGAAAATCTAAAATATGANCCTACAGTTGATGCATCTTGGTGTGCTTCNCAATANTTGGGACCAAATAAGCCACCTAAAGACTGGATTGAAGTGTCTGCTTTATTTCCTTATGTAAGCAAGAATATCGATGTATTCCGTTGCCCTGAGGACAAACATTTTGGCGAAGCCAAAGAGAAAGGTTGGCCTGAAAGAGTTAGGTCTTACAGTATAAATTTATATGCTGGCGGTTGGTCTGGGTGGCCACTTAGAGGAGATCAAATGTGGACTATATACAGGCAGCAATCTGACTTTCGTGATCCATCTAATAGATTTGTGCTCATGGATATGGATGATGAAAGTATCAACGCTGGTAATTATCGCGTAGATATGTCGGGGTGGCCAAACAATCCCAATGCTTATCAATTCCGACAAGATTGGCCTGCATCGTGGCATAATAATGGTGCTACAATTTCTTTTGCAGATGGACATGCAGAGCGAAAACGTTGGATCCACGGTGACACTTTAAAGGTCGACTTTAATCCACATGAAGGCGAAGGCATAAAAATCAGCCCTAACAACCCAGATATTGCTTGGATGCAAGAACGGGCGACACGTCCTTATAAAGGTTGGGAACAAATGGAATGGATTAATAATGGATACACCGGCGCTGTGATGCAAAAGCCATGGCCATGGTGGGGCTACTGGAGAATGCCTGGTGAACAAACTATCCCCGGACTTCCTTGGACTGATTAGCGTTAGATAACCAATAGAAACTATTGGCTTAATTCTTTTTTTCTGACATTTTCTGTTTATATGAATCTTCTTAAATTTCCAGTATTCATAAGCTCTTTAATTCTATACTTTACAACTCAAGGTTTAATTGCTGACGACTTGAATCAAACACAGGAAAACTTTTCTGCCAAGGTTGTTAAAATATATTCTTACAACTATTTAAAATACCTTCCAAAAAACTATGATGGCAAAACACAATTCCCCCTTTTGCTTTTTCTACATGGAGCTGGCGAACGTGGCAGCAACCTTGAAAAAGTCGCAGTACACGGGCCTCCAAAACTAATTAAACAAGGAAAACAATTCCCGTTTATTGTAATATCACCACAATGCCCTAAAGGAAGCAGATGGGATCCTGATGCATTAAACGCCATGCTTGATCAAATAATTAAATCTCATGCCGTCGATGAGACGAGAATTTATTGTACCGGCCTAAGCATGGGAGGATTCGGCACTTGGGCATTGGGAAGCAGCAATCCTAATCGATTCGCCGCATTCGCTCCAATCTGTGGCGGAGGTGTTGATAGAACAGCATTCTTGTCATTTGAAATGGCGAAAAAACCAGTCTGGGTTTTTCATGGGGATGCAGATTCAGTCGTTCCACTAGAAGAATCAGAAAGAATGGTTAAAGCACTAAAACGCCGAGGGGGAAAACCCAAATTCACCGTTTACAAAGGAGTCAATCACGACTCTTGGACTGAAACATACAATAACCCAAAATTATATGAATGGTTTCTTTCTCATAAAAAATAAATTAGGTATAAAGTGACCGTTCTCTTCATGATTACTGGTATGCCGTCAGAGGATCGGCGCGCCAAGGAAGCTTTGCGAATTGCAGCAGGAATTAGTCCCTGGGGGAAAGTACATCCAACCGTCTGCTTTAAAAATGGAATCGGACAAATGGAAGATCCTGAGATCAAGCGTTACTTAACACTTCTAGACGAAACAGGCAGCAATCTCTTCACTCTAAGTAGGAATCTCGAAAAACCACTTAAAACGATTAAAAAATCTGATTTGGAGAAACTCCAAAAAAATACACCAATAATACTTCAGTTCTAGCTCAAGCAGATAGTAAGGCTCTTGCTGTATATGACTTCTTATTTTTGACAATCTTTTCAACGGGGCCTTCAGCAACTAGCTGTCCCCCGTCATCTCCAGCATCTGGACCAAGATCAATGATCCAGTCAGCTTGGCGAATCATATCCAGATTATGTTCTACCACAATCACACTATGGCCTTCATCGACTAAGCGATGGAGCACGCCAGACAAAAGTCTAATATCATCAAAATGCAAACCTGTGGTAGGCTCATCAAATAAAAATAGAGTTGGCCCTGATAACGAACGTTTACCCTGAGCTTCAGCTAAGCTTCGAACTAATTTTAGTCGCTGACTCTCCCCTCCNGACAAAGTATTAACAGGCTGGCCTAAACGTAGGTAGCCTAAGCCAACATCACTCAATAGCTGTAGTTTTTCAATCGCCTTATTTGCTGATCTATCATCAGGAAATCCCTTTAAAAAAGTAATAACATCATCTGCCGAAGCATTTAGTAGATCAGCAATATTCCAAGCTGGATGCTTCCCAAACAAAGGCGCAATCTTAACTTTAAGTACGTTTTCTCGGTATCTGAGACCGTTGCACTCCGGACACTTNATAAAAACATCGCTTAAGAATTGCATNTCAATCTTCTCAAAACCAGTCCCTCGACAATAACTGCATTGACCCTGCGCAGAATTAAAACTGAANGCTCCTGCAGGTAATTCACGGGCCTTAGCTTCCGGACTTCTCGCAAAAAGTTTTCTAATTTCGTCAAATGCACCTATGTAGACAGCAGGATTCGATCTTGGGGTACGGCCCAAAGATGATTGATCAACCATCATAACAGAATCTAGCAACNTCCATCCATAAAGTTTCCCTAAACTTAACTCCCCATTTTCCCCAACTAATCCATCAACTTTTTTACTAACTGAATCTTCGCTGCCTATTTTNTCATTTAAAGCAGGCAACAATCCATTNCGAATNAGTGTAGTTTTNCCAGAACCACTAACACCTGTAACACAAACAAACCTGCCAATAGGAATTGAAATTGAAAAATTTTTTAGATTATTTTGAGTAAATTTCAGTAATTGTAACTGCGGGGTTTTATTTGAGATTTTACGTTTAGGCGGGGGCTCTTGTTTTTTGCGACCTGTAAGATAGGCCGCTGTTAAAGACACTTTATCCGCGGGCAACTTACTGCCCTCGCCATTAAACACAATCTGGCCGCCAAGCTCACCACGACCTGGCCCTAAATCGACGACATGGTCAGCCCTCTGTATTANTGCAGCTTCGTGCTCCACAACTACTAGCGTGTTACCAAGGTCACGCAACTTCTGAAGCAAAGTAATAAGTCGCTCAGTATCGCGGGGATGTAGTCCAACACTAGGCTCATCAAGAACATACAACATATTAACAAGCTTCGAACCAAGACAAGATGTAAGATTAACCCTTTGAGTTTCACCACCTGATAGCGTACGGGTTGGGCGATCCAGCGTGAGATAACCTAGCCCAATCTCAACCATCGCATTTAAGCGATTTTTTATTTCGTCCAAAATAGGCGATAATGCATCACTTTGACTATGATTGAGCCTATCGATTAATTTATCAATGACTTGAGCAGCAGCTCGAATTGGTAATCTGTAAAAATCAGATAGTGTTAACCAATGACCGTTGCCAGTGTAGTCGAGCTTGAACCTGAGCGACTCCGGTTTAAAGCGATGCCCCTTACAACTGGAACACTCGGTGTAAGATCGATAGCGCGAGAGCAATACCCTAACGTGCATCTTATATGATTTACTTTCAAGCCAACGAAAATATCCGGCTACGCCATACCATGCTTTCGGCCAAGACCTGCCTGGTTCACCATAATCTGGCTCCCCATAAATAATCCAGTCCCTGTGCTTTTTTGATAACTTTTTGAAAGCAACATCGGTTGGGATGCCTTTTCGTTTAGCTGCGAGNAGCAAATCACGCTGACATTCAGCACCAGTCTTAGTTTGCCAAGGCTTCACTACACCATCCGAGACNGATAAGGACAAATCTGGCAAAGCTAAGTTATAATCAATTGAAATAATTCGNCCAAAACCTTTGCAATCAACACAGGCCCCTATTGGATTATTGAAACTAAATAATGATGATGAAGGATCTTGAAACTTAAGATCACAGGCNNCGCAATGAAAGTGACGGCTAAAAACTTTAGTACCNAACCCCGCTGAATATATTTGAAGATGACCCTTGCCAAATTGATAAGCTTGCTCAATTGCTTCAAAAAATCTGGATCGGGTAGTGTTGGTTAAACACATACGATCCTGCANCACTGATAAAACAGTTAGTTTTTGTTCACATAAAATCTCGACTGCATCTTCGATCCGCAAAACCTTAGGAAGACTGGCAGTCTTAACTTTAACAGTAGGATCAATAATACGCCTATACCCTTGTTTACCAATAAAACTCAGTGATTCCTTAATTGTAAATTTTTGCGATAGAGGAAGCTTGAAAGTNATAAAAATTTCACCTAGTTNATTTTTNCTTAAAAANTCCCATATAGACAAAGGNGGATCACTCGAAACTATCTCTCCACATCGATCACAATGGCATTTTGAAATGTGAGGCCAAAGATTCTTCATATAATCGCAAATCTCTGTCATCGTTCCAATAGTCGAGCGTGTAGTTCGCACACTATTTTTTTGGNCTAGCGCAATTGCCGGCGGAATCCCGTCAATTCGATCAACCTGCGGCTTNTCCATTCGATCAAAAAATTGTCGGACATAAGGAGAAAACGTCTCAACATATCGCCGCTGACCTTCCGCAAATAATGTATCAAACGCCAAAGAGCTTTTACNTGACCNACTAAGCCCAGTAATAACNGTCAACTTTCCTTTGGGGATATCGAGGTCGAAGTTTTTTANATTATTGTGACGGACACCTCGTAATCGAATAAAGTCACTGGTTGCCTTTTTAGGCATGCTGATTAACTACCATGCTAATTTTTAGCCATGCAGTCCTTAATATAATTAATAATATCTTGGTCATCACTCGCATCACGCGTGACCTTTAAAAAGTCAACGAGATTGGAGTTACGCTTTCTTAAAAATGGCCGATCCCCCCCGCAACCATACATTAGATCAGGATGGAGTTGGCCTGTAAGTTTAGCCCGAGCCTTAACAATAAGGCGAGGCAACCAAGCGA
>PAOJ01000015.1 GCA_002708005.1 Verrucomicrobiales bacterium | reverse complement strand
TCAACTCGCGCCCTGTTTAATCTAACACATGGAAATGTATTGGAAGCACTACGTCTAAACCCTGGATTAATTGCGCTAATTATCCTCTCTTTAATAGATTACATTCGATATATTATGACAATTAAACAAACAAAGAAATTTCACTCTCTATTTGGAAATTTGAAACTGGTTTTCTCAGTTATAGGGTTAATGATAGTTTACGGCATCATCCGAAATCTCCCATGGTTACCATTCACGAACTTGATTCCATAATTTATTGTCGGTCCAAGCAATTCAATTTTATATAGCTTGGCAAAATACTTGAACTTTGAATCTGAAAGTGACTAAAGAGTACACCATTAAGTCGTTCCGTTCACCAATCGATCTTAATATTGATTACGAGACAGAACTAAATGCTCAGCAACTCGCTGCCGTAACGGCCACGCCCGGGCCGGCTTTGGTCTTGGCTGGGGCTGGAGCAGGAAAGACCCGTACTCTAACTTATCGTGTGGCATATTTACTTGAGCAAGGCATCCCAATTGATCGCATTCTTCTTTTAACATTNACCAACAAAGCGGCAAAAGAAATGATGGAGCGCGTACAAGACCTAATTGGAGGCGACACATCAGGGCTTTGGGGNGGCACTTTCCATTCAGTAGGGCATCGTATTTTGCGAAGTAATGCGGAGTCAATTGGCTATCCAAAAACATTCACCATAATGGACCGCGAGGATGCAAAAGACCTTATGAGCCTTGCTATCAATGACGCTGGAATAGACAGCAAAACAGTACGTTTTCCTAAGCCAGATCTGCTGTGTGATATTCGTTCAATGTCAATTAATACAGGACTAGATCTAGAGAAAGTAATGAATGATCGATATTTCTATTTTGAAAGTTTGTCCGAAGATATTGCAAAAGTACACGCTGCTTACTCTAAACGCAAACAATCGAATGGAGTAATGGACTTTGACGATCTACTCAACCAGTGGCTAAGGCTGCTAAAAGAAAGTGCCGAAGCTCGAGAATATTTTCAGTCTAAATTTCAATTTATTCTTGTAGATGAATATCAAGACACAAATCANGTNCAGTGTGAACTGATCGATTTACTTGGAGATCGACACCATAATATTATGGCAGTTGGTGACGATTCACAAAGTATCTACTCATGGCGTGGCGCAAACTTTCGTAANGTACTCGAATTCCCTGAGCGCCACAAAGATACGCAAGTTTTCAAGATCGAGACAAACTACCGCAGNACTCCAGAAATTCTCAATTGCGCAAACGCTGTCATAGCAGGCAATACTAATCAGTTTGAAAAGAAACTTACACCGGTAAGAAAAAACGGAATGAAACCGGCACTAGTATCCTGTAATGATGCCAATCAACAGGCTGAATTCATTGCCCAGCGTGCACTTGAACTTCGAGATGAGGGTATTGATTTAGAGAACATGGTTATCTTATATAGGTCTCACTTTCACGCACTTGAACTGCAACTTGAGTTTACCCGACGTAATATCCCATTCACGATAACTAGTGGCATCCGTTTTTTTGAACAAGCTCACATCAANGATGTAGCTGCATATCTCAAACTGATTTCCAATCACCAAGACGAAATAGCATTTAAGCGAATTGTGTTGATGCTTCCGGGAATCGGATCTAAGTCTGCAGAAAAACTTTGGAAATCTTTCAATGCCAAAATAAATGATGCGATTACCAATCAGCCTAGCATTGCTAAAGCAATCCGAGATACTGCCGGGTTAGCTCCAAAAAAATCCGTGTTAGGCTGGGAACAATTTGCAGAAACCNTATCTCAACTAGAGGAAGAGAAAAACAAAGGTCCAGGACATNTAATCCGCTTAGTCGTGGCAGCAGGATACGAAGATTATTTGCAAAATAAGTTTCCGAATTACTATTCACGGCTAGAAGATCTCGAACAGGTTGCAGGCTTCGCAGATCAATATGAAACACCAGAAGAATTTCTTAGCGAACTAGCTCTTCTTAGTAATTTGGATACCGAGTCACAAAGAAATAAACAATCAGACCCCGAACAAATTCGACTTTCTACTATTCATCAAGCCAAAGGACTAGAGTTCGAGGTGGTATTCGTAATGATGCTCTGTGATGGACTTTTCCCATCAAATAGATCTATCGAAAGCCCCGAAGGTGAAGAGGAGGAAAGACGATTGTTTTACGTAGCTGTCACCCGAGCAAAAACAGAATTGTATCTCAGTTATCCACTGATGCGTTTCATGCACGGGTCCGGAGGCGAAACATTTCAACAACCATCCCGCTTTCTTAACGAAATTGGAGATGATCTTGTGGAAGAATGGAACCTACAAAGCTTCGATCCATACGGATAACTTCAAAATCAAAATAAAACTAAACAATCAAGGCTAACTTTTAGTCTTTTTCTTTGCAGCCTTTTTGCGCCGGCTATTGCTTAAATGTCGATTAACAGCATTGAGATACGCCTTTGCACTGGCTTCAATTACATCGGTACTAGCACCCTTTCCTGTTATAAGCTCACCATCTCCAAAATCCACCTTAAGGCTAACTTCACCTAAAGCATCCTTGCCTTGAGACACCCCTCGTAAGGCATAATCCTTCAAGCTGCCCTTAGTCTCAGTAAGACGATCAATTGCCTTAAGAGCGGCGTCAACCGGACCATCACCCACACCCGCATCTTCCAGAACTAGATCTTTCTTAGACCGACCAGAGGCTGGTTTACGCAGGCGAACAGTAGCTGTCGGAACGGTCTGATTGCCACTAGTAACGTTAACATACTCCATCAGCCAAGTCTCTGGCACTTTAGTCATCTGGCCATCAACCAGCGCACCAAGATCATCATCATAAACAAACTTCTTTTTATCACCGATTTCTTTAAAACGACTAAATACATTAATGATTTCATCATCGGTAAGCTTAAACCCNAGGTGTTTAAGCCGCAGAGCNATNGCAGCTCGCCCGCTNTGCTTTGTCAATGGCAGCTCTGTCTGACCCCANCCAACGTCCTGAGGATCCATAATCTCATACGTTTCACGCTTTTTTATAATTCCATCCTGATGAATCCCACTTGAGTGAGCAAAAGCATTCTCTCCAACAATGGCTTTATTTCGCTGCACCANAAAACTACTCATACGTGAAACCAGACGAGAAGATTTNACGATCTCATTGGTTTTAATTCCACACTTAAGATTCTGGTAGTAATCCTCCCGAGTTTTTAAAGCCATTACTAATTCCTCAAGCGCAGCATTACCAGCTCGCTCCCCAATGCCATTAATTGTGCACTCGATTTGGCGTGCTCCATTCTCAACGGCAGCTAAGGAGTTAGCAACAGCCATACCAAGATCATTGTGACAGTGAACGCTGATAATAGCCTTGCCTGTTTTAAACTCCGGCACAGCAGCGTGAAGATGCCCGATCAATTCACCAAATTGCCCAGGTACAGCCCACCCAACTGTATCAGGAATATTAACGGTAGTAGCCCCTGCATCAACAACTGCTCGACAAACCTCNGCGAGAAAATCCGGTTCAGTCCTAGATCCATCTTCAGGAGAAAACTCAACATCTGCTGTAAGCTTACGAGCTCNTTTGACCCCCTCTACAGCAAGTTTAATTATTTGGCTTTGCGCCTTACCAAGCTTAAACTCACGATGCAATTTAGAGGTAGCAAGAAAAACATGTATACGCCCCTTACTACCAGCTGGAGCGACCGCCTCGCCAGCAGCTTCAATATCCCTAGGAACACAACGTGCTAAACCTGCTATAGTTGGTCCCTTGATTTCTTTGGCGATAGTGTTGACGGCAGTGAAATCTCCTTCGCTGATAACAGGGAATCCGCCCTCAATCACATCAACTTTAAGTCGGGCCAGTTGACGTGCAACCTCAAGTTTCTCTCGCAATGTCATAGAAGCACCAGGGCACTGTTCGCCATCGCGAAGTGTCGTATCAAAAATGATGATCCGATTCTTTTTCATATCTTGANTATATATAGGGGCTAACAAAAAACCCCGACGCCTTGCTTGGCAGCGGGGTTTACAAATTNCATGAGCACTAACTTAAACCTCAGCTACCTGCACGCTTCCNATAAGCGCCAGTTCCAGCAACAAAAGTCGTAGTCTCACAAATAACATCNGNTCGGAAAATATCGACGAGCTTCCGTCAAGTCAATGGGTTTTTCTTAANGNANNAATGGTTCAANTAAATATGCCTATTCGACGNCATCTTCNATATCTTCAGGATCACCAACAAGAATTACTGAAGCCGCCTCACTAGGTCTAGCTTCAAAAAGCACGCTCTCTGGCCCCCATCCCGACCACCCCTGAATACCTGGAGCATCCAAATCACTATCTATAACCGCAACGCCCAAACCAAATGACACATTTGCTTTGAGGCTTGATACTCCGACTGTTTCAGGCGCAAACCAAAACTCATAAACAGTCGTACCCGTGGCAGGATTACCGTTAGCAGGGTCAATCGTTTTTTGGTTTCGGCGTATTATGACATCAAACTCGGCATCTCCTTTGACTTGCTCCATATATCCAATTGGCGGAACAAACCCAGGGGTTGAAAGCATCTTTTTATTATAAGGAAGATTATTTACCAACTTCCAGTCTGGATCTTTCAAGAAAGCGTCATAAGATAACGCACAAACAAACTCGCCTAAAACTTTCTTGCGATCAGCATCAGTGAATAAAATNTTAACAGCGTCACCGTCATCGGCAGATTTGCCAAAATGGACATGCTGATCATCCTCAACCACCAAAGTAAGCTGCAGGCCTGAAAGGTTCCATCCAATACCTAACTTAAAATTGTGATCCTTATCCCCCTCCCATTTGCCTTCATCATATTCAGCAAATTGAGAATATGTAGTCTCACCTGAAATGTAATTAACCTTGCCTCGCTGATCCTCGTCAACTATTTCAAAACCAGGATTAGCGATCATTTCGCTTGCCAGCCATTCACTAGGAATCCCATCAAGAATGCCATTAACCGGTTTTGCTTCATAATAATCATAATGAAGATCAATTAGGTTTATATTTTTAGGTGGCGGCTGGGTATAAGGCATCAACCGATAAAAACGTTGTCTATACTTACTGGTATTTTTTTCCTTAAAAACTAATAAATCNGACGTGAAGTCCATAATCNTTCTCACACGCCAGTCAATTAGATTCTCAGAAGATAGAATTTGAAATTGCCTAGGCTCAATCTTCATTTTCTTGTTTAAAAAGCCATACCAGCCTGGCGCCAAAGCCGTAGCTTCCATTACAAAATGATTGTCTAAATCAAAACGAATGATGCCGTAAAAGCTTTTGAATAAATCAGCAACATTCGTATGCCCAAAAAATGCTACTCCATCCATGGCAGTCTCGCCTGCTTTGTCTTTTGCATTTATATCAGCTCCGTGAACTAGTAATAATTTGGCAATGTCCACGAACCCTCCTACAGCGGCGTGGTGCAGGGCTGTAGACTTGTAAAAATCACGATGTCGAACATTCGCTCCAGCCTCAATAAGGAGTTGCGCAATCTCTAGGTTGCCATACTCAGCTGCATAGTGCATGGCAGTTTTACCGGTCCAATCATCAATGGTCTCAACATCAGTTCCGGCTGCAATGTGAGCTTTAACTGTGTTGACATCATTACGCCAACTTGCCGCGGCCCATAGAGGCAATTCTGGAGCAGCCTGGACAGAAACAACCCAAAAAATCAGGAGACTAATTAATATACGATTAAGATTCCCTAACATTGACCGCGCACCATTTATACAGACTTTAACTACTCGGCCAGCGAAATCGCCCAATTCGCAGACCTTGCACCAACTACAAACTTGACTTAAGCATGATCAAATCAATTTTAAATCACATAAAAACCCCAATACTTTCGACCATTTTCCTAGGCTTCATTCTTGGTAGTTTCTATTCATCTGCACTTGGACAAAAATACACCAGCATAAACTGTAACTTTACTAATCGAGGATTGACCCAAGCTGCCTAAGATCGTTCACTACCCCTCTTTTCTAACATGCCAGATCCTGCTCCAATATTGGATAGCCAAACGAACAACAACACCTCAAACACACCGAGTGATGATGACGTCGTTGTAATTGATGAATTGCGCTCTACTTACGAGAGCATGAAATCCGAGATGGCCAAAGTCATCGTCGGCCAAGATGAAGTCGTTGAAAATCTTCTAATCACAATTCTTTCTCGTGGCCATGCCCTTCTGATGGGTGTACCCGGACTAGCCAAAACACTGATGGTTAACTCACTGTCAAAAGTGATGTCACTTGACTTTAATCGAATCCAATTTACTCCAGACCTTATGCCCTCTGATATCACTGGCACAGATATCTTGCAGGACACAGCTGAAGGCCGAAGAGAATTCGAATTCGTTAAAGGACCAGTCTTCGCCAATATCATTTTGGCTGACGAAATAAACCGCACACCTCCAAAAACACAGTCTGCATTACTTGAAGCTATGCAGGAACACCACGTAACTGTATCAGGCCGTATTTTATCGCTTCCAAAACCATTCTTTGTACTTGCTACTCAAAACCCAATTGAACAAGAAGGCACCTACTCTCTTCCAGAAGCTCAACTCGACAGGTTTATGTTTTTTGTTGAAGTAAAATATCCCGAACGCAATGAAGAATTGCGAATAGCTCGAGAAACTACTGGAGCCGAGTCTCAAACTATTGAACCAAAAGTAACTGGTGAACAAATCCTTAAATATCAAAAACTAGTCGAACGAGTGCCTGTACCCGATCATATATATGATATGGCAGTCGACCTTGTACGAGCTACACGGCCTGCGTCTGATGATGCACCTGATTTTTGTAAAAAACTTGTATCTTGGGGAGCCGGCCCACGCGCAGTACAATATCTAATTCGCGGTTCCAAAGCTCGCGCTGTTCTACATGGAAGCTACCTTGTAAGACAGGAAGATTTAGAGGCTGTCGCCCACCCTGTTTTAAGACATAGAATTATAACAAATTTCCAAGCACAGGCCGAGGGCACCGACAGTACTGTCATCGTCGAAAAGTTGCTCGATCAAATTCGCAACGCAAGTGCCTGAAGAAAAAGAGCAACCACTGATTGAAGCCGACGTTGTCGGCAGGCTTATAGGGCAACCTCTACTTGCACGGTTTCCTATGGAGGGAACGGTATCTGGGCATCATCGAAGCCCACACCGCGGATCGAGTGTTGAATTTGCTGAATACCGCAACTACGTACCCGGTGATGATATTCGAAGGCTTGACTGGCGCGTATTTGCTCGAACAGACCGATACTACCTGAAAGAGTTCGAAGCTGAAACAAACCTTCGATGTTACGTCGTACTCGATTGCAGCGGGTCGATGGGATTCAAAGGCAGTCATGGTGTACGCTTCGATTACGCTAAAAGACTTGCCGCGACATTAAGCTATCTTGTTATAAATCAAGGTGATGCTGCAGGCTTAGTTCATGTTAATGCAAAAGATAACAACGAAATTCCACCACGTAGAAATGCATCTCATCTTCAGCTAATACTTGACTCACTAAATCATGCGCGTCCCAAAGGAGAAACCAAACTTATCCCTTTGCTTCATGAACTAGCTGAAAAGGCCCGTCGTCGTGCGCTAGTAATAATTCTGTCCGACTGCTTTTGTGATGGAACTGAACTGCGCGATGCACTCCAGCATCTTAGATTCCAAAAACATGACCTAGCTTTGTTTCATTTACTAGACCCATTGGAATTAGATTTCACTTTCGACCAACCAGTACGTTTTGTAGATATGGAAGGCTCACAATCCATAGTTACTGAACCGGCTACTATTCGTGCAGAATACCATTTACAGCTCAAAAAATTTCTCAAAAAACTGGAAACCGACTGCCATGAATTCAACGCCGACTACCGTCGAGTCACCACTGATCAACCTTACGACAATGTGCTAGCGGATTTCTTGAATGAACGTGCTAAACGCAGCAAAAGTTAAACCATGAGTTTCATTCAAGAGAATATACTTTTTGGACTTCCGCTAATCCTGCTTCCTGTAATTATTCATCTCATAAACCGCATGCGGCACAAACCCAGAAAATGGGCTGCAATGCAGTTCCTTTTTGCTGCAACTCAAAGCTCTACCAGCCATTCTAAAATCAAAAACTGGCTTATTCTTGCGATGCGTATACTTGCTGTACTAATGCTATTACTATTCCTCTCTCGTCCGCTAGTAGGCGGATGGATGGGATGGGCATTTGGAGGCGCTCCCGATATTATCATGCTGTTAGTTGACCGATCCGCCAGTATGGAATCCCGCATCTCTGGCACCAATAAATCACGTCGCGAATACGCAATCGAAATGATTGTGAACGCCGCAGAAAAATTTGAAAATAAAAGTCAAATAGTACTAATTGACAGCGCTACACGAAAACCTCAAAACATCGCCAACGCCGCCTCGATATTAGAATTACCTGACACTCAACCTTCCGACACCGCAGCAGACATACCTGCAATGCTCCAGAGTGCACTTGACTGGCTTGTCGATAACCAAGCTGGAATAGCAGAAATCTGGATAGCCTCTGACCTACAAGCCACCAACTGGCTGCCTGATGACTCACGCTGGGAGTCCCTCATGGAATCTTTTAATTCGCTTAAACAAAAAGTCCGCATTCGAATGCTAGCCACCACTCAGGACTCACCAATGAACGCCTCTATTTCCGTCTCTCAACTTGCCCGAATAAAATCAAATGAAATTGGTGAAGTCCGTCTTGCCGTCGATATCAAACGCACGAAGATCAATAATGACACAGAGCCTATTAAACAAACAATAAACGGGGTAACAACCGAAATAGAAGCTAAAGTCAATGGCCAAGCCACGCGTTGGCGACATCGCATCGAAGTAGACGAACAATCTGGTGGATGGGGAAAACTTGAACTATCTCCTGACGGCAATCCCCAAGACAATATAACCTATTACCGATACGATGATGATTTTTCGATGGAAGGGCTAGTCATAAGTGAAAGTAAGCTTAGCCCTCTGTGGCAAGCTGCCGCCTCAACCGTAAACATCTCCGCAAGAAAACCTGCCAAAATTTTGGCTCCAAATGAATTCTCAAAGTCGGATCTACGAGATTCTACACTAGTTATTTGGCACGCCCCTCTTCCTCAAGGCGATACATCGATTGCACTTCGTGAGTTTATCAATGAAGGAGGACGTTTAGTTTTCTTTCCTACAGGAGAAGCGACTACAGTACGATTTGTTGGTTTGGGCTGGGGAGAAAAACAAACTACTGAAAAAGATCCATTCAAGATCGGACGTTGGGACGAGGATCAAGGACCTCTTGCTAATACAGATGAAGGTTTGCTGCTCCCTCTCAACCAACTCACTGTAAAGCAACGACAAAAGATTGTTGGCGAAGCTGCAATACTGGCAGCTTTTAACGACGGACAAGCATTTTTGGCACGCCAAACTATTGGCCAAGGAGAGGTTTATTTTTGCTCTAGTCTACCACTGCTCACTTGGTCAAACCTCGGGGATGGCATGGTAATTGTACCCATGATTCAGAGACTCTTAGCCGCTGGCAGTAGCCGATTTCAACGAAACTTTATAATTGAAACAGGTAGAGCCAGCGCTGGAGATATGCAACTTGAATGGACTTCAGCAGAAACTGGCCAGCGTGGTAATTTNCAAACTGAAGCTGGCGTATATCGTTCGGGTGATCGTTGGTTAGTTGTTAACCGGCCTGAAAATGAAAATGAGTTTAAACGCGTAGAGGACGAAAAAGTATCTGCACTGTTTAGCGGCCTGACATTTCGACTCTTTCAAGCACAACGCGACAACACATCTTTACAAAGTGAAATATGGGATAAGTTCCTGATATTAATGCTCATAGCATTACTCATCGAAGCCTGGTTAATATGCCCTAAAGGTAGTTTCGAATCTGATAAAAAAACGTCAGGAACCTTACCGAACACAGTATCATGAGTAATTGGTCTTTTACCTTCTCAGCTTTTAGCATCCTCACTTGTATTTGTATAATTGCGCTGTCGGGCTGGCTTGGGTGGAGTATATGGAACCGAAACGGACGTCGCCGTAAGGTAGCAATACTGGAATTACTTCGCACTTTAGCAGTTATACTGCTCGCATTCACACTTTTGGAACCAGAGTTTATTCGTCGTATCATACGAACTGAACAACCACAAATTTCAATCCTAAATGATTATTCTGGAAGTATGCTCACTCGTGATATCGTTAGCACTAATGAGATTATCAGCCGAAAGAAATGGCTGGATGGCCAAAATAAAAGTGAGTATTGGAAACAAATCGAAGAGGGTAGCAATGTACAAGTTAATATAAATGAGTTTTCAGCACCTGCAAATCCTTCACCTACAAATACATTGGCCAGAGTGGAAGAAATCGGTACAGACCTAAATGCCGTACTAACTTCGGAACTTGAGCAGGAAAAAAACCTTAAAGCTGTGCTTTTAATTTCAGACGGCGACTGGAATCTCGGTCCATCACCAATTAGTATTGCCACGAGATATCGCGACAGAGAAATTCCTATTTATAGTATAGTCACTGGTCAGGACCAGCCAATTCCAGATCTCTCTTTGGAAGAGGTCACNGCCCCTGCTTATGGCTTGTTCGGTGAACAAATTTCAATCCCATACACAATTCAAAGTCATCTACCGCGAGATGTTTCTACAGAAGTCCGACTTATGAATGGGAAAGAAATATTAACCTCAAAAAAAATCACTCTACCCGCAAAAAGCAGTTTTCGGGANTCGATCATGTGGTACCCCACTGAAGTTGGTGAATTCGACTTAAAACTGGAGTTCCCAGTTGAAAAAGACGAAGCATTAAAAGACAATAATTCAGCCAAATTTAACATTGGTGTGCGTGTTGTAAAACTTAACATTTTAGTTGTAGATTCCCAACCTCGCTGGGAATATAGATTTCTTAGAAATGCCTTGGCCCGTGATCCAGGCGTAGACCTAAACTGCGTTCTGCTTCATCCTAAAATTTCGCCTGGAGGAGGAAGAGATTACCTAACTTCCTTTCCCGGCTCACGAGAAATGCTTTCTCGCTACGATGTGATTTTTCTGGGAGACGTTGGCGTTGGAGAAAATCAGTTAAGCAAGAAAGATGCAGAACTAATAAAAGGCCTTGTTGAACAGCAAGGTAGCGGTCTCATTTTCATGCCAGGTAGACGCGGCAATCATGTCTCGCTTATGGATAGCGAACTTAAAGACCTTATCCCGGTAGTACTTAACGAAGACAATCCAAAAGGTATAGGACTAAATAACGAATCAGTGTTGACTCTATCAACACTTGGCCGCAGGCACCTTCTTACTCGATTTGATGCTGATGAAATAACAAATGATCAAATATGGAAAATGCTTCCGGGTTTTTACTGGTCTACTGCTGTCACCAAAAGTCGCCCTGGGACTGAAGTGCTTGCTGTTCACTCCGAATTGCGCAACCAGTATGGCCGCATACCTCTTCTAGCTATCCGGAATGCTGGTCTAGGCAAAGTTTTGTTCATGGGCACCGACAGCGCATGGCGTTGGCGGAGAGGGGTCGAAGACAAATTTCACTATCGTTTTTGGAGCCAAGTCGCTCGGTGGATGGCTCATAAACGTCATCTAGCTGAAAAAGAAGGAATCCGACTGAGCTTCTCCCCGGAAACTCCTAAAGTTGGTGATCGTATTTTNCTGCAAGCCACAATTTTAGATAAAGCAGGCTTTCCACTTGAAGGCGGAGATGTCCAAGGCGAGTTTCTCTATCCTANAGGNGTTGACGAATCGCTGCAGTTAAACGAGATCGACGGTGGTTGGGGTGTTTACAGTGCTGAATTTTCTGCAAAAGAAGGCGGTGTTTACGAAATCAAAATTGAGGCTCCCGATGAGGATCGAAAATTAGAAACNAAGATCACAGTNTCCATGCCTAAACGNGAAAAACTTGGTCGNCCGGTTAATNGATCTATACTCACNGAAATTGCATCCATCACTGGCGGAGAAAGCGCTAATATAGACAATCTGNAAGATATAATAGAAAAAATATCAGTGCTTCCNGAGCCTAAACCTGTCGAACTTCGCACCCTCTTATGGAGCAACCCATGGTGGGGCGGATTTATTCTTCTGCTTCTAGTCACCTACTGGACAGGCCGCAAACTTGTTGGCTTGGTATAAATCATAATTACCGCGCCATCATTAACATAGAAACTATGGCTTATTTTCTCGAAAGAGATCGATATTTATTTTGTTTCCCGCAAGAAACCCAGCGTGACCATCAAAATATACTAAATTAGCCCCATTATTATGACGATTAGCAGCGATACGTCTATCCATACTTAAACGTTTCCCGGATAATCCAAAGGGCAAATGGCTTGGACGCCAAACATCATTCAACCAAGTGTTATTATTTGGGTCATTCAATCCAGTAATAACTGGACGCCATGATCCGGCTGAACTGTCCCCTACATAAATTGAATTGGAAGGCTCCTTAAAATTAGTGATCTTACTAGGACCAATCTGCTGATACCCAACCGTGTCGCGAGTACTTCTGAATCGCCAAGCATTAACGGTGTANGTAATCACCTGAGGTTTTTGTCGCTTCTTGGGCTTAGGAAAACTTGGACACCTAAAAATCTTGATATTTCGATAATCCTTTTTTGTTCCTCCTTCAGGCAAATATTTCATTAAAACCAAATACCATCTCTCGGCATCGCCTCGAGGAACCATGTCATCATTATCATCTGCGTGTAGAATAGTTGCTAACCCGATTTGCTTTAAATTATTTATACACAATGTGGCTCGACCTTTTTCTTTTGCCTTTGCCAGAGCTGGCAATAAAAGCCCTGCAAGTATTGCAATTATAGCAATGACCACAAGAAGCTCAATGAGAGTAAAACCTTTATTTAGCTTTTTTCCAAAAAAGACCATCAGACTTTAAGGCTTCTTTTCACGGAATAAATTAATATCAATCATCTTTGCCTTACGTAATCCTACATGACCATCAAGGTATAAAATATTAGATCCTTCATTATGCCGATCAGCTGCAATCCGACGTTCACTACTTAATCGCTTTCCACTAGCGCCATAAGGCAAATGATTAGGCGCCCAAACATCATTCAAATCAGTTCTCATATCTTGGAATCCAGTGATTATTGGCCGATTGATATTCGGGTTTGTGATTCCGTCTTCATTATCTAACAGATAGGCAGAATCCGACGGAGAGGTAAAATCTGTAATCTTACTTAATCCAATATGCTCATAGCCGTAATTATCTTTAGTTGAACGGAATTTCCAAGCATTCACAACATAGGTGATTATTTGCCTTCGATTTGGAGTTCGTTTTGGGATGGGATAACTAGGGCACATAAAAATTTTTATATTACGAAAATCTNTTTCTGTTCCACCCTCGGGAATATAAGGCATAAATTCAAACCACCAACGCTTNGCATTACCTCGGGGGATCATATCGTCTTTATCATCNGCATGCATTAGCATNCCAAGCCCTACTTGCTTAAGATTATTCATACAAGAAGTAGCATGCGCTTTNGCTTTNGCTTTNGCTAAAGCAGGAAGTAAAAGNCCTGCAAGAATAGCTATAATGGCAATGACGACCAAAAGTTCAATCAGTGTAAATCCTCGACTAATTTTATTCTTATTCATTTCAGCTCAATCACAAGTGNTAATAAATTTAATCNCCCAAAATAATCAAATAATTGGCNAGCAAACAAAACTAAGGGGTTAGCTGTTTTTACTCCCAATCTTATCAAAAGCAAGCCCCGCCTAAATCGAGTAATATTATGAATGCATTAGTTTACAATTTCTCTGAAAATCAAATCATTTTTACTGATGNAATTGGGTTTATTCGGAAATCTTGTATAAGGCTTTTTCTGTTCTAAGAAATATAGAGTTANCACTAATTGCCGCACTAGCATGGTGCTCTCCATCTAGTTTGTTACGGGCTAAAATCTTAAATTCCCGGCCTGGCTTTAGCGCAACAGTTTCGCCTTCNTTGCTATGGAACAAAATTCGTCCACCAACGAATGTCGGAGATGAACCGTGATTGCCTCCGATACGCTCACGCCATAGTTCCACACCGGTTTTTGCCTCTAAGCAAGTCACCATTCCTCCTGAATCACTAACAAAGTAGAGTTCTTNCCCAATTAATAATGGTGATGAAATAGCCGGTACACTTCGCTTACAAGACCACACTATCTCGGGCTGAGGCTTGGAAACATCAATTCCCAACATTTGAGGCCTCATATAGCTNGTGCCAATATAAATCATGCCATTTCCAATGACCGGCTTCGGTACAATAGAAAAACCCAAAGACCCATATTCAAGCTTCCATAATTCATCGCCTGNCGCCGGCTCATAACCGTATACCCAATTAGCAGCAGGAGANACAACTACATCTCGACCTTGTAATTTNACTATGACTGGCGTTCCATATGCTTTTTTNAACTGTGGATTATCATGCATTTTACCGGATCTTTTCGTCTTCCATATAACTTTTCCTGTATTTTTATCAATTGCAACTATGAATTGATTATCACTACCATCCATATGAAAGATGAGTAAATCGTTCCAAATTAGCGGGGATCCGCCAGGTCCATTTTCGTGCATTACCCATAAATCCTGATTCTGCCACATCACCTCACCCGACTTAAGATCCAAACAAGCAGACCCATATGAACCTTTTTGAATATACATTCTTCCATCCTCAATTATGGGAGTTGGAGATGCATAGCTATTGGTCTTATGAATCCATTGTGGATCCTTTTTTCGTAATACTTCGATGTTTTTAATAATTTTCCCTGATTCTTTATCGATACAGATGGCGTGGATGCGTAGTTCTGATAGAACAACCAATGGTTGACTACCCGTATTTGCTTTAAGCCTCTCTTTCGCTTGCTCCTCTGAAGCTTTTGTTTCGTGAGCTGCAGTAACCCAAACTTGATTTCCAACTATCAACGGTGACGACCAACCACGCCCAGGCAGTTGAGCTCTCCAAGCTATATTCTTGGTTTCACTCCATTCAATTGGCACTTTTGACTGATCTGCAATGCCCTGCCCCATTGGACCACGCCATTGAAGCCAGTCAGCCTTAATTGATGCCAAATCCGCAAAATAAGCAAATAGGATAGTAAAAAAAGTACGTGTTATCATAAAAATTAACCAAATATTTATTAATCTGGATAACAAAGTTTAAATACTCAGCAGAGACGAGCAACCTTTCTTGTATCTCAATTTATCAATTGAATGATTAGTTTTGCTTGCTAAGCGAGCCAGATACCATTAGCCCAAGTCCCGTTAAATGGAGCGAAATTTACTAATAGAAACCAGCCGAATGGTGGTTAAGTTAGGCACCGGTATATTGACTGGCCGCAGGAAACAGATTGATCCCCGAAAAATTGAACAATTAGTCGAGCAGGTCGCTGCCCAACATAAAGATGGACGAGAAGTAGTTGTTGTCTCCTCAGGAGCTGTTGGCGCTGGCATGGGTGTTTTAAATATAGAGAAGAGACCGACAGACTTATCCGATCTACAAGCATGTGCAGCTGTAGGTCAATCTGCATTGATGTCCACATACTCAGAACTTTTTGCCAAATATAATTTAAAGGTAGCACAAGTACTACTGACCCATGATGACCTAGAGGATCAAGATCGTCATTTAAATGCCCGCAATACAATCGTGTCTTTACTGGACAAAGGAGTCATCCCAATAGTCAACGAAAACGATGCAGTCAGTTATACTGAATTAAAATTTGGAGATAATGATTGGCTGGCATCCCTAGTAGCCTGTTTGCTACCTGCAGATTTACTGATAATCCTTACAACAGTTGATGGCTTGGTAGAAAACTTTGGGAAAAAAAATCCACACACAATTACTGTGGTTGAAAAAATAGATACACACATTCAAAAACTCGCTGGCGGAACCCTCAGCAACATGGCAATTGGCGGCATGGAAGCAAAGATTCGCGCTGCCAAGATGACTATTCGCACTGGGATTCCTCTCGTAATTGCTTCAGGCAAAAAGAAGCGTGTTATCAGCAACATCATTCATGGTAAAGATGAGGGAACCTTTTTTGTGCCGCGATCTGGTAAACTTAAAGGACGTAAACGGTGGATCGCATTTTTTCATCACCCCAAAGGATCACTTTGGGTAGATAATGGAGCTCGAAATGCACTTAGGGACAAAGGCAAAAGCCTACTTCCTCCTGGCATATCACAATGTATTGGAGAATTTAACAAAGGAGACGTCGTAAGAATTTGCGACCTAGAAGGTACAGAGTTTTCCCGAGGAATCAGCCAATACAATGCTGATGAAATTCGGGCAAGAAAGTTAAAGGGTGTAGAAATCGTTCACCGCAACGATTTAGTTATCCTATAAAATGGGCACCAAAAGAAAAATCCATAAAAAGAAACCGGCGATTAATGATTTAATCGAAGTCATGGCTCAACTAAGAGCTCCCGGGGGTTGCCCTTGGGATCGTGAACAAGACCACAAGTCGATTAGATTTCATGCTGTTGAGGAGGTATACGAACTAATTGATGCTATCGAAATGGAAGACGATCATGAAATGCTAGAAGAATGCGGTGATTTACTTCTTCAAGTTGTATTTCATTGTCAATTAGCAAAAGAACGGAAAGCATTTGATTTCGAAAAAGCGGCTCGCACAATTACTGATAAATTGATTCGACGCCACCCGCATGTATTTAGCAACTCCAATGCTAATAACGTAGACGCAGTTTGGGCGCAGTGGGAAAAAATAAAACGAGAGGAAAAAAAAGGAACTCAACACGAACGTTCATCTGTACTGGACGGAATTCCTCGCCACCTACCTGCTCTTCAAAGAGCTGAAAAGTTGATAAAAAAAGCGCGGAAGAATGGCCTTACTGACAAGCCTTTGATCAAGGCGACAAAACAACGATACAGTAAGGAAACCCTTAGCAAGGAACTTTTTGCTCTAGCTGAATATGCCCAGAGTAAAGGATGGCAACCAGAAGCACTTCTACGCGCGGAAACGAAAAAACAAGAAAGAAATCTGCGAAAAAAAGAATCGAGATTAACTAATTAGCAACGATTCTATTCACAATTAAGCAATGTTTGAAAATTATTTATAAATCAGAAACTCAGCCCGGCGTTTATTAAATTTATCCAAATCTGGCCGCCAAAGTTCTTCAATCTGATTCATCGTTTTACCTTTTTCAATTGCCCTAATAGTCGGAGAATGGCAAAGCAATCGTTCAACCTTTAACAATGGGAATTGCTTCGGATACATCGCATGCAACTCACGTGCAATCGCAATTCCTAAAAAAACCGGTTTCAGTTTTGTTCGGTTGGTTATAATAATATTTACGCCCCCACATTCTTGANCCTTATGAATACTNGCACTTGGTGTAAATTGAATTGGCACAAACCTCACTCCCTCCTCACCAAGTGCATTTANACGTTCTGCTAAATGTACATCATTGATATAGGGCGCACCTATAACTTCAAACGGNGTGTCTGTTCCTCTCCCCACTGATANCGCTGTCTCAAGTAGGCCGATACCTGGATAAAGCATAGCTTGATTAAGATTACGCATATTTGGAGAAGGATTCGTCCACGGCTGACCCGTCTCATCAAATGTCTGACTACGAGACCAGTCTTGTATTTTTACTACCTGCAATTTCACCTCATAAGCACGCTCCCGGTTAAACATCCGTGCCAACTCCCCGACAGTCATTCCATGCTTCACAGGGATATCATGAAACGCAATAAAGTCAGTTGANCCTAATCTTACCGGCCCTTCAACATCAGCAGCGCCAATTGGATTAANACGATCAAGTACAATAAAATTAATACCAGCCTCGGAAGCTGCCTCCATAGCTAACCCCATGGTTGAAATATAGGTATAAAAACGACAACCAATGTCTTGAATATCAAAAATTAGAGAATCAAGTCCGGCAAGTTGATCCATTAATGGCTTTCGGGTTTTTCCATAAAGGCTGAAAATCTTTAGGCCTGTCTTTGCATCAGTTGCATCTCCAATTTTTTGGTCTAGATTTCCATATAGACCGTGTTCAGGGCTAAAAAGGGCTGTTAATTTTACATGCTTTGTTGTTAACAAAAAATCAAGCGTTGAATTGCGATTACGATCGTGGCCGGTATGATTAGTAATCAATCCTACCTTGCTACCTTTCGGTAATATATCAGGTCTCATCCGCAAAACATCTGCTCCATTAAGAACGATTTTATCGGAATTTAATCGAGCCGAATCACTGGCGCCTAATGAAAAATGCCGTAAAGACTCGGCGGCAAGAGTTGCTACTTTACGCCGGAGACTAATGACATTTCCACTACCGTCTGGATGCACACGGTTTGTCATCAGAATAACGGAAGTACCAGTGCTTGGATCGATCCATATTGAGCATCCTGTCCAACCGGTGTGGCCGTAGCTGCCCAGATCAAAATGATTACCACGCGGGCTAGAATACGGAGAAGAAATATCCCAGCCTAAACCACGTTGTATCTTCATTTCGGGCGTAGTTTGGGCAGTAACCATCAATTCAATAGTTTCTTTACTAAAAATCTTACGACCATCGTATTTACCTCCATTGAGCATCATTGATGCGAATATCCCAAGATCTTTAGCAGTAGTAAACAACCCCGCATGACCAGCAACGCCCCCCATACGTCTAGCAGTCGGATCGTGCACTTCACCATGCAAAATAATTTCACCCAACTGTTCAGTTGGAGCGATATTGCCTAGCTTTTCTGAAGATGGCTTGAAGCCCGTGTCCTTCATTCTCAAAGGCTCGAATATATTTTCTGAAGCAAACTTATCGAGACCTTGACCGGAAGCAAGTCGCACAATCTCTCCAAGCAAAATGAAATTTATATCGCTATAAACAAATCGAGTATTAGGTTGGAAATTAATTCGTTCAGCCTTTGCCTTCTCAACAGCTGCTTCAACCCCAAACCATTCTTGGCGTAATGAAAGACCTGGTCGTAATCCTGAGGTGTGTGTCAATAAATGCCGGATTGTAATTGCTCCTTTCCCGTTCTTCTTGAATCCTGGAACCCACTGATCCACCTTATCGTTCAGGCCTAGTTTACCTTGCTCAACTAACAAAGCAATCGAAGGCGCAGTAGCTATTACCTTTGTAAGAGATGCAGCATCAAAAATCGTTTCATATTGCATGGAAGATCGCTCTGGCTTGATGCTTTTGTGCCCATAAGCCTTTTTGTAAACTAGCCCACTGTTTGCAATGCGTAATACGGCACCCGGAGCCTTCTTGTCATCAATGGACTGCAAAATAGCTGCATCAATCTCCCCAAGTTTGGATAAACGAAAAACTGTAGACAGCGGGGCTGGCATAATTGATTTTTCATCACTGGTATTTTTTTGAGGTGTTTTGCATGCGACCAATGTCAGCCAAATAATCAATACAAGACAAAATGAAATATGACGATTCATACGCTTGAGCAAAAGTAACGCTCCTAAGCAATTTGCCCAAGCTTACTATGACTGATAAATTTTGATTGAAGTTGCTGACTGCTACTAATACTCGATAACCAATTCGCGACAACTATTAAGNGATACATGCGATAGGCTAAAAGTAAAGTTCTCCAGCGATTATCCTAAACGTAACGTTTCGCTCGACGAAATCAGCTCTATCATAGTATATTCTTTTAGCTTTTTTGCATCCTATGTCGCTGGCAAGCAACATCTTCAGAACATCACTTGGCCGAAAATACCTTATGGCTCTTTCGGGTGCTGGACTGTTCGGTTTTGTAGTTGTACACATGTTGGGTAACCTAACAATATTTGCCGGGCCGGCTGCCTTAAACCAATATGCAGCAAAACTTCACAGCTTGGGGCCATTACTATGGATCGCTCGGCTTAGCCTGCTTTTGATGGTTGGAGTTCACATCTGGGCTGCAATAAAATTATCATCTGAAAACAAGAGAGCTCGTAAGATACAATACGAAGGGACCGTTGAACCTATCGATACTCACCGAAAAAGTGAAATCGTTTCCCGCTATGCAGCTCGTACCATGATTTACAGCGGATTAATAATTGCCGCGTTTGCATTTTACCATTTAGCTCACTACACATGGAAAGTCCCACAAATTAACGGACTGAATGCAGACTTCGAAACTTTTTACGTTCATGAGATAGATGCCGGCGAAGAACAAATCGCTTACACCACTCCATTGCCTGAAGGAGAAGGAAAAGAGGGCGAAAATGCTGTTGATGTTTATAGAATGGTAGTGACCGGTTTCGGAGTTTGGTGGATATCCATCTTCTATGTTATCTCCGTTGGTTTGCTCTGCATTCACTTGAGTCACGGCTTGAGTGCTATGTTTCAGTCTTTGGGTTTTAAGTCTAAAGCATCTCAGCATATGATAAACCGTTTCGCCTTTACTGCGGCTTGGCTCATTTTTGCAGGCTATGTTGCAGTCCCAATGAGCATATTGCTTGGATTCGTTNAATAAAATGGCCACAAAAAAGAAAAAAGAAACGCCTAAGGCCAAAGCCGTGAAAAAAACGAGCCGTAGTTCAAAAAAAATTACTCTAGATTCTAAGATCCCNGATGGCCCTATGGCTGAAAAATGGGATAAACATCGTTTCAACTTAAAGTTGGTAAATCCAGCTAACAAAAGAAAGTACGAAGTTATTGTAGTAGGTAGCGGCTTAGCAGGGGCATCAGCTGCAGCATCACTTGGTGAACTTGGCTATAATGTTAAGTGCTTTTGTTATCAAGACAGTCCACGTCGTGCACACTCAATAGCCGCACAAGGGGGAATCAATGCTGCAAAAAATTATCAAAATGACGGTGACTCAGCATATCGACTATTTTACGATACAGTAAAAGGCGGTGATTATCGTTCACGAGAGGCAAATGTATATCGCCTAGCTCAGGTAAGCGTAGACATAATTGATCAGTGTGCCGCACAAGGGGTTCCNTTTGCTCGCGAGTATGGAGGCTTACTTGCNAATAGATCATTTGGTGGAGCACAAGTTAGCAGAACTTTCTATGCCCGAGGCCAAACAGGGCAACAATTACTATTAGGCGCCTACTCGTCACTAAACAGGCAAATCAGTCTTGGAAAAGTTGAAATGCATACCCGCTCCGAAATGCTCGATGTTGTGATGGTTGACGGACATGCAAAAGGGATCATTGTACGTAACATGATAACTGGTGAAATTACTCGCCACTCTGCTCATGCAGTCGTACTTGCAACTGGCGGATACGGAAATGTCTTTTTCCTTTCAACTAATGCAATGGGCTGTAACGTCACTGCCGCTTATCGAGCTTATAAACGCGGAGCCTGTTTTGCTAATCCATGTTATACTCAAATTCATCCTACTTGTATTCCAGTTAGCGGCGAACATCAAAGCAAGCTCACCCTTATGAGTGAATCGCTCCGTAACGACGGTCGTGTATGGGTTCCTAAGGACAAAAAAATTGCAGAAAAAATTCGTAAAAGAGAATTAAATCCGAACGATATTTCAGATAAAGATCGAGATTATTTTCTAGAAAGAAAATATCCCAGCTTCGGCAATTTAGTACCTCGTGACGTTGCCTCAAGGAATGCTAAAGAAGTATGTGACGAGGGCCGCAGCGTGGTCTCTTCCGGCTTAGGAGTTTATTTGGATTTTGCCGATGCCATAAAAAGGATGGGAGAAAATACTGTCCGTGAACGCTATGGCAATCTTTTCGATATGTATGAAAAAATCACCGGCACTAATGCTTATCAAAATCCAATGACAATTTATCCTGCGGTTCACTATACCATGGGTGGTCTTTGGGTAGATTATAATTTGATGAGTAACCTGCCAGGGCTATTCGCTATCGGTGAAGCAAACTTTTCAGATCACGGCGCTAATCGACTTGGTGCTAGCGCGTTAATGCAGGGCTTGGCTGATGGGTATTTCGTTTTACCTTACACAATAGGTCAGTACTTAGCTGAAAACGGAATTGATAACCGTCCAAGTATTGAAGACTCGGCATTCTCTAGTACGCAAGAACTAGTCGAATCTCGAATTGAAACTCTACTAGAAATTGATGGAGAACGCACTCCAACTTCCTTTCACCGTGAACTAGGACAGATCATGTGGGACAAATGTGGCATGGCTCGCAACAAAAAAGGATTAGAAGAAGCATTACAAAAAATCCCTAAACTCCGAAAAGAATTCTGGCAAAACCTCTCGGTACCTGGAGAAAATACTGCCCTCAATCAAAGCCTCGAACACGCCGGACGTGTAGCTGATTTTCTTGAGTTCGGAGAATTGATGTGTCGAGATGCATTACAACGCGAAGAATCCTGTGGAGGACACTTTAGAGAAGAACATCAGACATCCGAAGGAGAAGCTAAAAGGAATGATGACAATTTTTCATATGTGTCGGCCTGGGAACACAAAGGAGAAGAGAAACCTCCTCAACTACACAAAGAACCTCTTGTTTACGAAGAAGTGAAAATGACTCAAAGGAGCTACAAATGATATCTGAAACAATGAATTTAACTCTCCGAGTATGGCGTCAGGACAATGCTGAAGAAGCTGGTCGCTTTGAAGAGTATGAAGCCATCGATATCAGCCCGGACATGTCTTTTCTGGAAATGCTTGACGTAGTTAATGAGGGCATTAATAGAGATGGAGATGAGCCCATAGCATTCGATTCCGACTGCCGAGAGGGCATTTGCGGCACTTGCTCCATGGTGATTAATGGTGTTCCACATGGAGGACAACAGGGAACTACAGCTTGCCAACTGCACATGAGACACTTCAATGATGGAGATACAATTNTCATCGAACCATGGCGAGCAACAGCATTCCCGGTGCATCGCGACTTGATCGTTGATCGCTCTTCATTCGATAGGATTCAACAGGCTGGAGGCTTCATTAGTGTANGAACAGGAAGCGTACCAGATGCAAATGCAANGCCGGTACCAAAAGAAGATTCTGATCTAGCAATGGACGCAGCNCAGTGCATTGGATGCGGNGCCTGCGTAGCCTCCTGTAAAAATGCTAGCGCAATGCTATTCGTCGCCGCAAAAGTATCACACCTTAGTCTTGTGCCTCAGGGNCAACCTGAACGTACACGCCGTGCATTGGCTATGGTAAATCAAATGGATGAAGAAGGCTTTGGCAATTGCACTGTCACNGGCTCCTGTGAAGCAGTTTGCCCAAAGGAAATTTCACTAGATTTTATTGCTCGCATGAACCGTGAATACGGCAGGGCACTGCTTAAAAAAGGTTGTAGTTAATAGAATCTCCATTGAGTTCAATTAACTCATCACATCATAAATTACATTACCATGAACATCGGTTAAGCGACGTTCGAATCCATTGTGGTAAAAAGTTAGCCTCTCATGATCTAATCCAAGCAAATGAAGTATTGTAGCGTGAAGATCATAAACTGAAGAAACATTCTGNTCCGCCTTCCAACCAAAACTATCAGTAGCACCGTAACTGTATCCTCTTTTGACACCTGCACCAGCAAGCCATGCCGTAAATCCGTCAGGATTATGATCTCGCCCACTAGCCCCNTTTTGAAAGGTAGGCATCCGCCCAAATTCAGTACACCAAACAACNAAAGTATCATCAAGTAAGCCGCGCTGTTTCAAATCACGAATAAGCGCAGCGACAGGCTGATCCANNACTGGGCCATGTTTGGAATATTGATCCTCCAAAACCTTATGCCCATCCCAATTACTAACACCTTCACCACCTGTTTGATAAGCCCCATTGAACAACTGAACAAAACGCACTCCTTTTTCAAGAAGACGTCGGGCAAGAATACAGTTTTTCGCAAAACTAGACTTAATAGGATTACTAACATCGTCAGCCCCATACATTTTCATTGTGGCTCTATTTTCTGTTGATAGATCGCTAACTTCAGGAACACTAAGCTGCATACGAGCCGCTAACTCATAACTAGAAATTCGAGCAGCCAACTCAGTATCTCCAGGGAATTTTTCCAAATGCTGTTCGTTGAGNCGCTGGAGAAACCTTCGGGTAGCAAGGTCAGTTTTAGCGCTAACGCCAGGGGGGCGAACGAGATTTCGAAGTGGTTTTGTTGCGTTAAAGTCAGTACCCTGAAATGCTGCCGGCAAGAATCCCGGCCCCCAATTATTAACACTACTCTGCGGGGTGCCTCTTGGATCAGGGATTGCAACATAAGCAGGCAGCTCCTCATTTTCAGAGCCAAGCGCCCATGTCACCCAAGAACCCATACTGGGAAAACCATCGAGCGTATAACCAGTAGACATAAAGTTTTCTCCCGGGCCATGCGTATTTGTCTTACCTGTAAGCGAATGAATAAAACATATTTCATCAGCTAAATCTCCTAATTGAGGAACCAAATCAGAAACCATCTTACCAGACTGTCCTCGCGGCCTNAAAGTCCATGGACTCTTGATGAGATCCCCTTGTTCTCCTTGAAAAGTTTTAAGATTCTCTCCTCCAGGCATAGGTTGGCCATGACGCTTAATGAGCTCAGGTTTATAATCAAAAGTATCGAGATGACTGCAAGCACCCGAACAGAAAATCACAACTACATTTTTCGCAGCAGGTGAAAAGTGCGGATTACGAGCGGAGAAAGGTTTAGTTGACTCGATATTCGGCCGTATAGGTTTACCGGAAGCAAGCAATCCATCTCTGGCCAGAAGACTAGTCAAAGCAATACCTCCCAACCCTTTACCAGAGTGCTTTAAAAAGTGACGACGATTGAGGAATGAATTCATTTGTCAGGGAATAAAAACAAACTCGTTTGTATTAAGTAAAGCTCTAGCAAATTGGGACAACCCTTCCGATTGAATAAAAAGTGATGCATCCCGCGCTTCAGCAGGAGAGGGGAAACGATTGAAACACAGTGAAAAGGCACGATTCACCTGATCAACGGTGTTGGTGCCTGCATCTTTTTTCAGGCGATCTGAAAAAAGATCTGCTTGTTGCATCAAGAATGAACTATTAAGGAGGTTCAATGCTTGCAGAGGAGTAGTCGACCGGCTTCGCTTGGGAACGCTTTGACTAGCATCCGGGCAGTCAAAGACTCCGAATACACTCTCCTGCTCTTGACGAACCTTGGTCATATAGATCATACGCCGCCAATCAGGTAATCCATATGATTTTTTTGGAAAAAAGTGACGAACATTTTCCATCTGAACTTCAAACCCATTGAAACCTGGCCCTCCAGATTTGAGGTTTANTAGACCGCTCATCATAACAACACTATCTCGAATTGATTCTGCCGCCAAACGCCGAGTAGGAAACCTCCACAGGAGTTGACTAGCCGCATCAATTTTCATCGCATCCACTTTAGGCCTACTGCTTTGCTGCCAAGTCTTTGAGTTTAGGATCAAACGATGGATATGCTTGATAGACCAATTATTTTCCATGAACTCTGCAGCCAACCAATCAAGCAATTGGGGATGCGTTGGGGTCATTCCGTTCATTCCAAAATCACTNGGCGTNCCTACTATGCCATTTCCAAAATGAAACTGCCAAAGCCGATTAACTAACACCCGTGCAGTTAAAGTATTGTCCGGACTGGCTATCCAATCTGCCAAAGCTAAACGCCGCCTCTGTTCCGGTTCTGACCGACTTAGATTAAGAGATGTAAATGCAGAAATTGCGTCAGGGCCAACCTGATCTCGCTTTGCATCAGGATCACCACGATAAAGTAAATAGGTAGCCTTTGGTTGCGTAAAAATCCCAGCATACACCTTATTCTGATTTTTNAAATTGGCCAAACGCTTTTCAAGCTCTTCAAGTCTAACAAGCATTTTCCTNCCTTGCTTTGCCTCATTCTGAGGGAACTTTGAAAATTCATATTGCAACTTTTCTGTGTTGCTTTTTTGAAAAGGCTTACGATCTGAAGAACTTGCAATTTGTATCCAGTTGCTTGAATCCAAAGCCACTTCAATTCGATATTTTACCGCAAGCCTGTCATTAAATTGACCTTCACGATCTCTAGCCCACTCGATGCGATCAATATTTTTTACTTTAGGAAACTCAAGCTGCACCCAGCCAGTTGTTCCAGCGGCAATCCAGCTTTTAGTATTTCCATAAAGACCATCATTTATATGATCTAACTTATGAAAGGGATGCGCAAAATCTCCTGATGAAGTTGCTATCGTACCAGCACTCGCTAAAGCAACATTATCTTTACCTGAAAAAATTTCTAACTCATCGATACATGGCTGAGAAGAATTCGTNCTATCAATGGTAAAGCGCACGATCTTTGCTTTTGTAGTCGGAAAATTTTCTACATTAAATCGAATATTAACCGGCTCCCTTAGCACTGGTAAAGATTTTGGAATAAACTTAGATAAGCTAACTTTAAGCCTAGCGATCTCTGCTTTGGATTGTTCAATTTCTTGTTTGATTATTTCACTTGGCTCCAAGGGNCTATCTCCGTGCGAAACACCTGCAAATATCGCCTGCATTGAGTAGTAGTCTTTCTGAGAAATAGGATCAAACTTGTGATCATGGCATCGCGCACAGCCTGTAGTAAGCCCAAGAAATGTTGTGCCTGTTGCATTGATCATGTCATCGAGTTCATTCATTCGTTGCATTTGNCCCAGCTTGGGATCCTGCCCCTTNACGATATCATTTGGCCCAGCAACCAAAAAAGCGGTACCAATACTTTCTCCCAATGCGTCACCTGCAAGTTGCTCCCGAATAAATTGATTATAAGGCTTATCAAAATTAAGTGAATCGATCACCCAATCTCTGTAATGCCATGCGTTTGGGCGCTCACGATTAGTTTCAAAACCAGTCGTTTCACCAAAACGAACCAAGTCTAGCCAATGACTAGCCCAACGCTCTCCGTAACGCTGACTTGCAAGCACTTTTTCAATTAAACGAGNAAATGCATCAGNGGCTGGATCCNTAATAAATTCATCAACTTCCTCCGGGGTCGGAGGCAAGCCGTGCATTACAAGATATAACCGCCGCATCAGGGTTAATCGATCTGCTCCTTGAGAGTGACTCAAACCATTNATGCGCAGCTTTTTTTCCACAAAAGCGTCAATCGGCTTTGAATCACCNATAATNAAGGGCTTTTTTACAGGCTTAAATGCCCAATGGCCCTTAGAATCCAACGCTCTGCANTGTGAAGGGGCAAAAAAAATGCTAACAATAAAAAATATCGCTAAAACACTATGCCAAAAAGAAATCACGGCGAGAGTCTACGATTCCCGCCGCGCCAATCAAGCAGTTTGAAAANAACAATCTGCTATAACTCTAGTATTTGAGTCTACATAATTTCCTTAAGTAGAAGATTCAACAATTCATCTATGTTAACTCGCCGTTGTTCCATACTATCTCGCTCTCGAAGAGTTACTGTGCCTTTGTTTTCCTCACCGTTCTCACCAATTGTATCAAAGTCTATCGTCACTCCAAAAGGAGTTCCTACCTCATCTTGTCTCCGGTAACGACGACCAATCGCACCAGTTTCATCATAAAATACTGTCATGTAAGGCTGAAGCATGGCCCGCACCTCCATTGCTTTTGCTACAAGTTCTGGCTTGTTCTTAAGTAATGGAAATACCCCAACTTTCACTGGTGCAATACGTGGATGAAAACGCATCACTGTTCTCGTCTCAGTTTTGCCCTTCTCATTGGTAATTTCTTCCTCCTCAAAAGCATCACAAATAAATGCTAGAACCGTCCGATCCGCTCCTGCAGCCGGCTCAATAACATGTGGCACAAAGCGTTCTTTAGACTCCTCATCATGATATGTTAAATCCTTACCACTTCCAGGGTACTTTGGTTTTCCATCTTCATCTTTCTCGACAACAAGCTCATCTCCTTCACGAACAAGCTTGCCTTCCATATGTGAACGTAAATCAAAATCTCCTCGATGAGCAATACCCTCTAGTTCACCATATTCGCCCTCCTCACAAAATGGGAAAGAGTATTCCACATCAGCCGTTCCAACTGAATAATGAGCCAACTCAGCCTCTTCATGGTCACGAAGAATTAATCTTTCCTTGCTAATCCCTAGATCTACATACCACTTAAACCGACGATCACGCCAAAACTGATACCATTCCTTTGACTCATTGGGATGACAAAAAAACTCCATTTCCATTTGCTCAAATTCCCGCGTTCGAAAAGTAAAGTTTCGTGGCGTGATTTCATTTCTAAAACTCTTTCCCTGTTGAGCAATACCAAAAGGCACTTTAATACGACTACTATCAACAACGTTACGGAAATTAACAAACATACCTTGAGCCGTCTCAGGCCTTAGGAAAGCCTTATTATCATCATTTTGCATAGCCCCGATGTGAGTTTCAAACATAAGATTAAACTCACGCGGTTCGGTCAGTGACCCTAATTCCTTTGCATCTG
Source organism: Verrucomicrobiales bacterium (assembly GCA_002708005.1). Lineage (GTDB taxonomy): Bacteria > Verrucomicrobiota > Verrucomicrobiia > Limisphaerales > UBA1096 > UBA1096. Next base: position 1,195 of record PAOJ01000015.1, on the reverse strand, counting down.
GCGCAAGGACTANATCAGTCGCATTAACAGAAGTGAGGTCGACAACTTGACCGTGCCACTTTAGTTGCTCCACATACTTAGCCTTTAGCTTGAAATACTGAAGCGCGCGCTTGGTAATCTCTACCTTTGCATCACCGTCAGTAATACAGGAGATAAACACCTTTTGATCACCATGTTCNATCCATGCGCCTTTGATATGGTCATAGCGATACCGGCGTTTACTCTCACGACAGTCAACCATCATATCATGAAATAAATCGTAATGACCGGATGTCTTCCAGACACGAGGATGCATAATAATCGAAGATTCTATACCAGTCATTTGAAATGGGCGTGGGGCTCCATTCGGCTGTATTCGCTCATTGTGAGCAGTCACCATATCTGCCCACCAAGCATTTTTGATATTACGTTTCAGCTCAATACCAAGAGGCCCATAATCCCACAAACCATTTAGTCCTCCATAAATTTCNGAAGACTGGAATATAAAACCTCTTCGCTTGCACAGCGATACGATCTTCTCCATCCGTTCATTTTTATTGCTCTCGTCCATTTAAAAGGCGCGGCATCTTCGCAGAGGAATAGGCTGTGTCAAGGGAGCGAAAGCCTGAAATTCGTTTATTTCAATTGAAAAAGCAACAAATGTACGGAAAATCCCTTTGTGCTGTTTCGCCCTGGAAGAGTTTTATTGCTGGTGACCATTTTGGTCTTAACTGGCGTATTTTTTATACAATTTATACCTATCGAACAGACTGAAAAAAATCTATCTCCTAAGGAAACTACACAAAAAGGCGGCCTTATCGAAGAACAGGTAATGCAGCAAGTTTCTGCCATCGAGGCAAAACATCGCCAATGGGACGCTACTGTATGGACAGATGAATTATCTGCACGTAATCACGAAGAATCTGTAATTCAAATTTGGGACAGACTCATTGCAGGAGCTGATCCCTTTGAACTTCTGTCTGCAATGCCTGTCAACCAACTACAACTTGGCAAAGCACACTCAACTGAAAACTGGGAATCAGGCATCCGCTACACTCATTTAGCTCAAGGAGGGCCAACATGGACTAAAGAACAATTTAGCCAAGCGCTTAGTGGTTGGAAGACCGAAGGCTGGAAGCTTGATCAAAGCGAGTGGCGCCACCGGCACTTCATTCCAAGATCAGAAGGCGGGGCCCGTTCAATTTTTTGGATTTCA
>PAOJ01000014.1 GCA_002708005.1 Verrucomicrobiales bacterium | reverse complement strand
CAACTTGAACCCCGTCAAGTGAATACCCTTTAAACCGTTAGAAAATAAGAAGTTATATCATCCTAAAATGCCTTCAGTGGGGCCTGACCTTCTCCTCCGGGATAATCTCGTCTGAAACCATCACCCTTTTTCCAAGTAAATGATACTCCAAAAAAGTCTTAAAACGCTCAGTCAGCAATCCTCTTCCGCCCCTGTGTTTGCCCCCTTTTATGGTCAAAAATGCCGACGGCACTCCAGCCTTCTTTAGGGCTTTGTCCAGCAATACTGACTGATTATATGGCACCAACATGTCGTCTGTGCCGTGCATGATTAAAAACGGCGCGTCTTCACTGTCAATATACGTGATTGGATTAGCCGTAAGCGTCTTTATTTTATTATCCTGAATCGCACCACCAATCAACTGGCTCTCCGGCGAATCCGCGGCATCGTGATCGATTCGGCTTTTGAAGTCGTTCATTCGTAGAAAATTTGTAGGCCCATAATAATCTAACACGCATCGAACCTCAGTCGAGCTGATCGTATGAAGGCCGATCGTTCCATCCATCTCAGGCACACCAGCCGAAGTGCCAAGCAAGGCTACCAAATGCCCACCAGCCGAGGTGCCATGAACAGCAATACGGCTACCATCCAAACCATGCTTTTTGGCGTTTGCCCTTATCCAGCGGATCGCAGCTTTGCAGTCATGAATCTGCGCAGGCCACTTCGCATGTTGGCTCAAGCGATAGCCAATACTAACACCAGCGTACTGACCTGATTCAAGCAACTCATATAATTGGCTCAAGCCTTTATCTTTATTACCAGCCCGCCAAGCACCACCATGAATGAAAGCAATTACAGGTAACGGACTATTACTCTTTTTTTTAATCGGGAAAGCTAAATCCAAGGACTGTCGCTCGTGACCATCTTGAACATAACGAATGTCACGTATAACATTAAACCCACTCCAATCTTTAGTATTTTTTTTACGACCATTATCATTCTTTGACAGAAAAGTAATATTCTCACTGATTGAGATATAGCCATTATTATCATTGTCCACTTGGATAAAATTTTGCTTAAGGTTTTTAGGCAACTCATATTTAACCAATTTCCCATCCTTATTTTTATCCCAATCGTGAAACATTTTCTCATGCAACGACTGCGGCACTGCAGCTTAAACAAAAGTAATCGCGCAACTAACAAATAATAAAAACATTAAATAATACATCAAAGTACTCTGACGCGTTTATCTAAGCTAGACAAGTATCTCCTCACTCCAGCCTTGCTTCTTTTCAGTGAGTTGGATTGGATTAAGCGCATGACAGTAACAAGCAGGATTGCTTTCGCAATTACACTAATAATAAACATGCCAAGCCCTCATATATCCGCTGCTAATTACAATGAAGATAATGTGCCAAAATATAATCTCATAGAACCACTTGAAATGATAGATGGCACACCAGTCACATCTACAGAAGATTGGGAAAGAAAAAGACGCCCTGAGATACTTAATCTGTTTCGAGAATATGTGTATGGACACAGCAAGAAAAAACCAAACGGACTAAAGTTCAAAGTTATACAAAACGATCCAACAGCATTAGGAGGGAAAGCTATTCGTCGAGAAGTATTAATTACATTTACACGCAATGAAGAAACACCCGAAGCCTCTCTTCTAATTTATTTACCAAAAAATCAGAACGGACCCTTCCCGACATTTTTGACTACAAATTTCTATGGAAATCACACCATAAATTCTGACCCTGGAATTTCCATTACCCGCTCATGGGTTCGAAATGAAAAAAAATGGGGCATAGAGAACAATAAGGCAGGCGAACAATCTCGTGGCGTAAGAGAATCTCGCTGGTCTGTAGAAAAAATACTAAATCGCGGTTATGCCCTTGCGACAATATACTATGGCGATATCGACCCAGACTTTGATGACAATTTCTCTAATGGTATTCACAAACTCTACAGCAAACCAAAACCAAATGAATGGGGCAGTATCGCTTCATGGGCTTGGGGCCTAAGTCGATGCTTGGACTACCTAGAAACCGACAAAGATATTAACGCTAAAAAAGTTGCCGTAATGGGACACTCTCGCCTTGGAAAAACCGCATTATGGGCAGGCGCTGAAGACGAACGTTTTGCACTAGTAATCTCAAATAATTCAGGCTGCGGGGGGGCTGCACTAAGTCGCCGCGAGTTTGGAGAAACAGTAAAAAGAATAAACACAAATTTCCCTCATTGGTTTTGTGATAATTTTACTAAGTTTAATGATAGAGTAAACGAACTCCCAGTGGATCAGCACTTACTAATATCACTAGNAGCTCCTCGTCCTGTTTACATTGCAAGCGCAACTGAAGACAAGTGGGCTGACCCAAAAGGTGAGTTTCTGTCTGCATATCACGCCAGCCCTGTTTATGAATTATTCAACCTCAAAGGGCTGAACTCTCCTAAACAACCAAAAAGTGATAATTCGGTTGGCCATAATATTGGATATCACATCCGAACAGGTAAACACGACGTCACAGAGTTCGACTGGGAGCAATATATAAACTTTGCAGACCGCCACCTTAAATGAATTTCGNCTACTCAAGAGGATCTTCTAATACTCAACAAAGACAACTTATCGCTTGCAACATATCCAACCAACACTGAGTCTGANCCTTTTATTGATATGATTAAATCAAGCGTAACNATTGCTCTTGTGCCNGAAGCTAAAGGNGGGCCTTTTGTATATTGGGATGACCTCCCTAACAGCTGTTCCAAAGCTAAAGAATTAGGCTTTGACGGAATAGAAATCTTCCCCCGCAGCTCCGAATCCGTCGACAAAAATCAACTTCAAGATTTACTATCTGAACACAAACTTCAATTTGCAGCAATGGGCACTGGAGCTGGAATGGTAGTCCACAGCCTTTCTCTTACCAACCCAGATATTAACATTCGAAAGAAAGCAATAGATTTTATAAAAAGCATAATTGATTTTGCAGGACCTTTTGGAGCCCCTGCTATAATCGGATCTATGCAAGGACGACACGGAGGAGATACAAGCAAAGAACAGGCGATTGACTGGCTAAGCACAGGCCTAAACGAACTGGGGAATTATGCAAATCAATATAAAACACCTTTACTATACGAGCCTCTAAACCGCTACGAAACTAACTTATTTAATACTATTGGAGACACTGCAGAATATCTGAACACACTAGAAAATGAGAACATAAAAATTCTAGCAGATTTGTTTCACATGAATATTGAAGAGCAGTCCATTCCTCAAGCTATACAAAATAGCGGAAATAAAATTGGTCATGTACACTTCGTCGATAGCAATCGCCACGCTGCAGGGTTTGGACATATGAATCACAAACCAATATCGGATGCTCTGAATGAAATCGGATTTGATCAATTTGTTTCTGCGGAAGCTTTTCCAATACCAAACTCTGATGAAGCAGCTAAATCAACAATGACTTCATTTAAGAAATACTTTCGATAAATAAGGTAATGAGCAATACCGAATCAAACCAAAGTCATCACTCTAGTGAACCTATCTTGATAGGGAACTGGATTCAATTAACACGAGTTCTACTCTTTTCTGCATCAATTATAACTATATACTTAGCGCTACTAGCTCTAACACAAGGCGGAGACGTACCCGGGTGCGGCCCTGACTCAGGTTGCGACAAGGTACTAAAAAGCCCCTGGGCCTACTTGCTTGGAGTCCCAGTGTCAATTCCCGGGCTTTGTCTATACTTGGGTTTTTTACTAAAAACATTCAGCATAAAAAATCAGAATATTCTCGCTGAAAACAAGAAAAATATTCGATCATTAAACGCACTTACACTTTGTGCATTTGCTGTTATTGGCGCAGGTATTTGGTTCATCGGCATACAAGGATTAGTAATTAAAGCATTCTGCCCATTTTGCTGCACTGCACACGCTTTAGCCATGACTGCCTCAGTGATATTCCTCGCTCGGGCTGGAATAATCGCAGAGCGTTTAAAAGTTAATATAAATATAACAGGCGGGATATTAACAATGACTACCCTCATAGCGATTACAGGAGGAATTCAATATATTTTCCCAAAACAAAAGCCCGCTGCCAAAATTGTTGAACTTAATAATTCTAAAACCAATTCAGTTCCCCAAAAAAATCAAAAAAAAATTGCCGCCCAACCTGATCAAAACAACACCGCGGCTCTTGTTAAGCAGAACGACAAAGAAACTCCATTTCCAATTCCAAAAACCAAACTTAGCTTAATCACATCGAAACTCCCAATTATAGGAAATAGAAACGCAAAAAATCGCATTGCAGTTCTATTCGACTATACATGTCACCACTGCCGCACACTGCACAGCTACATTCGACAAACTATACCAAAATACGAAAACAAACTTTCATGTATAATGGTGCCAATGCCCTTAGACAGCAAATGCAACCCNCTCATAAAANCCACTCAAAAAGATCATATTAACGCCTGCAACTACGCAAAAATCTGNCTCGCAGTNCATCAGGTTTCTCCTGAGAAATATGACGAATTTGATAATTGGCTATTTAGCAATCACAACTCTGCCAAGCCACTTTCTACAGTTCGCAATTACGCTGAAAGAATNTTAGGAAAAAANATACTTGATGAAACAATTAANAGCCAATCTGTACTAGATCAAATTGCAACAAATATAGAAGTATACAATTTAAATAGCACCAATGGAGGNACCACTATAATGCCTCAAGCAATAATCAAAAATCGTGTTATGTTCGGACCTCCTCCATCGGCTCAAGCACTTGAAAATATTCTAATTCAGATCTTAGATCTTAAATGAGTAATTCATATACAAAACCTAAATAGATTAGCATCAATATCCGACATGCGCTGGACTGCCAGAAAGCATACATTCAATTTCCCTCGCAAAACATTAATAATGGGAATAGTAAATGTGACTCCAGACTCCTTCTCAGATGGAGGACTTTTTTTTAATACTAACAGAGCTATAGATCATGCTCTAAAACTTGTTGATGAAGGTGCTGATATTCTAGATATAGGAGGAGAATCCACTCGCCCAGGAGCTGCATCAGTTTCCGTAAANGAAGAATTAAATAGAGTCATACCTGTAATAGATAAATTATCNAAACAATCAGAAACCATCATATCCNTTGACACTTATAAGCCGGTCGTTGCAGAAGAAGCCATTAATGCTGGAGCCTCTATCGTAAATGATATCGGGGCAAATAATAATAACTCCAAAATGTGGAATTTAATCTCTCAAACTAAAGCTGGATATATTTGCATGCATATGAAAGGCACTCCTAAAACAATGCAAAAAAGTCCATTTTATGAAAATGTTATCAGCGATGTATGCAACTTCTTCCAAGAGCGCTTGAATATCTTTAAGGAACATGGAATATCTGCCGAACAAATTGCTTTTGATCCTGGTATTGGCTTTGGAAAATCATTGAATCACAATATTGAGTTGATGAGTCAATTAAATAAGTTTAATGTGTTTCAGCGTCCGGTTTTGATTGGGGCATCTCGAAAATCCTTCATCGAAAAACTGCTTGGAACTCCAGTAGAAGCCCGGTTACCAGCTTCACTTACATGTGCTGCTTGGGCAATCATGCAAGGCTCACAAATAATACGAGCACATGAAGTAGCAGAAACGACACAAGCTGCCCGTATGGCTGAGGCGCTGATTGAAAACAACTATGGAACAATCACTTGATAATAACTGGTTTCAGTATTGGCGTCCTATTGCTGAAATTGGAATATTATCAGTGGCAATATATTACACACTAAATTTTTTCCGAGGAACCCGCGGCTGGCCAATTGTCCTTGCCTTCCTCGGCCTACTAATTGGGCTATTAGTTTGTATAGGGCTTAATCTTCAAGTTCTTGAATCTTTATTAAGTTATTTCTTTGGGCTATCAGCATTTGCTGCCTTAATTATTTTCCAACCAGAATTACGAAGACTACTAGCAGGACTAGGAAACCTTACTTTTTTTGGATCCTTAAGGGAACAAAGAGAAAATATCGAAGTCATTCTTCAAGCCGTTGATAGACTTAGTGAATCAAGAATTGGTGCTCTAATAGCAATTGAACAATCAACTCATTTACAAGATGTCGTTGAGTCAGGAATACCAATAGACTGCGAAGCAACACCAGAGATGATTGAAACGATTTTTTTCCCCAATAACGCGATCCATGATGGAGGAATTATTATAAAAGAGGATCGCATCTTAAGTGCCGCTTGCATTTTTCCATTAACAAGACGCCAAGACATAAGCAAAACTATTGGAACCAGACATCGCGCAGCAATGGGAATGAGCGAAGAATCAGATTCATTGGTTATTATTGTTTCAGAAGAGACTGGCGCTATATCAACCGCCCATAAAGGTCAGTTATCACGAGTTATTACCTTAAAGAAGCTAAGAGGCACATTGAATTCAATATTTGTCACACCTATACGTAACCGAAGTTTTCCTAACTGGTTGAAGTCTTTTATATCAAGAAACAAAAAGCCCAGCAATAAACCCAAGCCGGCATAAATTTAAAATGTCTTGGGAAATCATATTTACTCGTAATATTGGATGGAAAGCATTGTCTATTCTTTCGGCAGTTGCAATTTGGTATACGATTAATGGCCGCCAACAAACAAATGACCCTAAGCGCGTCAAAGAGGCAACAATGTTCGAAGCTAAACCAACTACTCCTCTGGAAATACCTGAGGCAACAACAAACAGAGTTAATGTAGTTCAGAATTTCCCCATACGAATTTTACAAACCCCAAATGATACATCTCGCTATATACTTGACCCAGAAGAAGTAAAGGTCGAATTAGCGTCTGATGCAGACCCTGCACCGGATCTAACAAGCCCAACAGCTGTTAAAGTCTTTCTAGATCCATTCGAATTACCTCAGGGAATTAATGAAACAAATTTAAATGTTCGCGTATCTTTTGGCAGCATGAAGGATATAATTGTTAAAAAATACACCCCACTTGAAGTGAAAGTAACTCGAATAGAAGAAAAGCCAGAGCCAACTCCCCCCTCCCCAACAGAGTCCATAATAAAAAGCCCTATTCAGACCAAACAAGACGACTAATTATTCTCTATAAACGTTTAATAATAATACTTTCGAAGGCAAACGACCTATCCACTGCTCTGGCAATCTATGATCGATTGAGCCACTTGAAAACCCCACCAACTCGACACGACCATCGCAGAAGGCCACATAAGATTCTTTGTTGTGCCGAAAATGGGCAGTCTGCTCTCGGTTGTTAACATAATAGAACTCCTCAATCATTGGATTGGTTTTTGATGCGGGTGATTGAAAAGTATTTACCTGAGCAGCATCTGCAAGAAATGCAACAGTACTTGGGCTCGATAAAGATGTAATAACTACAGGCTTCAAACTACTCCCACCATCTAAGTGCAAGTTGTAACCATAGCCGTAAGCTGCACCTGTAGCTTTGAGCTTAAACTTATCATTAATGTAATCTAATCTGGCGCAAGTTTGAATACTGTTATTTTTTATATATTTATATAGAACGCCCTTAGATACATCAAACCGACGTTTGCCTTCACCCCCTCGACCAAGCCAGCCAAACCAGTAAGTATTTCCACCATTTAACGAATTACCTCGATATGAAAAAGCCTGACCATTGTTATCATCCCAGTACATTTGNCCGGCTAAACTTAATTGCCTCAAGTTACTCATACAGNGCGCATCAAGACCTTTCAATCTTGCCCTCTGTAAAACGGGTAGAAGCAACCCTGTTAATATTGCTAAAATAGATATAACTACAAGCAACTCTATTATCGTAAAGCCACGAATCTTATCTATTTCAGCCTTTCTCAAAACAATTAAGCTATCGANTTAAACGATAAAANTGGAATTCTTTATTAGTNACAGTATCATTAAAATATTGAAAATAATTTAATGAATCAGAATCTAANATTGCTCGATTCCAATTAANCANATCATTCGAACTCTCAACTTTCCATATTTCAGGATCAATTAAAAACGACTTAGCTTCCCATTGAGAACNATTAATTTTTACCCCAAATAATTTTGGAAGNGTATCACTTGTAGCAAGNGCTATTTCATCAACAGNTCCTATTGCNAGTANGCTTGACTCACTATCTTTCGCAGAAAAATTGCTTATCGAAAAAGCATCTACAGAAAAACCACTAAAATCTGAACTGATTTTAACTGTTTGTATCTTTTCCCACGACTTACCATCTTCAATCATCTCCGTTTTCAAAACCCTTTCTTCAGAATCATAAATTAGCTTAATAGAGTATACCTTTCCAATGATAAGCTCTGCGGGAAATGTAAACCCTGCGGAAAATTCACTTTTATCTGAAGCGACAACTGGAGAAACTGTCGCCCCAAAACCCGTATCTGGGAAATAATCCCACTCGACTAAATTCGGAGAATCAGAACCCGTACCTCGATTAAATTTTTCATCTATTGCCGAAGAAATATTTAACAAGCCTAATGCAACCTGAAAAGTATACGGTTTATCTTCCAAGTAACCGGCTTTAACTGAATCTAAAGTGATTTGAAAAGTGAATGCAAAAGAGTTGGATTCAGTAAGAACACGACCTAGAGGCTTATAAAAAAAACTGCTTTGTTTTTCCGTGTCCCATTTAACACGAAGAGATTCTGAGCCTTCATCCCATTCAAATAATGATTTATCTCCATGAATACTCCAGCCTTTAGTCAAAGGATCTGAGTCAAAAGTTTCAAAGTACAAATTATTTGCACTTAAAGAGGATTCAATTGCAATAAAGACAATTGCCAACAATAGATTAATTATAATTTTCATTTCGATCCCTTAAAGAGACCAAAAAATCGATAAAACTCCCAAGAGGAGTTCTTAATGAAAATTCATAATTAATTTTCGGCCTCATCCTTCTCTTATGCGGAGAAGTACCACGTTCACGGTTTGACGAGTATGCTTAGCGAAGTAATCTGACTTAAACTTAAAAGTTTTTCACAGTGGCGCAACCGTCCTCGAATTTCACGAGGTTCCCTTGCTAAACACATTTTCAACGAGAATATACTCAAGTCAAAGAACAAGTAACTTTTAGCAACTTCCAACCACTAATCCAAGTTCGTATTTTGCTTGGTCGAATCGTCTACTTTTGTTTCTATATCTGCCGTGCATAATCCCTCTTCCTTTATAGTAATCATTGCAATTTTGAGTGGCTGCATACCAATAACAGCCGAAATTGTTACACCGGGAAATCACCCTATCCCGCCTGATCACCATGCATTAACAAATGCTAAAGTTATAATTAAACCAGGCACCACTCTCAACGATGCTACCGTTGTTATAAAAAAAGGCCGTATCATTAGTGTAACTGAAAACGGTAAACCACCTAAAACAGCAAGAATATGGAATATGAGCGGTCAAACTATTTATGCTGGATTTATTGATCCCTATGTAACGAACGTTAAGCCAATTTCTACCACAATGACGCAAAGAATTAGTGGCAATGAAGCTACTGCAGCCGGCAAACCGGGTTTCTTNGGCGCGGCGGGAAANGAACTTGATCCGGGGCTGACTGGACCGGGAGCAGGCCTATCCACAATTAGGCCTGAATTTCATGTTGTAGATAGTTTAAGCCCCAAAACAGACACATACGAATCACATCGAAAAGAAGGCTTCACCACTATTGCCTTGGCTCCAAGCAATGGAATTATTAGAGGACAGAGCGCTCTTTTATCTCTTAAAAATGATTCACCAAACCAGATAGTGATAAAACCACACCTTTTTCAACACATAGCATTTGACACAAAAGCTTCTAAACCGGACGAGTTTCCAAAATCATTGATGGGTGTAATCTCAGCGATTCGTCAAGCATTTGCAGATTCACAGCATTATGAATCTACTTGGAAATACTATAAGACAAACTCAACTTCATTTAAAAGGCCAGCTTACAACCAAGCACTTAATTCACTCAAAGATGCACTTCAGGGAAATCAACGAACAGTAATTGAGCCTGGAAGTGTTTTGATGGTCGATAAGGCAATCCAGCTCGGAAAAGAATTTGGCATTAAGCCTGTGATAGTCGCAAGCGGCCAGGAATGGCGACGCCCCGATTTAATCAGGGAAACTAGAGCTGAATTTATTGTTCCACTAACTCTTCCTAAAGCACCTAAAATGCCTAGTCATACAGATTGGGAAAACGTATCCCTCGACATGCTTCGAGCTTGGGATTGGGCCCCCGAAATTCCTCGGCTATTAAACGAGAACGGCCACAAAATTTCATTAACACTTCACGGACTTAAAGATAAAAAACAATTTCGCTCAAATTTAGCTAAAGCTATCGAAAGAGGACTGCCAAAAAATGTGGCATTAGCAGCTCTTACCACAACTCCTGCTAAACTTACTGATTCAATCGATCAGCTAGGAACAATCGAAGCAGGAAAACTAGCAAACCTAGTGATTGCTGACGGCGATTATTTCAACCCAAAAACTAAACTAAAAGGAGTATGGATTGAGGGCCAATGGAACTCTTTTGAACCAAACAAGCTAAATTGGATTACGGAAAAGGAGAAAAAAGAAATAGAAAATAATAAGAAAGAAGAAAAAGAGCTCGAAAAAGACCAATTAGTTGCTCATTCCCCAATAGATGAAGTTTCTATTTTTGAACCAAAAAACAAAATAGTTCATGTTAAGAATGCAACAATTTGGACAAGCAGCAAAAGAGGCATTTTAAGAAAGCATGATATGCTAATAGCTGATGGTAAGATAAAGAAAATCGATCGAAATATTTCCACGCCAAAGAACGCACATGTAATAAGTGGCAAAGGACTTCATATTACACCAGGGCTGATTGACGCCCATAGCCATAGTATGATTTTAGGAATGGTTAACGAAGGAACCCTTCCTTCAACAGCCATGGTTTCTATAGGCGATGTTGTTAATTCAGAGTCACCAGAAATACACCGACAATTAGCTGGAGGGCTTACAATAGCTAATCTTTTACATGGTTCAGCAAATCCAATCGGTGGGCAAAATGCTGTAATTAAATTAAGACTTGGTTCTGGGCCAGAAGGAATGAAATTTAAAGCCGCGCCGCCAGGAATTAAATTTGCTCTGGGCGAAAATGTAAAACAATCAAACTGGGGGGACACAAAAGTAACTAGATTCCCACAAACCCGAATGGGAGTTCCTGTTTTTCACGAAAACAGATTCACTGAAGCTTGGCAATATAATCGCAAATGGCGAAAGTTCAAAGAAAGCGGAGGCGCTCCTCCAAGACGAGATCTCGAATTAGAAACAATAGGGCAGATAATCAAGGCTGAACGCTGGATCCATTGCCACTCATATCGCCAGGATGAAATCCTAGCTTTTATGAGAACAATGGAAAAATTTGGAGTAAGAATTGGAACTCTACAACACGTACTTGAAGGGTATAAGATTGCAGATGAAATAGCAGCTCATGGCGCTGGCAGCTCATGCTTTTCAGATTGGTGGGGATACAAATATGAAGTAATAGATGCAATTCCATATGCCGGGAGCCTCATGCATCAACGAGGAGTCGTAGTTTCATTCAACTCTGACTCATCAGATCTTGCACGCCGCATGAATCTTGAATCTGCAAAAGCTGTTAAATATGGCAACACCAAACCTACTGACGCACTAAATTTTGTTACCCTGAACCCAGCAAAACAACTAAGAATAGATCATCGTGTAGGTTCTTTAGAGTCAGGGAAGGATGCCGACTTCGTAATATGGTCAGACTCTCCCCTTAGCACTCTTTCGATCTGCTTGGAAACATGGATAGATGGTAAAAGGTATTTTGAACGTAATGAAGGAATATCTAGAGCAGATTACCGGTATAAGGAACGAGAAAAGCTTCTAGCAAAAGCAAAGAAATTATCAAAAAAACAAAATACTAAAGATAAAAAACCCGTCACAAATCCAGGAATATCTGCATTTTTTCAGAGAGCATTAGAAACCGCTCACGGCTTGAACGTTGTTGACTGCCAGGACTGTAAAGTTACAAACAATTAAAATGAAATCTAAAAACTTTTACATCAAATTTATTTGCGTCTTTTTATTAAGCCTAAACATCGCTAGCACTAAAATTAAAGCAAAGGACACCCTACTAACTAACGCAATTATTCATACTATATCCGGACCAACTTACTCCCCTGGGTTTGTTCTTATCAACGGAGATCAAATCAAATCTGTCGGACCTGTAAGCAAGCAGCCTAAGTTAAAAAATGTTGCAACAATAGACCTAAAGAAACAGCATTTGTTTCCAGGTATAATCGCAACAACAACAGCACTTGGACTAATGGAAATCGCCGCAGTCCGTGCTACCGTAGACACCAATGAAGTTGGAACTTACACACCAGAAGTTAAATCTTGGATAGCAATAAACCCTGACTCAGAACTTATTCCAGTTTCTAGAGCAAACGGAATAACTCATTTCCTCCCTACTCNACAAGGGGGAACTATTGCTGGCCAATCTGGNTTAATGAGAACTGTNGGGTGGGGTTACGAAAATATGACACACAAACCATCTGTCGCCCTGCACCTGTACTGGCCACAAATGAACATAAACCCTTCCACAGAAGACTCCAAAAAACAAATCACAGCACGTGACAAGAAATTGAAAGAAATCAACGAGTTTTTCGAACAAGCCCGTGCTTATACCAAAAGCCAATCTGATCCTGATCATCAGGGTGTGCCCACATGGAATGCAATGACCCCTTGGGTTAGAGGTGAAAAACCAATAATTATTCACGCAAACACACAAATCCAAATTGAATCAGCAGTTGAATGGGCAACAAAACTGGGGTGGAAAATAATTATCGCAGGAGGACGGGATGCATGGCGTGTTCCAGAATTACTAGCCAAACACAAAATCACAGTAATCTATGAACATACATTCACTCTACCTCCAAGAGACTTCGATCGATATGACGTGCAATTCCGAGCCGCAGGAATCTTACATAAGGCAGGAGTAAAAGTTATTTTCAGCGAAGGTCTAACTCGCTTTGCATCAACTAACGTTCGCAACGTCCCCTACTCTGCAGCACAAAGTGCAGCACACGGATTACCCAAAGAAATCGCACATAAAGGAATTACTCTATATGCCGCTGAAGCACTAGGCGTGGCTGACAAACTTGGATCAATAGAACCAGGAAAAGAGGCAACATTTTTTAGTGCGAATGGAGATNTTCTTGAAATAACTACANAGGTTAAACATATGTGGATTAAAGGTGAAAAAGTTGATCTTTCTAGCAGGCATACCCGACTTTTTAAGAAATACAAAAACCGACCAAAACCAAAAAATCAAAAAAAAGATAGATATCCAATTGCTCACAGCATCCCTCCACATCTTAACCTAGCTAATTTTTACAAAAAAAGCACCTCTGCAGCAGGGCTGCCTGTTGTTTCATCAGAAAAAGTTTCAGACTTTGCACTAAAAGAAGCAGCCTACCTAGTTGAGAAAATGATTGGGCATCGAAAAGATATTATAAACAATATGATAAAACGAAAATGCAGGCTTGTTGTTATGGGATATAATGAATTTACCACTCAGATCCCTGAATACAGTCACTTTGAACCTGCAAAGTTCTGGGACAGACGAGCTCGCGGATTCGGATCAGACAGAGATGATCCAGTAATAAGTTGCGCAGAGGAAAACCTCTTGTGTTACCCAGGGGATCCATACAACACAGAAAGTATTATGATACACGAGTTCGCCCATGCTATACATTTGAACGGAATATTCGACGTCGATACAACTTTCGATAACCGACTTAAAGAAGCATATAAAAAAGCTATGAGCAAAGGCCTGTGGAAGGAGAAATATGCCTCAAATAATCACTATGAATACTGGGCTGAAGGGGTGCAGAGCTGGTTTGATACAAATCGACCACCAGATCACGATCACAATCATGTAGACACCCGTGAAGAATTAAAATCCTACGATCCGGAATTAGCTAAACTTGTTAAGGAAATATTCGGAGAACCTATTTGGCGCTATCAACGCCCATCTCAAAGAAAGTCAAGAGNACACCTAGAGAACTTTAATCAATTGAAAGCACCAACTTTTAAATGGCCAAAAGATATTAACGATTTTTATCTTAGATACATAAAAGAGCAGGCCGCAAAAAATAACAAAAGTTAAACAGTCGTATACTTTATATTACCTAATAAAGATTAAACTAAAAAAACTTTCCTCTTCGTTTTTGAACTATACACTCCGCGCCGCATGTGTAAGGAGNCAACGCAAAGCAAATACATTAAAGTTGAAGAATCCCCGATTCACGGAACTGGAGTATTCGCGCGTATTAACATTCCAAAAGGTAAAAAAGTAATAGAATACATAGGGGAAAAAATCTCAAAAAAAGAATCTGAAAAAAGAAGTGTTCAGTTGATTGAAAAAAATCAAGATAGCCTTACCGATGGCGCAGTATATATATTCGAACTTAACAAAAAACATGATATCGATGGGAATGTTNCAGAGAATACCGCTAGGTTCATTAATCACTCATGCAAACCTAATTGTGAACCTGAAGTTATAAAGAATCAAATATGGCTTCGNTCAACCAAAAAAATTAAAAAAGGAGAAGAACTTAGTTATAATTACGGATTTGATCTTGAGAGTTATGAAGACCACATATGCCGCTGCGGAACCAAAAATTGTGTTGGCTTTATTACATCAGAAGAGAACTGGCCAAAACTAAAAAAACTTATCGCTAAAAAAAATAAGAAAGATAAAAAAGCCAAAAAAAAATCAAAGAACTGATTAGTCTTAAACTTAAAAGCCTCCCTGAAGAGCTTGTTGTAGTTTCTGACCAAATACTGGCATATCCGCCTCTGGAGGCTGATACCCTTCAACGGGAGGGACTAAACCCGGCCTCCCAAATTGATCAACATACCAATCACAANTCTTACCATCTGAGAATGTAACAGAACCACTAGCCATCATTCCTGGCTTTGTGATCGATGATACACTAATTGAAACCTCCCCTGCCCCACTTGAGCCATCATCGTTTTGTTCTTTATTCTCTGCAGGCTGAGAATCGCCTCCCAAAGGGTCATCCGGCGCAGGAAATGGATTATCAGGTGACGCCTCTATCTGTTCATCTTCATTAGCCTCATCAATATCCGCATCTTCAACCGGTTCCTCTAAATCTTTGGGGACCAGTTTTAAATCTCCAACAAGAAATCTAACATCCATATAAGTCATGCTAATATTNAATTCAGATTCTAGTTTACCNTGGATTTCAGAAAGATCTAAACCCTCTTCAATCCAGCCTGTAACGATTTTCTTTTGTTTATCGTCTAATTGCATGAGTACTCCTTAAGCAAACAACCAAATTGTTTACTGAGACACCTTTGCTAACCGCATAACTCAAAAGAAACAAGCCATAAACTAATATCAAAACAAAACATTGTTGAATGGACTTCATCTCCACCATAAGCTGTTTGTTCTTTATGAAGAATGAGTTTTTAATTTTTCTAGCTTTAATTTCTATATTGATTCCTGGCTGCCGCACAAATCCTCAACTTGAACCAATAGAAACAAATAAAAACAAAGTAGAACCACCAACAATCTCTATTCATCAGGCAGCCTACAAAGGGGATGCAGGAATGATCATTCAACATTATAATGCAGGAACAAATATAGACCTAAAGAATCAATGGAACGCAACTCCCCTACACTACGCCGCTAGGTCAGGAAAACTGGATTCCGTAAAAGCTCTTATTGCTAAAGGTGCAAATGTTAATGCTAAAAACAACAGCAATGTTACACCTCTTCATTACGCAGCAAGCGGAGGCAGCTCAGAAATTTCAATACTCCTTATTAAGAATAAAGCAAATGTTAACGATCAAGATTCGGAAGGTTTAACTCCTGTTCATCGAGCAGCACAAGGCGGACATGGTGATATAATAGAAATACTCATAAGTAATGGCGCAGCCGTGAATACAAAAAACGTTGCAGGCCTAACGGCGCTAGAACTTGCTCAACCAGAAGCTGCAAAGATTTTGAAAAAATTTGGCGCAAAATCAGCAACCAAATTAGGACTGCTTTCTGAAGATGCTGCTAAAGGCAATATTGAGGCGATCAAAGAACATCTTTCTTCTGGATCAGATGTTAACGGAAAAGACTCGTTGGGTCGCACNCCACTATACAGGGCTGCTTACAACGGGCATAAACATGTCGTAAAGCTATTACTGGATAATAAAGCAGATGTTAATACCCCGGATGAAAATGGGTGGAGCGCTCTTCACGGTGCATCCTATAGAGGGCACTCTGTTATTGTTGCCGATTTGATACTGTGGGAAGCAAACGTAAACGCTAAGGATGTTGACGGAGATACACCTCTTGACTGGGCAAAAGGAAAAACGAATATTATTAAATTACTTCGTAAAAACGGAGCTAAAACAAATGCAGAACTTAAAGCTACTGAAAAATAAATTGCTTTAAATGCCAGAAAAAAAACATCAATTATTNTTAATCTTGGCTAGCTTCCTATTTAATCGCTTAGCCTCGCGCCCTTCCAACACCTGCCATACAGCAAGCCCATCACCAACCAAGTCCCATTCATCAAATTCCCAGCTTACTTGATTCTTTCGATTAATTTCAAAAATCTGAGGATTGTTTTCCCCTGCATGGCAATTACCGATAATAAAATTCCCATTTTGCAATTCCTGTAGCGCTGTCATCCAACCCAGCTGGATTTGCGTGNCTGGAACTTTCTCTTTAATTTCCCAAACCACTTTCTTANCAGGCGTCACTTCAATAACACTCTTACCTGAACCGGTAGCAATCAATGTATTGCCATTTTTCAGTCTAATAGCTCCATAACAGCGAGTCTTAACAAGGTAATCCCAAACAATTTCTCCTTTACGATTATACTCAGTGACAATTCCGGGATTCTCTGAAGTCACAAGGTAGTTACCTTTTGAAGTAAACCTCGCCCACCTCGTGTTTTGGCGACCGTCCTTTTTCATAGNAAATTGATGGATGATATCTCCTTTTTTGTTCACCTCAATAATTCGTCCTACACCACTTTCAACAATAGATGTATTACCGTTTTTTAGTCGGGCAAAGGCGTGAACATCAACGCGCTTGCCTGCATTTCCATTCATCTTCCCTGAGTCGTAAGTCCAAACTACTTTTTTACCAAGCGTCACTTCAGTCAACTTAGTCCAACTGTCATGATACAAGATGTTTCCATTTTCTAANAAATGAACATCATGGTGGCCAGCATGGCCTCGCTGAGGACCTGCTGTTTTGTGCGACCAAAGAACCTTTCCTGAACTGTCCGTAATCGCGAGAATATTTTTGCCGTAAGAAGCGCTAACTAAAACTAGACGCTCTGCATTTATAACCTCCAACGAAAACNCGAAAGAAATAAGAAAAAAAAAGCGTAAACAAAATTTCATAAAGAAAAAATAACCTCTTTACTTGGCCCCGTCGAGATTACGGTCATTATTTAAATGTTAAGAATTTTAATATTTTTACGATCTCACACTACTTAATCACTATTTTTGATTTAAAAACCTAAAGTACTAATAAGTAATTTGCTTCAATGAAAGCTGAAGAGAAACGAAACAACGAGTCAAGCCGAGCTCGATAGAGAACCCATCAGTACCACGTTAAAGGATTTTGCCTAATGAAATCCTGCCGCTGCCAATCTCTCTTGGGCACTGGCATCAAATGGCTATTTCGCCTTACCCGACATGTCGTAGTCCAGAGAAAATTTGCTTTTGGGGCGCACAAGAAATTCATCAAGTACAGGCGAATAGGTCTGAACTTCAATCGAATTCTNGGAAGGNTAAAACGTCATAACGCGAAGGAAACCGCTACCTGCCNTAATCTTGGGNACATCCCAATACCAATANTCAGCCTGAACCTGGTGCACTTTGTTTCCATGTTTGGCTNTACTNGTCAACAGATTCTCCTGCGCATGACCTGAAAGNACTAAGAANATGTTCTTGTTTTGACTAACGAATTTCTCCCAAATTGATTTTCCGGAATTCCCCTGTACNCGATAATGNTCNTTCTCCGAAAACTGNCCCTTTTTGNTATTGAGATAGCTGTGTGTCACAACGATTGTNTGATAATCTGGATGAGCACCAACAACCTTATTCGCCCAATCAAGAGTTTGGTCACGAGGTTTGAATTCCAAAGTTAGAATAAGAAATTTTATACCGCCAGCTTTTAGAAACAGATAGTAGTTTTCGATCTTTCCTTTTTTATAAAAGTGCAGGTTTTTTTTCTTACCGAAATGAGGTTCATACAAAGGGTTATCCGTAAAACGCGACGGAGAAAAATATGAGCTAAAACGGCTTGCTCGCGAATAACCGGTCTCTCGGTATTTTAAAGAGTACCCCATGTCATGATTCCCCGAGCACAATATGTAGGGCACATAATTATCAATAGTCTTGAAGGCGGTGTCAGCTATCATCCATTCTTCATCATAATCTGTTTGGGTGATGTCTCCAACATGAACAGCCATAACGATGTTCCTTTTATCCTTATTCTGCTTAATCCACTCGGTCTGTTTAAAAAAGCAGGACCGCTGATCACCAATATTCGGCCAGTGCTTTTGTGCCTCCTTATGACGGACATCAGCATAACCTTGTGTATCAGGCAAAACGACCAATGTAAAAAATCCAGGATCCTTTTTGGAATCTTGTTTGAAATAATTGGCCGAGTTTTCCTCAGCATTTGCGTCGGAAAAGTTATAAAGAGAAAAAAGAGCAACAATAGTTTTTAGGACCCTCATTCCCCTCCAATAATAATGCAGACATAGCATGGTCACGTTGTTTAAATATATTCTTACACGCCAGGCCAGGCGTTAGCGAGGCTTCGCTAGAAAAGCACTTATAAAGCTTTTTACCAGAACTATACATGGGATTATATATCCTCATTTACAAGAATGCATTTTACTACGGTATATTTTAACTGTAGCACGACCGATTTTGATGTATTACGGTCACGAGGAACTTTTCTGCGATTCGGCTTTCTTCATTTTAACTGTGTCATAAGTGT
>PAOJ01000013.1 GCA_002708005.1 Verrucomicrobiales bacterium | reverse complement strand
AAGAAAGCCCTAAGTCTGGCTAGTGATCAGCAGGAAAAAGTACAATTAAAAAAATCACTCGACCGATTTCAGGCAGCAAAAAAACAAAAAAAATAGCAAGTCCTCTATCCTCCCAATAATGTAGTGTTCAAGATTATAGATATCACTCTATTTAAGAAGGAGCTGAAGCCTAATCTTCAAAAGGCTTTTAAGTTTTTGGCACCATTCTGCTTGCATTGCTCATTAATCGCTCAAGAAGATCCGGCCTCAAGCATACAGGAGGACTATTCAAAAAAAATTCATCCAATACTGAAGGAATTTTGCTTCGAATGTCACATAGGTGAAGAAGCAGAGGCAGAAGTAAATTTGGAATCTTTTAAAACCATTACCGATTTTCAAAGAGATATAAAAACATGGATCAAAGTGGCGGAAATGCTTTCAAGCCAGCAAATGCCCCCAAAAAAATCTAATCAACCTAGTGAAAAGGAACTAGGAATACTTAAGAATTGGGTGAACAACCTACTCGTTGAAGAAGCTAAAAAGCTTGCTGGAGATCCAGGCCGAGTAGTTTTGCGTAGATTAAATAACTACGAATACAATCAATCTGTCCGCGATCTGACCGGAGTGTCATCGCTTAATCCCACTCATGAGTTTCCGGTGGATGGGGCTGCAGGCGAAGGCTTTACAAACTCCGGCGATGCTCTTGGAATGTCTCCAGCATTAATCAACAAATTTCTTGATGCGGGCAAGGCCGTTGCACGACACACTGTATTAATCCCGGGCAATATTCGATTCTCAGAACATATTAGCGAACGAGACAGAGCTGATGAACTCATAACCCGCATCCGTCAATTTTATGCTGAGTTCGCAAATATCAACAGGCAGGCTGGAGACACTTGGGATGACTCTAACCAATCTAAATCTAATGTCATTAAGCGAAACGGAAGCATCCCATTAGAGGATTATTTCTTGGCTACATTAAAAGAGCGAGAAGCACTTGTGCAGAACCGCAAAACCATCTCAAATATTGCTCAGAAATATCATTTGAATGAAAAATACTTTCAAGCACTATGGAAAATGTTAAACGAAGATATCTCCCCACAAGGATCTATATTGCTAAATCAAATACGAGAACAGTGGCGTTCGACTCAAGACACAAATCCAAAGCCATTAACACAGACTATTCACCAGTGGCAGCAAGCACTATGGCGGATTGATCCAATAGGGCATATTGGCCGTAAGGACGGACCAACAGCTTGGATGAACCCTAAAACTTTCACAAAATCCTCTGAAAATTTTAGCTTAAAGCTATCACCTTTGAATAATGGCCAAAGCCTTATAGTTTATCTCGCAGCAAACAACGCAGGAGGTATCGAAAGTGATAACTTTGTAAGATGGAGGAACCCTCGCCTAACCGGAGGAAACAAACCCGACCTATCGTTACGTGATATTCNCGGATTAGCTGATCGATTAGCAGACTTACAAAGCGAATCTTTATCACTAACATCTCGTTACCTTACTGCAGTTTCNAAAATAGTTTCGGATCAAACTGATTTAGACANGTTGGCAAATGAATATAAATTGGATCNAGAAATTCTTTCTTCTTGGCTAGATTACATCGGAGCNGNCCCAAGACGACCGGTTATTATTGAAGGGTTATTAACCAAAAAATTNATCCACCTGGGAGGCTCAGAGTATGTAAACGGTTGGGGNCTTCCNGAAACCCCTANCGTANTAGCCAACTCGTCGAACTCAGANTATANAATTCCNGGCATAGCCNGACCGAGAAGCGTTGAGGTTCACCCATCCCCAACACATTTTGTTGCAGTTGGATGGAAAAGNCCAACTAGTGGGGAACTTGTTATCTCAGCAAAAATAGCGGATGCACATGTGAACTGTGGTAATGGGGGTGAATGGTGGGTTCAACATCATACCAGCCGTAAATTAGTAAATATTGGATATGGTGAATATAATACAGGCGGCTCAGGGGAACTAAACCCTTTTAAATTAAATGTAAATGTCGGCGATGTGATTAGACTGGCAATTGGCCCTAGGGATGGGAGTCACGCCTGCGATCTAACTCACGTTGACATGACCCTTACTGAAACCGGTNGGACCAAAAACACTTGGGACNTATCTAAAGATATATCTGGCAGAATACTGGATGGAAACCCACTGAAAGACCAGTACGGCAACAATGCAGTTTGGCACTTTTATAGTGGCAATATAGAAGATGTGGCGAAAGTTCATCATAAAGTATTACAAATACCAGAGGGGTCACTAATTACAAAATGGCTTGATGAAAAGGATGTAANAAAACGTAAAGATCTAGCTGCTCGCATACAGTCTCTGGCCGACGGTAATATTAAGCCACAACCAAATTCACCTGATTCAAGGCTGTTGGAACACTTGTATAAAATCACTATTCCTAAACGATTAAAGAGTCNTATAAAAACNATCAAACCAGANCCNCGCTTTGGCAAACATCCGCTAGGACATNCAGTAGAATCATCTGACTTAATTGTTAGGGCNCCAAACATTATAGAANTACATATACCTTCAAAATTAGCGGAAGGCCGTACACTTGTTGTCTCTGGAGATCTAGAACCGGAATATGGCAAAGCCGGCAGCGTTCAAATTTCTGTAGGATTAGAGAAACCNAGTCCGAATCAACTTTCACCAAATAGACCCATCATCACAACCCCAAACAGCGACACAGAGAAAAGAATAATCTCCAGTCTAAATGATTTCCGCAACCTGTTTCCAGCATCGATCTGTTATCCTCAAATTGTCCCGGTCGACGAAGTGGTTACCATGTCACTTTATTTCCGTGAAGACGAAGCACTTCAACGACTAATGCTCAATGACCCACAAAAAAGAGAACTAGACCAACTTTGGGATGAGCTATTATACATCACCAAGGAGCCTCTAAAGAAAGAAATTGCTTATGAACAAATCGTTGAGTTTTCAACTCAAGACCGCCCCGACCTTGTAATAGCTTGGAAGCCATATAAACCAATACTAATGAAAGAAGTAGCCGCGTTTCATGCAAGGCTTCTTGAAGATGAACAGAGGCATTTAGATGCCGTAATCGAATGGGCTGGGCTCGCTTGGAGCCGACCTCTAAATAAAGCAGAAAAGTCTAGCCTTCAAACTCTATATAATAATCTTCGTAATCGTGAAATTAATCACGAGGAAGCCATCAGGCTAACTATTACCAGAATACTAACATCTCCTGCTTTTTTATACCGACGCGAAAAAGCTGGCAAGGGGCATGATCCCGTTCCTGTCAGTTCTAACGAGCTAGCTAAACGCCTGAGCTATTTCCTATGGTCCTCTATACCAGACGCATCCTTGAGAGAAGTTGGGAATAACGGCAAACTCACAAATAACGATATTCTGATCAATCAAACTCGTCGAATGTTGAGGGACACACGCATCCGCAGATTAGCTGAACAATTCGCATGCCAATGGCTTCATATACGAGATTTTGACCAAAATGATGATAAAAATGAACAACGTTTCCCGGAATTCGCCACTTTAAAAAAAGACATGTACGAAGAATCTATTCGATTCTTCGAGGATATGTTTCGCAATGATGGCTCAGTCTTAGACCTGTTAACAGCAGACCATACATTTTTGAATGAGCGTTTGGCTAAGCATTACGGAATAAATAATATTATCGGCGAAGAATGGCGACGCATTGATGGAATGCAGGCTAAAGGCCGAGGTGGTGTGTTAGGTTTAGCTACAGTTCTTGCAATAAACTCTGGTGCATCTCGTACCAGTCCAATCCTGCGGGGTAATTGGGTATATGAAACTTTGCTAGGCGAAAAACTTCCTCGCCCTCCGGCGGATGTTCCACAATTACCTGAAAGTGTGCCTAGCGAACTAACCGCACGACAACTGATCGAAAAACACAGCGAAGCGCCAGAGTGCGCGAAGTGCCATGAACGAATTGATCCTTACGGTTTTGCTCTTGAAGAATTTGATGCAATCGGGAGGCAACGCCTAACCAATTTTAATAGCGAAACAAAACTAATGGATGGCACACAAATTAAGGGCTTGATCGGGCTTCGAGATCACTTAGCGACTAAACGGCTTGATGATGTGATGAATCAATTCTGCCGCAAACTTCTTGGCTATGCCCTAGGCCGCGAAGTCGCACTTTCAGATTTGCTGTTAATCGAAAAGATGAAAAACCATCTGGAGAAAAACGATTATCGATTCAGCAAGGCAATCGAAGTAATCATACTCAGTCCACAATTCCGAAAAATTCGGGGTCGCCAGACTATAAATCAGTATTGACTAGAACAGTCAACAATTCAGCATAAGCCGAAATCCGAACCAATGAAGGCATCATCCCAACAATTTTCACGCCGCACCATGTTACGCGGCCTTGGTGTATCAATGGCTCTACCATGGATGGAATCGCTTCGCGTGTGGGGAGACACTAACCGTAAAAGCCAACAGGCAAGTGATGCTCCGACCCGAATGGCAATCCTTTTTACCGGCTGCGGTTTTCATAAGCAGGAATGGTGGGCCAAAGGAGAAGGCACAAATATGGAACTAGGAAAAGTCCTTCATCCACTTAATAATTTTAAGAAGAAAATGGTTTTCATTCGCGGCCTTTACAATGCTGAAGCACTGAAAGGAAACATTCACAGTTCACAAACAGGAAACCTACTCTCAGGTGCTCCATTAGCCTCAGGAGGAAGAATCCAGTCCGGCACCAGTGTGGACCAATACGTTGCACATCGTATTGGCCATCGAACAAAGCTTCCGAGTCTCGTACTCGGCTGCGAAAAAGCAAATCCATCCGTGCATAAGGATTACTCAATGCTTTACAGCTCACATATTTCTTGGACCAGCCCGACCACTCCAACCCCATTAGAAGTCTATCCTGCACTGGCTTTTGATCAGATGTTTAAAAATAAGACTCAAGCTGGCGACAAAAGCGTGCTCGATGCAATACTTTCAGACGCAAAAAATTTGCGACGTAATATAAGCCGCCTAGACCAACAAAAACTAGACGAGTATCTAAACTCTGTTCGAGAGGTGGAAAAACGAATAGAAAGCGCAGGCAAACGCGGGGAATTGCAAGGCTGGCGCCCTACGATGACCACACCTGATATGCCACGCCCAAAGGATGGATATCCACAGGATATAGTTGAACACATGCGAATCATGAGTGATCTATTGGTTCTTGCGTTTCAAACAGATACCACTCGTATCTGCACATTAAAGCTCAACAACGATCATGGGACACTACGCTTTCCACATCTTGGAGTAGATTACATGATACACCATTTACTCTCACACAGTGACACGGATGACTGGCTGAAAGTAAACCAATTTTTCCTAGAGCAAATGGCTTACATCGCAAGTCGNCTCGACAGTATTCAGGAAGGAGATCGTACTGNTCTTGATAATTCTATGTTGATGTTATGCTCNAGCATGCTAACCGGCCACCACGATGCAACACAATTACCAGTAGTTATGCTTGGAGGAGGCGGCGGCAGAATTAAGGGAGGGCAAAATTTAAACTACCTCGGCAAGAATAAACGGCAAATGTGCCGTCTTTTCTTGAGCATGATGGACAAAATGGATGTTCGCTCCAAAACATTTGGCGATGCAACTGAGCCACTAAATGAAGTTTAGTAACAGGCGAANTCTTGTCCTGTTAATTAACATGCTTTTTTTGAGGAAAGTCGTTGTATTGTGACCGGACTTCTCTAGACTGCGCGGCCCGCGATACTGAAGTTCACATCGCAATTTCTTGCGGATGAAGAAGCCAACTCTTTTTATTGTTTTCCTTACCGTGTTCATCGACGTGGTTGGTTTCTCTATTATTTTCCCTCTGTTTCCTGNAATGCTCGATTACTATTTGGAGCTAGATGGCAGAGAAAGTCTAATAGGCTCCCTTGTTACCTGGCTCGAACAATTTGCTGGTGAAGACAAGAATGCCGTAGCCACTCTTTTCGGAGGAATCCTTGGTTCAATATACGGCGTCTTGCAATTTATCTTTGCTCCGATCTGGGGGGCTTTTTCAGACAAACATGGTCGCAGGCCGACACTGATTTTTACACTTGGCGGAATTGTTTTCGCTAATTTGATATGGATGTTTGCAGGTAGTTTTTCTCTTTTGATTATTGGACGAATCCTTGGAGGAATCATGGCTGGAAATATCTCAACAGCTTCAGCTGTGGCAGCCGATATCACCTCTGAAAAAAACCGAGCATCTGGCATGATTTTTATCGGCGTAGCTGTCGGCTTAGGTTTCATACTTGGGCCAGCCATTGGTGGTTTAGCTTATAGCTGGCAAATGGTGGAACCGGATAAGGCTATCTCAGGATTGGCTTTGCACCCTTTTTCTGGAGCGGCTGTAATTGCACTAGCCATATCGTCAGTAAACTGGTTATTGGTTATTTTTAAATTATCGGAAAGCCTTCCTAAAGAAAAACGCGGTAATAACACCAACACGCGAAGTTTTAATCCATTTGCTCAACTTAAGAGAATTAATCTCCCAGGAGTAGCACGGACAAACTTAATTTATTTTGCATATTGGACCGCATTTTCTTCTGTTGAATTTACCATTACATTTTACGCGATGGAAAGGCATGGTTTTAAACCAATTGACATTGCTTGGATGTTTGTATTCATCGGAATCACCCTTACTCTTTTTCAAGGAGGGGTTGCTCGACAATTAATAAAACGTATGGGCGAAAAGCGCACCGCTCTTGTCGGCATTTTTTGCACTCTTCCTGGATTTATCACTATAGGAAACGCTACNACCAGTGAAATTCTTTTCGGAGG
Organism: Verrucomicrobiales bacterium; assembly: GCA_002708005.1. Classification (GTDB taxonomy): domain Bacteria; phylum Verrucomicrobiota; class Verrucomicrobiia; order Limisphaerales; family UBA1096; genus UBA1096. Next base: position 34,057 of record PAOJ01000013.1, on the reverse strand, counting down.
ACTTTTTCTTATGGCTGCTGGTAGTGGCATGGCAATGCCTTCACTCAATTCACTAGTATCCCGTTACACTCCAGCTGACCGGCAAGGGCTTTCACTTGGTGTTTTTCGTTCCCTTGGATCATTAAGCCGGTCAATTGGCCCTATAATAGGTGGCGTTTTGTACTGGAAATTTGGCAGTACTATTCCCTACTGGGTGGGGGCATCATTCCTAATAGTGCCCTTCTTGATGGCCCTTAAATTACCCCCCACTTCAGAAGAAAAGAGCACTGCTTGATTAAGATCTCTTTAATCTTTTTCAGAACCCTCTGATAAAGAAAGCGGGATTTCCCTCAACACCTCATTGACCGGCTCAAAGTTTGGCAATTCTCTACCCTCAGTCTCCCCGACCTGCAACTTGTTAACCCGCTCACCACTTGGCCTAACAGATCTTTCATAACTACCAAGAGCCGCATTGTATGCCTTACCTGCCTGCTCTAAACCTTTTCTAATCTTGTCAAAATGGCCAATAAAAACAACAAGCCTACTATATAGCTCCTGCGAAGCCTCAGCAATATTCCGCGCGTTTTCAGACTGAGTGTGGTACTGCCAGCTTACTTTCACGGAACTCAACAAAGCTATCAAAGACGTCGGGGTGGCTAAAGTTATACGACGTTCAGCTGCCCAAATGATTAGACCTGGATCTCCCTCAAGTGCTGCACTGAATAACGATTCAGCAGGAACAAACATGACAACACAATCCAAAGCTCCATCAATGTGCTTAGGATAATTTCGATCAGCCAGCGCTTTGATTGTATCACGCATTTTTTTTGCGTGCTGCTCAAATGCAGCCCTACGTTCAGAAGGGTCGGCAGTATCCAACTCATTTAGAAAAGACAAGTCCGGAACCTTAGAATCAATCACAATATGCCTATTACCGGGTAAATGCACGACCAAGTCCGGCCTGCCTTCAGCTGCCTGAGCTTGCTCCGTGAAATCACAGTGAGCACTTAGCCCTGCTGCCTCGACTACGCGACGTAAGGTTTCCTCTCCCCATCGCCCACGCTGTTGACTGGAGTTTAATATTTGGCGCAACTGTTCTGTCTCCTTGGAAAGCAATTGGCTTTGTTGCCCAAGAGTCTCTAGCTGTTGAGTAACCTTTGAAAGTTGTTCAGTTTGGTTATTGCTATTTTGCGCCAAACGCTTTTGATAAGTCTCCAATTGTTCCTTAAGTGGAGCAACCAACTTGGCTACCGCCTCTTTACTAGTATTCAAGTCCCCTTTAGTGATCTCTTGAAACTTTTCTAATCTCTCCACTAATGCGGGCTGAGCCTCCTTTAAGGCATCGACACTTAATGCTTTAAATGACTCCTTCAATTGTGAAACCGCCTGATCATTTGCCTTTCTGATCATGGCTAATTGCTCCTCAGAAGCCTTACGCTGCTCTTCAATACGTGTCTCAGTCGCTTCTCGCTCAGCCTCTGCCCGAGCGCTCTTTCTAGAGCCGAGCAACCAACCGATAACTCCCCCAAGAAATGCACCGATTAATAAGCCTATGATAACTTCCGGATTATCCATGAACTCGAAAACACTGCCTTCAAGACTGATTACTGACAAACTGAATCGATGATTTAGCCATCTAGTTTGGTCTTGGCGATTTTGTAACTCTTAGTCAAAATGGGTTTGCTTTATGATAAACCGATATTGCTTGGGTTCGGCAATTATTCTAACGCTGGCCATGCCAGCTAAGCCAACTTCAGAAACTTTTCCGTTACAAGGCATTCTGCCTAAAGAAGAAACCGGAGCCCTTCGGTTTTTAGATGCAAATCCAATNTATGATGGGCGAGGCATNACGGTCGCAATATTTGATACCGGAGTCGACCCTGGTGCCCCAGGGCTTCAGATAACCAGCCACGGCCAACCTAAAATCGTTGATGTTGTAGACGGATCCGGCAGTGGCGACGTAGATATGTCAGAAANATACGAAGCCACAGACAACTCATTGATCGGACTTACAGGGAGAACACTTAAGCTTGGAAGCGACTGGGATAATAAAAATGGAAAATGGCGCCTAGGCATTAAAGCAGCCTACGAACTCTTTCCAAGTGCATTAGTTTCTCGCTTAAAATCAGAACGCAAAAAAGAATGGGATAAAAAGCAGCATGAACGTTCTGCGGCCTTACAAGCTAGTCTAGCAGAATTTGACGAAGCTAACGCCTCTCCAAAAGGAGAGAAAAAGAGAGAACGAGCAGAGATNCAGGCAAAAATTGATCTCATAAGCTCATTCAATAGCAGCTACAATGATCCAGGCCCCATTTATGACTGTGTAGCCTTCCATGATGGCAAAGTATGGAGAGCTGCAGTGGACACAGATGAAGATGGTGATTTTAACGACGAAAAGCTGATGACTAATTTCAGAACTGAACGTCAATGGTCTAGCTTTGGTAAACAGGCAATGATGAATTTTGTACTTAATATCTACGACAACGGAGACACTCTTTCAATTGTTACAGATGTGGGTGCACATGGAACACATGTCGCCGGAATTGTTGCTGCAAACTATCCAGAAAAACCTGAATTAAACGGCCTCGCTCCTGGAGCACAGATCGTTTCAGTCAAAATCGGAGATCGCCGCATGGGAAGTTCTTCAATGGGAACAGGAGAAGTACGAGGATTGATCGCTGTCCTAGAAAACAAATGCCAATTGATCAACATGAGTTATGGTGGTCCTACTCAAGATCCAAATGACGGACGACTTGCCGGACTATACTCGGAAATTGTTAATAAGCATGGGGTAATCTTTGTGGCTAGTGCCGGCAACAGCGGGCCAGCCCTATCAACTGTCGGATCTCCAGGGGGCACCACTTCAGCGCTTTTTGGAATTGGAGCATACGTTTCCCCTACAATGATGGAAGCACAGTATTCACTCCGTGAAACAATGCCAGCTATCCAATATACATGGTCATCTCGCGGGCCAACTTTTGATGGCAATCTAGGAGTAGACTTCACTGCGCCTGGTGGAGCCATCGCACCGGTCTCTAACTGGACACTACAAGGCAATATGATGATGAATGGCACTTCAATGTCCTCTCCAAGTGCATGTGGAGGTATCGCCCTACTTTTATCAGGATTGAAACATCAGAAACAAAAATGGTCCCCATACAGGATCAAAAGAGCAATAGTCAATACGGCAAAACAAATCCCAAACGTAGAGAGGTTCGCACAGGGCCACGGCGTATTGCAAATTGATAAGGCTTTCGACTATTTAGTGACGAACAAAAAGTCCAAGGATCATGACTTGCGTTTCGTAATCGCCAATCGCAGCCAAGGAGGGAGGGGTGTTTACCTTCGTGAAGCATTTAACACCGACCGCGCCGTTTCATCCACTATCGCCGTAACTCCTTCTTTTCATGAGGATGAAGATAATGCTGAAAAGGTGGCTTTTGAAATGCGGGTTAACCTTGAGTGTAAGGCCCCTTGGGTAGACCACCCAAAGCATGTCGTACTCATGCATGGTGGTCGTAATTTTAGTATCGAAACTAATCCGCAATCGCTAACCAGCGGCATGCATTTCACCGAGATAATAGGATACGATGCTGATCATCCAGAGCGCGGCCCAGTTTTCCGCGTNCCAATTACAGTGTTGAAGGGCGAGCCAATAGACACATCAAAGAGTATACATTGGTCAAAGAAAATTACCCTTACTCCTGGTTTCATTGATCGTAATTTCCTTCAAATTCCAAACGGAGCCACGTGGGCTGATGTGGCATTCCACACAGGAGATTTGGATGGCACACGTCGTATTGTAATGCATACCGTACAGGAGATACCCGGGCAATCGTTTTACGAAAGTGGCACACGAGAGTATATCACTATGCGAGATAACGACACACAGGTCCAAAGCTTTGAAGTCACCGGCGGAAGGACCATCGAATTAGCAATTGCCCAATTCTGGTCAAGCCTTGGAAAAACAGATTTAACAGTTAACGCAACTTTTCACGGCATAAAGCCAGACAGTCATTCTCTTCATATAGATGCTGCAAAACTAGTCACTCAAGTAGATATANCTGCCCCTTTAGGCAACGAGGCCGTTGCCCCAAGCGGCTCCTTCAATAAAATTCGCAAGGTAATAATTCCTAGTAATTTTAAAACACGACCATTAAGTGATCCAAGAGACTCACTCCCTAGTAATCGTCAAATATACGAAGCCGAATTAAGTTACTCTTTCAATATAAGTAAAAAGACGACCGTAACACCTCAACCAGCCCTTGCGTTGGAAGATCAATTTCACGAGTCTTGGGAGTCTTTGATCTGGATACTCTACGATAAATCAAAACGATTTATAGCATCTGGATCNAGCGGCAGTAGAGGATCAACAAGCCTGAATAAAGGTGACTACACTCTAAAATTTCATGTTAGAAACCATGAATTGAAGCATCTAAAAAAACTTAAAGACATGCCCCTGAACCTTGATTTGAAAATCGTTAAACCGGTTTCACTGAAATTTCATAGCGATCCCGATAATGCGATAACAGGCGGAAGTGGATTTAGATCAGGCATATTGTCAAAAGGGAATCAAACCCGAATTTATATCGAACNGCCAAGCTCTATACCAAGCGAGGCAGCAGCTGGAGACATTTTGCTTGGAAGTATAAGCTATGGACAAAGTAATAGTAATTTAATCGGATCAGGAAAAAAACCAGATGGCTTTCCACTTTCGATGAGAGTTCCGCCGACTAAACCAGTCAAAAGCAAACCAACTGATAGCAGTAAAAATAATAAGAAAAACGAAAAATCAGAGGCAGAAAAATTAGCCGAAGCAATCCGTGATTTGAAAGTTACTCGTTTGACTAAATTACATGGTGAAAAGAAATCAGAGGATTTTGATCAAATAGCAAAAGAGATTTTAACAGCCTACCCTGACCATTTACCNGTGCTCGTCGAACAACTCAGACGGCTTGATGGAGAAACCAACCGTAAAAAACACCTCGAAAAAATTGTTGCTGCCGCTGATGCCGTTATAACTAAAATCGATACGGAAGCTCTCGCAAAACACTACGGAATAAAACTCAATCAGGATGATGACAATGCTCAAGCCGAAAGAAAAAAGATTGATAAAAAATTAAACACCTTAACTGACGCTCTCTACCGTAAGGGGCGCGCACTGGGCTATCAAGAAANCCAATTACGAGAAAAAGATGATATAAAAAGCGAGGAAAAAACTCGCCTTATTTCAGAACTGAAAAATAAGTTCGAATCAAATTTTTCAGAATTACAAAAATGGGCGGAAACCAAGGATGATAAATTTGTTTTACTTCACATTCGGCGAGAAAACATGCATGGCCGAATCGCCACAGCATTGAAATTACTCAATGAAAAAATTAAACGTTTGCCACACGACAAAAAATTATACAAAAAAAGAATCCGCCTTTTAGATGAGCTTGCATGGGACGAATGGAAAGCACATGAAGAAAAATGGCAAATGCTTCGCTTCCCATCGAAATATCAGCTGTTTTAATTCTTAAAAGCTAAGTACATGCTCGACGACTAGGCATCTCACAGTGACAATCTCCACGTGTCTTGGATATACAAGGCGGTAGTTAGACCAAACTTTTTTAAGCGTAATTCCGAGGAAGCGCACAACATAGTTATCAGCCAACTTCGTTGGGCTGCCNAGAGACGCTGGGCACTCAAGCTCTCGGAATGCTTCTTCAAGGGACAGAGACTGCCAGTCAACTTATTTGGTCTGAACTTTCCAAATCCTATAGGCCTCGCAGCTGGAATGGATAAAGCGGGGGAGGCAGTACCCATGTGGGAGTCACTAGGATTTGGTTTTAGCGAACTGGGAGGCGTCACCCAGCATGAGCAATCCGGCAATCCAAAACCACGGATGTTCCGCGTAATAGAAGATGAGGCGCTAATCAACAGGATGGGGTTCAACAACCCAGGAGCTGACTCTATAGCTAAACGGCTAATCGACTTGCGCAAGGACAACCTCTGGCCAGCTCATCCGGTTGGAATTAACCTAGGAAAATCCAAGATCACTCCTCTCGAAAAAGCAGCTGAGGATTACTTGTATTCATTTAACCAGCTTAAAAATCTTGCAGATTTTTTTGTTATTAATGTTAGTTCCCCGAACACGCCTAATCTCAGGCAGTTACAAGACAAGGCTGCACTTGATGAAATATTATCCGCCCTTCAGTCGAACAATATCAATCAGAAACCGATTCTTGTTAAAGTAGCCCCAGACCTTGAATTCGATGCGCTCGATGAAATTCTCGAACTTGTTAATCCTCATCGGCTTGCTGGACTAGTTGCCACAAACACAACTATCGCAAGACCAAAAGAAACCAACGTCAACAAAACTAAACTATACTTAGAAAAAGGCGGGCTAAGTGGTCGCCCGCTGTCAGCACGAAGCACAGAGGTAATTCGGCATCTTTACCGACAAACGAAAGGCACACTCCCCATTATCGGTGTCGGTGGTATTTTTTCATCTGAGGATGCTTGGGAAAAAATCACTGCTGGCGCATCACTTCTGCAAATATATTCAGGATTAGTTTATGAAGGGCCTCAAATAAATCGATCCATTCTCAAGGGTCTAGCCAGACGCTTAGCCAATGAAGGACTGGTAAGTATTACAGACGCAGTTGGAATAAAGGCATGAATTATGCCTATTCAATTGTAATGTTGTCGATTGCCATTACATTTACCTCTCAAGCAGACGAGATCAAAAAGCTGAAGGAACTGGGGGCAGGGATTTTCAAAACAAACGGTGTAGTTAGGGAGATTAATTTAAATCGCTCAAAAATAATTGATTCTGAATTGAAGCTGTTAATTACTTTTACAAAGCTTACTGACCTGTCCTTAGAACAAACAAAAGTAACAGATAAAGGTCTATTTCACCTTGAAAGTTTATCAAGCATTGAATGGCTTAACCTATTTCAAACAAATGTAGGAGATGAAGGGATGGTTCACTTAACTAAACATAAATCATTGCAATACCTACCAATTGGTAAAACGAAAATTACCGATATAGGGTTAGCGCAAATTAAAAAAATCAAATCGCTAAAATACCTAGGATTACGAGGAAATAAAATTACAGACAGAGGATTAAAACATCTACGAGAATTGCCCAAGTTAACTGAATTACACTTAGGGGAAACCCCTATTACCAACTTAGGAATCCAAGAGATTTCAAAATTCACTCAACTTAAAAAGCTGTGGCTTCATGATACTCAAATTACAGATAAAAGTGTATCGGACTTGGCTAATCTAAGAAACCTCAAGTCACTCTATCTTTATAAATCAAAAATATCTATCGATGGTGTCAAAAAACTACAAAGACAACTTCCTCGGTGTGAAATTTTTTTTCGGTCTGAAAACACTGCTGAGTAATTTCATAAAATAATGAATTATAGCATCGCGCAAAACTACTAATATAATTAAATTGTTATTCATAGTATGTTCAAAAACTAACCATTTATATTTATGACTATTTCCAATGGTGATCTTTTTGAGCTAATTTATGAAGATAACAATATACTCGTTATTAATAAACCGGCCGACCTAGTTTGCCATCCTACAAAGGGAGATGTTTATAGCAGCCTTATAAGTAGAGCGCGGCTGTATCTTGATCAGACTAATACCGTACATATGATCAACCGACTCGATCGCGAAACATCCGGAATTGTTTTGGTTGCTAAGAACGATGAAGCCGCAAAAGAACTCCGGCAACTTTGGGAAAACGGCGATGAAAACAAGTCATATGACGCTATAGTCCACGGTCACATCAAATCAGACTCAGGTACTATTGAAGAGCCTTTAGGTCGCAACACGACAAGCAGAGTAGCAATAAAGGATTGCGTAAGGTCAGATGGACGTCCATCAAAGACCTGCTTTACAGTAACCAAGCGATTTTTTAGGCCAGAAGGAAGCTTTTCACTGCTAGAGGCGAGGCCTGAAACTGGACGAAAGCACCAGCTTAGAATTCACCTAGCGCATATTGGACATCCGATTGTTGGAGATAAGCTCTACGGACATGATGAAGACTGCTACCTTGCACTGGTCGAAAGGCGACTAACAAATGAACACAAAAAACAATTGATCTTACCTTGCCATGCTTTACATGCAAAAGAACTAAACTTCGACTGGCGAGGAAAAAACTGGAGTTTTAAAGCAAAGCCAGAAAAATGGTTTCGTAATTTTATAGCAACCTAGTCTCCATCATAAAAATAAACTAATAGCTCGAACCGGCNTATTCACTTAAGAATAGATTGCTAGATAAAATTATTTCTTTACCACCCAGATATTTCGATAGCGCACAGGATTACTATGATCCTGTAAGTGTAAAAATCCCGGAGANGATCCCTCAGCCAACGGACTCGCCGTAGTGCGTTTAGGCAATTCAACATCCTCATGAATTAGGACACCATTATGACGAACAGTAATCCTAGCGTTCGCGGTCTTCTTTCCCTCGCTATCGAACTTAGCAGCTGTAAAATCAATGTCGTATGTCTGCCACTGAAGAGGCGGATAGCACATATTCACATCAGGATCTTTGATGGTGTAAATACCCCCACACTCATTATGCTTACCAGCAAGCCCAAATGAATCGAGTACTTGCACCTCGTAGCGCGCCTGAAGATAGCAGCCGCTATTTGCTCGACCCTGTCCCCGTCGCGTCGGCTCATATGGTAAACGAAATTCCAAATGAAGTTTGTGGCTTTGAAATTTTTCGACACTATTGGCTCCCTCCATTAGCAAACCATCTTCAGTCATTTTTCCCGGTTTAAAGGCCTTCGCAGATTTGCCGTTGAACAAAACTATAGCTCCCTTTGGTGGCTTTGCCCCTTCTGTTGAACTTTTACGGATAACCCTATCGATTGAAAATGACTGGCCATCCATTTCAAATGTCAGCTTTCCATCAGAGATACTCTTACTCGTAGTTCCTCCCTCAAAATTGACAGTATCCCCATCCCGAGTTCCCATATATTCACGTTTTTCTTCCCCATCATATCCTGCCCCTGGAAGGCCGCCAGGGAATAGCACCATTTTAAATTTACCTCCACCTAAAGCAATTACCTGANCTCCAACATCGTATTGGCCATTAAGAGATCCAGCANACTCNCCTTGAAACTTAAAGTCCGCATCCACCTTCTTGGGGTCTGCTGCATCCAAGTTCTTAGCGGCAANAACAATATTCAGCCCTGTTAACAGAACNCCTGCCAATANACACAATGAGAGTTTAGATAATTTTAACATAGCGATATGGACAACCGTTATCCTGTCAAATTTCATCAGTCAACGAAATTGATACCAACTAGGATCAAAGTTTAGCCTAAACAGCGTTTTTTCTTTCATCGTTGCTTGATTTGCCGATGATGCGCGGGCAGTTTTTTTAAGCATGAAGATTGTTCTAGCATACTCGGGAGGGCTTGATACCTCCGTATTATTATCCTGGATTAAGGAAAAGTACTCAGCTGAAGTTATCGCCTTCTGTGCTGATGTCGGACAAGAAGAAGAAACAAAAGGGCTGAGACCAAAAGCTCGCAAGACTGGGGCTTCTGATATCTACATCGACGACCTAAGGGAGGAGTTTGCTAGCGATTTTATTTTCCCCATGATGCAGGCTGGCGCAATTTACGAAGGGCAATATTTTCTCGGAACAAGCATAGCCCGACCTCTGATTGCTAAGCGAATGGTAGAAATAGCTCGAAAGCATAAAGCAAAAGCAATCGCCCATGGAGCAACAGGAAAAGGAAATGACCAGGTCCGTTTTGAACTAGCTTCTGCCGCGCTTGCGCCAGATTTGGAAATAATCGCCCCTTGGAGGGACGAAGAATTCCGGAAGCAGTTTCCTGGGAGAAAGGAAATGATAGACTATTGTATAGAAAAGAAGATCCCCGTCGAAGCCAGCATGAAAAAGCCCTACTCAATGGATCGCAACCTTCTGCATATTTCCTATGAAGCTGGCATGCTAGAGGATCCTTGGCTAGACGCTTCCGCCGCAAAATATAAGCAAATGTACAAGCTCAGCGTCTCGCCGGAAGATGCTCCTAACAAGCCGGAATATATCACTGTTGATTTCGATAAAGGAAACTGTGTAAGTGTGAATGGCAAAGCGATGACTCCTTTAAAAATAATGCAAACGCTGAACCGCCTTGGAGGCAAACACGGCATCGGCCGTGTAGATATGGTTGAAAACCGCTTCGTTGGTATGAAATCGCGGGGAGTATATGAAACACCCGGAGGAGCAATCCTTCATGCAACACATCGCATGATGGAATCCATAACCATGGATAGAGAAGTAATGCACTTGCGCGATTCATTGATCCCCGAGTACGCAAAACTAGTTTACAATGGATTTTGGTACGCTCCAGAACGTGAAGCATTGCAGGCACTGATTACTGAAAGCCAACAAAACGTCAGTGGAACCGTTCGGGTTAAACTTTATAAGGGGAATATTATTGCTGCCGGGCTTAAATCACCAGTAAGCCTATATAGTCCTGATATAGCGACTATGGAAGCCGACCCAACAGATGCTTATAATCAAGATGATGCAACAGGATTTATCAGATTAAACGGCCTCCGTCTCAAAGTAGCTACCAAGGTGAAAGCTGCTACAAAACGGGCCAAAAGCAAAAATAAAGCCAAGCGAAAATAGTTTTATCCAAGCAAATTATATATAAGGACTATCCCACAACCCAAGAATAATTTAAGTAAAACTATTCAATTAATACTCTGAAAATTTAATATTAATTAAAAGCTCCACTAATCCTATCGCTGTCTTTTTTCTCATCAATATATTTAAGCAACAACTCAACGGCTTCATCAACGTCGTCAGTCAAAGTCATTAATTCAATATCTCCGGGGCTGATAAAGCCTTCTTTTTCAAGAGTATTTCGCGCCCAATTAATCATACCGCGCCAATGCTTTTTACCAAATAAAATCAGTGGAAACTTCTCAAGGCAGTGAGTCTGAACAAGTGTAATAACCTCGAATAATTCATCCATTGTTCCAAACCCTCCAGGCATATAGACAAAACCTAGACTATATTTCACAAGGCATACCTTCCTCGAAAAAAAGTAATGAAAATTTATTGGCAGGTTAGCGTAAGAATTCCCACACTGTTCAAATGGAAGTTCAATGTTTAGCCCTACCGAAGTCCCCTTACCTTGTGCAGCTCCCTTATTTGCCGCTTCCATTATGCCTGGCCCGCCGCCGGTAATCACTGGAACTCCTGCTTTAGCTAATTTTTTCCCCATCTCTACTGTCGATTTGTAGTATGGATCTCGGGGTTTGGTTCTTGCCGATCCAAAGATCGTTACACTGGGCTTTAACCGAGAAAGCTCCTCAAAAGAATCAACAAACTCCGCCATGATTCGAAAAATGCGCCATGGATCCTCTCGAGTAAACGGCGCTTCGTCCTTGTGAGTTATACTTGCCATCCAAGAAGAATAATCCACACAGGACAAAAAGCAGCACTTTAATTATTATACCCCCCAAGATTGATGATTCAGACTAATTAGTCTTCAATCTCGTTAATCACAATACGATAAAACTGAGATTGAACAATTTCGTCAGGATTGAATTCCATTTCACCTACTCCATCATCAGTGTCAATTGATTCTAATATTTCCCAATCCTCAAAATTATCGGATACCTCTAAAACAAATTCTAACTGCGGAGTCAGATCTCCAATCCCATATGGACCAATAACGCGAATGAGTTTGTTTCCATCATCATCATTTATAAAATCGATCCGAGTCCTTTCCTTAAGAAAAGTAAGCGTCTCAAATGCATTATTGTTAGCAGCTACATCCATGGGCGTTTCATTATTTATATTCAACAGATTAATATCTGTACCAAAGAAAAGATGCAGAGCCAACTTATCGTTGTCTCTGGTTCCAGCGGCATCGTGAATTGATATCTTTGGACCGTTTATGCCGCCTCCCTCACGAATTAATTCAGCTATTTCCTCCGATCCGAACTCCTCTGCTACGTCTAGTGATGAATAGTGCCATTGATCAAGCGTGTTTGGATTAGCGCCGAATTCAAGTAAAACACCTGTAACTTCTTGATGCTTGAGGCTGGCAGCTAGATTAAGATTAGTTCGCTGAAAGCTGTCAACCGTATCAACATCCGATCCGGATTGTAGTAGAAGACGACAATTCTCTGGTTGATTTAATCCAACGGCATAGCCAAGTGGCGTTACGCCGGCCTCTGTCTTGGCTTCTAAATTTGCATCGTTTGAAATCAGAAGTTTTAAGATTTCTATGTTACGAGAATGCGACGCATAGTGAACTGGCGTTTTTGATGTATAAGCTGGTTCGTTGACATCAGCACCTTGAGCGAGAAGGGTGTTAACCGAATCGATATTATTTGTTTGGATTGCCGCAATGAATGACTTATCAGCACCACTTGGGGCATTGTTTTCTCTNAGAAGATCCTCAACCTGAGAAGATAGCATAATAATAGACCAATCCAATGCCGTCCTCTGAGCCTTGTCTTCAGCATCAATAGCCGCACCACTATCAAGAAGAAGCTTTGATATCTCAGCGTGATTTTTTTCAGCTGAAATTATTAAAGCGGTAAAACCGTGCTGATCCTCAGTTTCCAATTCAACCTCATGCTCAATTAAAAGATTCACAATATCAACATGTCCGAGCTCAGCAGCAAGCAGAAGGGGGAAATTCCCATATTCATCTTCTTGGTCTATATTNGTTCCCGCGTATATATGCANCTTCACGCCCAACAAATCGCCTAACCANGTTAGGAAATGAATTGACTCAACTGGGGTATCTAATCCAGCACCTGCGTCCAATAGTAAATCAATGATGTCATCTTTGCGGCCAGCTATAGCTATATCCAAAGCAGTTTCTTCAAGGGAATTTTCAATATCTGTTTCTACGCCTGCATCCAGAAGAATCAATACCATCTCAGCTTGATTGTTTCTCACTGCATAATGTAGTGGNGNTTCTCCATCCTCGCTCAAACTATCAAGATCAGTTCCTGCGTCGATATGGGCTTCAACAGCGTCAAGATCTCCCGTGGCTGCTGCTTCCCATATAGATATCTCAGNCTCCTCCTGCGCAAGCAGGATCGATCCTTGAGCTAAAACAAAGAGAATAGGGAATATGAGAAAATGGCTAAGTCTCACGAGCCAAGACTACCTCGGCATTGAGCGTATGCAAGCCGGTTTCCTAAACATTCCTTCATTTTACGNCATGGAAAGTTTGCTCATTTTAGTTTGCATTGGCTTTCGTTTAAGCATCGACTAGCTCCTGTTCATCTAAAGTTTATTCATCATAGTTAATTATGGAAATTATCGACTATATCGTACTCCTTCTCTACTTCTCGATTATGGCAGGAATCGGCTTTGCACTGATGCGAAAGCAAAAAAAACAAGAGGATTACTTCATGGGTGGAAGAAATTTTGGAAAACTGATGCAAACCTTTGCTGCATTTGGAGCGGGAACAGGTTCTGCCGATCCAGTAAACACTGCCAGAGGAACTTTTGCGAATGGCATGAGTGGCATGTGGGGAGTTATGTATTGGCTGTTTGTAACGCCAATTTACTGGATTAGCGCCGTTTGGTATCGACGCATGCGATGCCTTACATTAGGCGATTGGTTCACNGAGCGGTACGAGTCCAAACCCATGGGGGTTGCTTACGCAATCTTTGGTTGCTTTTATTATGTTGTATATGGAGCAATGTTATTCACCGCAATCGGCAAAGTAGGCATACCTCTCTTAGGCGAGGAATTAATGGGNACCAAAACGGAATATATACTGGTGCCCGCAGTTGCAATTATCGTGATGATTTACGGCATGCTCGGAGGCTTAACGGCAGCATACTGGACTGATGTCATTCAAGGCGTTTGTATAATCCTGCTGTCAGTACTGCTTATTCCCTTTGGCCTGAATGAAGTAGTAAAAAAATTCGGCGTCGAAGAAGACACTTGGACCGACGGATTTCGCATTATGCATGAACAATTGCCAGCAGAAACTTTTGAAATAATAGGAGGCAGTGCAGCNAGTGAATTCCCTCTTTATGCAATTATAACAATCGTTATCATGAATATGATAGGAATTGTTCTTACACCACATTTTATTGTCACAGGAGGGGGTTCTGCCAAAAACGAAACTGACGCTCGTATAGGCTTGGTTTCTGGAAACCTTATTAAACGATTTTGTACAATCGGATGGGTAATCACAGCACTAATTGTGCTCACTCTTTATGCAAATGATACAGCTTTACTAGCGGATGCGGACATGGCATGGGGGAAAGCTACAAAAGAATTNTTAGGCCCACTTGGTATCGGACTTGTGGGCTTAATGTTAGCCTGCTTGNTGGCTGCTNTGATGAGCAGNATAGATTGCTACATGCTGGTTTGTTCAGCACTCGTCGTAAGGAATATTTACGTGCCCTATTTTAATCCAAACGCATCTGAAAAAAAATGCCTTAATTTAGGCCGTATTACAGGNGGTATAATAGTAATTGGGGCTGTGGTCGTTTCTCTAACAATGCTGGATATGTTTAAACAATTAGAATTAACATGGATTGTTCCCATGACATTTGCAGCATTGTTTTGGTTAGGGATGTACTGGCGCAGGGCTACAACNNCNGGAGGTTGGATCACAATTATTTTTTGTCTGCTAAGTTTTTTTATACTTCCACGTGCAATACCTAAAATGGTTCCAGAACTTCGCACGAATGAGATCTATCTTCAGGTTAACAAACCCGAAGAAGCAAAAGGAGGNAAAGCCATTTACTGGACAGATGGAGTTCATCAATTAGACAACGGAGACAAATTTGGAAAAGGCTCGTTTCGATTTGAAATGGTGATCTATGATAAGTTACTAGGATTGGACATGACGAAGTTTCAAAACGCCGCTCTNAANACTATGGAATTCCCATTCAAGATCATTGCTCCNTTCTTTGTAATGATTATAGCGAGCTTGTTAACCAAGCCTAACAACAAAGACTCACTCGACCTCTTATACGTTAAAATGAAAACTCCGGTCGACCCAGATCCGGAAAACGACAAGGCACAATTGAAGCGCAGTTATGCCCAGCCGAACCGATTTGACGATCGTAAACTTTTTCCTAAAAGCAGCCTTGAATTTCAGCGACCAAGCCAACTTGACTTTTGGGGGTTTATTGGTTGTTTTGTAATTTGCTTTGGAATTATAGGTGTCGCAATCCTAGTTTCACGTATCGGAAGCTAAACGATAAGCCAAGCGCTTGGCTTGCGTGCGGAATTAGTTATTATACCGCGCATGCATTCTCCCTTGAATGGAGATTTTCCCGACTACAGACCACGCCGATTGCGTGGCTCTGATACTATTAGACGTATGGTACGCGAAACTCGGCTTCATGCCGACCAGCTTGTACTGCCACTTTTCGTTCGTGAAGGGCGAAAAATACGCGAAGCAGTGCCATCTATGCCGGAAGTTTTTCAGCTTTCGATCGACGAAGCTGTTCTCGAAGGTGCAGCTGCACAAAAATCCGGCGTACTTGCCGTCATTTTATTTGGNATCCCTTCGAAAAAAGATAATAGAGCAAGCGGTGCTTATGCTAAAAATGGCATNGTACAAAAAGCTGTACGTCAGTTTAAAAAAGATTTGCCGGGATTACTAATAATGACTGATGTCTGCCTTTGCGAATATATGAGCCACGGGCATTGCGGCTTAGTAAAAAATTGCGGAAAAGAGAAAATTATAGACAATGACTCTACTCTTAAGCTTCTTGCCCGGACAGCAGTTAGTCATGCCGAAGCTGGAGCAGATGTCATAGCCCCAAGTGACATGATGGATGGCCGCGTCGCAAGCATTCGAAAAGCACTAGACACCAATGGATTTAAAGAAACCCCTATCATGTCATATGCAGCTAAATTTGCTTCTGCCTACTATGGCCCATTTCGAGATGCTGCAGAATCAGTTCCACAATTTGGAGATCGGAGAAGCTACCAGATGGACAATGGTAATGCTGAGGAAGCCTTGAGAGAGGTNGCACTCGATATTCAAGAAGGTGCAGATATTGTAATGGTTAANCCNGCTCTAGCNTATCTAGACGTNCTTTACAGGATAAAATCAGAATTNGGATATCCNACNGCCGCATACGCAGTTAGCGGGGANTACTCGATGATTCAAGCTGCATCAAAAAANGGTTGGATAGACGAACGNGCTACGACCATGGAGTCNTTGCTAGCTATGAGACGTGCAGGNGCAGATATCATCCTGACCTACGCCGCGATTAAAGCAGCTAATTGGCTTANAGAAGGTTCTTAAATAAAAAGATANAGGCCNNCNTAAANTTNAGAATCAACCGCCGCCTTTAAATTTATTTACTACAAGAAATATGACTCCANNCANAATAATTGTTACCACGATTCCAGCAATGATGAAGTAACGGCCTGTCTTGTCAGATTTCTTAGTNAAACCTTTGGCAGGGCCTTTTGGTGCTGNNCNCANATCNCCCAACTTCACACCCTGCTCAAGATGCTTATTNAGNGACTGNACCTTGCGAGCCCCCTCCAATTTAAGTTGCACCTCGCCAAATGTNATAACCTCACCAGGCTGAACTGGAGACTCGGCCACCTTNCTNCCATCNATATAACTGCCATTNGTAGAGCCAAGATCNCGAATGTATACATCTTGCCCNCTTAGAACTAACTCTCCGTGGCTTCCTGAAACAGACTGATGGTCTAAAACTATATCGTTTCCTTGCACTCGCCCAACAGAAGTAACCTCCTTTGCTAGCTCAAAGGAGGTAGGTTCAATTCCTTCAGTTAAAACGGTTAGCTTAGGCATTACTCATTCCGGGTGAGACAAACTAGCTTCCGAAGTTATTCCAAGTCAAAGAGTTTCTGATTCCATTATAAAATGAATAGGTCAAGAAGTAGCTGGAGCTGGGTCTCCTAACCCGTCATCTAACCTAGGTTTATCTTTCTTGGGTAAATCCGTAGTTGNAGTTGCTGCATTCGCTCCTGAAGGAGGATCAGCATCCTTTGGCGGCTCTTCTGGAGGACTGAACTTACCAGTCCTTACAATCTCTTCTACCTGTTTTCCATCCAAAGTCTCATATTCTAATAGAGCATTCGCAATCAACTCAAGTTTATCACGATTTTCTGTGATCAATTTGCTGGCTCGTTGATAACCTTCATCGACAAGGCGACGAACCTCCGCATCTATTTCCTGAGCAGTTTGTTCACTATAGGTTTTGCCTTGAGCCAGCTCTTTGCCGAGAAAAACATACTCATCTCCCTCTCCATAGAGCACCATACCAAGCTTTTNACTCATTCCCCATTGAGTAACCATAGCTCTAGCCATATTAGTGGCCTGTTGTATATCTCCGGCTGCTCCAGTCGAAATATCCCCAGTCACAATCTCTTCAGCAATTCGGCCTCCCATGGTCATTGCTATAGTGTCACACATCTCTTGGCTTTGCCGATTCAACACATCATCCTTTGGAAGAGACATTGTCGCNCCCAACGCCTGCCCCCTTGGTATAATTGTAACCTTATGCAGAGGGTGGCACTTTTCAAGGAGCACNTTAATTATGGCATGACCTGCTTCATGCCATGCTGTTATCTTCTTATCTTCATCAGTCATGGCTAGACTTCGGCGTTCTCTNCCCCATCGCACCTTGTCTCTNGCCTCTTCCANCTCAATCATTCCAATAGACTTCTTATTACTACGAGCTGCCAATAAAGCGGCCTCATTAAGTAAATTGGCTAATTCAGCACCTGAAAAACCTGGTGTGCCTCGTGCAATAACGCTTAAGTCTACAGCTTTTGATAGCTTCACTTTCTTAGCATGCACCTGAAGAATTTCCTCACGACCGCGAATATCAGGAAGGTTGACTGTGAGTTGTCTGTCAAAACGACCTGGTCGAAGTAATGCTGGATCAAGAACATCTGGCCGGTTAGTAGCAGCTATAATAATGATACCTTCTTGCGCATCAAAGCCATCCATCTCAACAAGTAAAGCATTGAGCGTCTGCTCACGTTCATCATTGCCTCCACCCAAACCGTGACCGCGCGATCGACCAACTGCATCAATCTCATCAATAAAAACCAAACATGGAGTACTCTTCCTTGCCTGTTCAAACATGTCTCTGACTCTGCTAGCGCCAACACCAACAAACATCTCAACAAAGTCAGAACCGCTGATACTGAAAAAACCTGCATCAGCCTCACCAGCAATAGCCCTTGCAAGAAGAGTTTTACCAGTTCCTGGGGGCCCAACCATTAAAATACCTTTTGGGATCTTGCCTCCAAGCTTTTGAAATTTTTTAGGATCTTTGAGATAATCAACAAGCTCAGAAACCTCTTCACAAGCCTCTTCAACTCCCGCAACATCCTCAAAAGTGGTCTTGTTTTTATCCTTATTGAGCATCTTAGCCTTGCTCTTCCCAAAACTCATAGCCCCTTTACCCGCACTACGAATCTGACGAATTAATACAAACCAAATTAAAAGGAAGATCAGAAGTATAGGTAAAAGCTGAATCAGAAACGCCGTCAAAAGGGTGCTTTTATTTTTTGGCTGAAACCCACCTATTTCAATTAAGAATTTTTCACGACCCTCAATTAACTTATCCTCAAACTCGAAGGGAATACGTTTTCCATTTTCAACTCGATAACCATTAATTGTACAAAGCGCCGAGGAATTAGGAGGAGGATACTCAATGTAACCTTTTACCTCTGATCCGGAATTAATCCACCCCTCGAGTATCTCATAGTTAACCTTCTGGGAGGAATCTTGACCAGTAGAGCTTCCAATTTGAAAGAGCATAACAACCATAAATATGCCCAAAGCCCATAACATCCAGGACCGCGGGTTAGGAAATCGCTCATCTGAAGTGGTTTTATTTTCGTTTATTTTAGGCGGTTTATTGTCAGCCATAGCTCTCGAACAAATGATAGTACCACATGATATTTCATAATAGCAATCAGCAAAGAAAATTATCCATCCACGTATGCTTGGGATGATAAAAAGTTATTTCTTCGCTTTAGTTTTACTTTCAAATTCAAAACCAACATCCCCATCAGGTTTCAAAATAAGAAAAGCCTTAAAAGGGCGACCTTTTTTAGAAATAAAATTCGGAATAAGATCTGTCTTCCCATCTTTAAGCAGTTTGATGACTTGTTCTTTTTCGATGTCGCGCTTAAGAATCAATTTACCAGTCCGAAAAGTGCATTGACGTTCTTTGCCGGTATTTTTTTCACAAACATATGAACGGCCATGTTCGTAGACCATAGCTTTGCATTTTGGGCAACTCCCAATCGAAACCTGCCCGGTAAAGTCTACCTCTTCTTTATCATCATCATCGTTACCAAAGTCAAATTCGACTTTTTGATCATCGGTTAATTTTAGTTCCGCAGAAAAAGCACGNCCCATCTTGCTCCTNAATCCATCGAGCGGACCGATCCGACGATTGGAAACAAGTTCATCAGCTTCAGCCAATTCAAACTGACGCCCCCCCATTATTTTCCAAAAGCTAAAATCACATTCTTCACTTTTACAGTGAAAACGCTTATATGTCTCCTTAATAACACCCCCTTCGCACTTNGGACAAGCTGCCTCAAGCTGGCCATAGTCTCCTGGCACAGTATCTCCATCATAGGCCTTGGTAGCTGTTACAATCTTATCGGTCATACTACGAATGTCGTTCATGAATGACTCTCGATCAAAATTCCCGCGCTCAATTTCTTTCAGCTTAAATTCCCATTCCCCGGTCAGTTCAGGTTTTGATAGCGCATCAACATTTAAAGCTGTTAAAAGAGTAATTAATGAAAAAGCCTGCGCTGTTGGAATCAATTCACGCTGCTCTCGCACCATATACTTGTGGCGGATCAATTCCTCAATAATTGAAGCTCTGGTAGCTGGCGTACCAAGTCCTTTTTCGATCATTGCTTCTGCCAATTCCTCATCGTCAACACGCTTGCCGGCGTGCTCCATTGCACTTAGCAGTGTAGCCTCAGTGTATCGAGCAGGCGGCCTTGTAGCCTTAGAATCAACAGTTATCTCGCTGACTTTTACAGACTCTCCCTCCGCAACAGGAACCAAGTGCCCGGTATCATCATTTTGTTGCTCTCGGCCGTATACCGAGAGCCAGCCTGGCTTAACTAGCACTTTACCGTCAGTCTTAAAAGGTTGCCCCTCTACCCTTGTAATTCGAGTGGTAACAAGAAACTCTGCAGAAGGGTGAAAGACAGCGAGAAAACGTTTCACAACAAGATCGTAAACTTTCAACTCCTGTTCTTTAAGAGTGCTTGGGGCTGCTTTGAGTGTCGGGATAATTGCAAAGTGATCTGAAATCTTACTATTGTTGAAGATCTTTTTATTGCCAGCTTGAATCCAATTGTTTTTAAGGATATCGCCAGCTGAACCTTTATAATTAGCTTGATTGAGGGCTTCTATAGTCTGCTTTACAGAACTAACGTAGTCTTCAGGCAGGCATCGTGAGTCGGTTCTAGGATAAGTTAAAATCTTATGCCGCTCATACAGCGCCTGAGCAATTGCTAACGTGTTTCGCGCAGAGAAACCGAATCGCGCATTGGCCTCTCGCTGGAGTGTAGTAAGGTCAAATAAAGCAGGCGCCGCTTGTTTAGAAGGCTTACTCTTCTCCGTTACTTCCCCAGACTGTTTCTCACATTTTTCTTTAATTCCTTGGGCTTTAGCATGCTCCCAAATTCTTTCAGCCCGCTTATGCGCATCATCTGGATCTTTTTTAAATTCTTCATCAATCCATCGTCCAGTATATTCACCAGATTGCACCTGAAACCTAGCTTGAACCTCCCAGTAATCTCTAGGATCAAAGTTACGAATAATCTTTTCCCTATCAACCACTACAGCCAATGTTGGTGTCTGCACTCGACCTACAGGCGTCAAATAAAAGCCTCCGCTCTTTGAGTTAAAAGCAGTCATAGCTCGGGTTCCATTGATGCCAATCAACCAATCGGCTTCACTTCTACAACTAGCTGCATTAGCAAGTGGCATCATTGCATCATCACTACGAAGTTTGGAAAACCCATTGCGAATGGCATCTGGAGTCATCGATTGCAACCAAAGTCTCGAGACAGTTTTACCGGCGGTTTTCTTCGGATGCTTAATCCGGGCATACTGAATAATATATCGGAATATAAGTTCTCCCTCTCGGCCTGCATCACATGCATTGANAAATGAAGTAACTTCGTCACGCTTAATTAGACGTAGTAAAACTTTCAGCCTAGATTCACTCTTAGCAATAGGCTGTAAATCAAAATAAGTAGGAATATGAGGGAGTTTATCAAACGTCCATTTGCCCCGCTTGATATCCTGATCTGGTGGCACAATTAGCTCAAGCAGATGGCCAACAGCCGATGAAACAATATATTCATCGTTCTCAAAAAAATCCTTCGATTTGTCCCGCGGAGCTTTAAGGACCCGAGCAATGTCGGTGGCAACCGATGGTTTCTCAGCTATGATCAGTGCTTTTCCCACAATAATTATAGGTTCTCATTTCCAAANGCCTTTTGCAGGAAAGATGANCCTAAGAGCCGCGGAAAATGGAGAAAAAATAAAACCAAGTCAAAGCTCAAAAAAACTATATTAGTTTATTTTAGCGATTACTGCGCAATTTTAATGTTTATTTGCAAGACAATTGATTTGATTAGCAGCAAAAGCAGCCCCAAATCCATTATCAATATTCACTACTGTAACTCCGCTTCCGCAACTGTTTAACATCCCTAAAAGTGCCGNAACCCCGCCAAAGTTAGCCCCGTAACCCACACTAGTCGGGACGGCTATAACAGGTCGATGCACCAAACCGGCTACAACACTAGGCAGTGCTCCTTCCATTCCGGCGACGGCGATAATAACGTTTGCCTCTCGCACAACTGGCATATTAGCTAGCAATCGATGGATGCCCGCTACACCTACATCATTCAGACGTAAAACTTGATTCCCCATGAAATCTGCAGTTACTGAAGCTTCGTCAGCAACCGGCAAATCACTAGTCCCAGCACAAAGTATGGCGATAAGACCAGAACGTTTATCTGGTTGTTTAGAATCAACGGTAATACAACTTGCAGATTTGTGATATACTGCATTAGGGAGCCTGGCCAACATAGCAGTGGCATGATCATTATTTGCACGAGTAACCAGAACTCTTTGCTCCCTCTCAATTATCTTAACTGCAATAGCCACAACTTGTTCAGGTGTTTTACCAGCTCCGAATATTACCTCCGGGAAACCCTGCCGAAGAGCCCGATGAGTATCAACCTGCGCAAAACCAAGATTATCAATAGGCTCCGCACGAAAAGCATTTAATACCTCGCACTCACTAACTTCTCCTACTTTATACTTTTGTAATAGTTGTCTTGTTTCTTCTGGTGTCACTAACGGAGAATTAACATTTTAACCAAACTAACGCCACGCTGAAACGAGCTTGGCAGTAAGGAATCACCCTTGACCCACCAACGGGTGAAGACTAGCCTAAAGCCCGTTAACGTTATCAGCGTTAGAAATGAGGCGAATTATTCGCAGAAAAGGAGTATAAAACTGAGGCATAAGCCTCCTAAACTTTTACCATCGTGGAATTCAAAGACATCAAGAACATAGTTGATTTGATGAAGAAAAATTCAATCTCCGACTTTGAGCTGGAGAAAGAGGGCTTCAAAATCAAACTGCATCGNACAGACGGTTCTAAGACTGAAAACGTACAGTTGCAAAGCTACATTCCCCCAGCCGCTGCGCAAACAATCCCTGTCCCTTCAGCAATTCCCGCCTCCGCTGCGGCCGCTNCAGAAACATCAGCAAATGAATCCAATAACTCATCGGACCCTGAAATTAAGTCACCTATGATNGGAACTTTTTATAGAGCGCCGTCTCCTGAATCCGATGATTTTGTGCAAGTTGGGGACCACGTAAACGCCGACTCTGTTGTCTGTATTGTAGAAGCAATGAAGGTAATGAATGAAATAAAATCTGAAATAAGCGGCATAGTCACAGAGATTCTTGTTGAGAATGCGAGCGCCGTTGAATATGGCCAACCATTGTTTCGAGTTCGCCCAGCCTAAGTTACAGCCGCATCGCTAGCATACTACTCAAGCATGTTTGAAAAAATACTGGTAGCCAATCGCGGGGAAATAGCCGTTCGTATTATAAGGGCTTGCAAAGAGCTCAATATACGATCTGTTGCCGTGTACTCTGAGGCGGACGCAAACTCCATGCACGCTCAAATGGCTGACGAAGCAATCTGTATTGGAGGAGCTGCAAGCAGTGATAGTTATTTGCGAATCGACCGAATAATTGGAGCTGCCGAAATCACTGACGTCGATGCCATACACCCTGGCTACGGATTTCTTTCGGAAAACGCTCATTTTGCGGACGTCTGCGAAAGCTGTAATATACGATTTATAGGNCCAAAGTCAGCAGCAATGAATGCCCTTGAAGATAAGGCTCTCAGTCGCGAGCTTGCCCGTAAAGCAGGGGTGCCTATNCCGCCAGGATCAAAAGATGTTGTAGGAACGGAACAAGAAGCACTCAAAATAGCAAAGAATATCGGATATCCAGTAATGATTAAGGCTGTTGCAGGCGGAGGCGGAAAAGGCATGCGAACAGCACACAACGATATATCTATGGTAAAAGGCTATCACACAGCCCGTAACGAAGCTGAAAAAGCTTTTGGTAATAGCGGCGTATATATTGAAAAATTTATAGAGAACCCTCGCCACATAGAGTTTCAGATTTTAGGCGATACGAAGGGGAATATTATTCACCTCGGTGAACGTGACTGTTCCATTCAGCGTCGAAATCAAAAACTCATTGAGGAAACCCCATCCCCAATGCTTGAGAAACACAAAAAGCTACGGGTGCAAATGGGCAAAGCCGCCGTTCGAATTGCACAACAAGCCCAGTACTCCAATGCAGGCACTGTAGAATTCATTGTAGACGATAAGGGCAATTTCTATTTCCTTGAAGTCAACAAACGCATTCAAGTGGAACATCCAATCACGGAAGAAGTAACCGGTTTCGATCTCATTAAACAACAAATTCTAGTAGCAATGGGAGAGCCTCTTAAGCTCTCTCAAAGTGATATCAAAATCAAAGGCCATGCTATTGAGTGCCGAATAAACGCAGAGGATCCTTGGAACGATTTTAGACCAAGCCCCGGCAAAATAGAAATGTACTACGCCCCTGGCGGAAGAGGAGTTCGGCTGGATAGCCATGCTTATGCTGGCTACACTATTCCATCCCACTACGATTCAATGATTGCCAAACTAATCACTTACGGAACAAATCGACGGGATGCTATGGACAAAATGAATAGAGCCCTTGATGAATATATAATTACCGGAATTAAGACTACTATCCCTTTTGAGAAAGCAGTTCTTCACGATCCTGAATTCTGTCGTGGCGCCTACTCCACTAATTTCGTTGAAGAACTTTTAGGTGGNGGCCGCCGCGAACTTATTCAAGAGAAAGCCTGAAGGCTCCTTATAATTTTGCTACCCCTTTGCACCTTGCAAACTAACCATGCTTGGTTCATTTTTTTCGGATGACACAACAGAAGAGTTTCAACCGAAGAGATTTTCTTAAGAATGCTAGTGCTGCAACCTTAGGAGCGCTGGCAGCCAGCGCTCCTCGACAAATCCTAGCTAAGACTGACTCAGCTCCAATTGAAGCAACTGCTGACTCAGTGATCATCCTCTGGATGGGAGGCGGAATGGCATCGACTGAAACATTCGACCCCAAACTTTATACCGCATTTGAAAAAGGGCTTTCGCCTGAAAAGGTATTAAGCACATTTCCAGCAATCGACACTTCCGTTGACAACATCAAACTTACTAAAGGTTTGGAAAAAATTGGCTCAGTGATGGATCGAGGAACTTTGATTCGTTCTTATAAAGCAGGCGATTTAGGTTTCATTCTTCATTCCCGTCATCAATTTCAATGGCACACTGGTTATGCCCCCCCACTTTCCGTAGCAGCACCTCATATTGGAGCAGTAGTTTCTCGGACACTTGGCCCTCGCAACCCTGCAATGCCTGCCTTCATTGATATAGGCCAGCGGCTTGATGTCGGTGAAGGGGAAGAACTTAAGGCCTTTCACTCTGCTGGCTTTCTAGGTAGCGAATATGGCCCCTTTCATATTGCTAATCCTGACCATGCTCTAACGGCCGTCCGACCACCTTCCGGAATGAGCAAATCCCGTTTTGCCAACCGCTATAATACTTACAAAAAACTGGTTAAGGAAAGCCCTGTAGGTTTAGCGGGAAGCGACTATCAAAAGGATTCACTATTACGCTCACTCGATAATGCACATCGCCTTTTGACATCACCCTCTGCCAAAGCTTTTGATCTATCGCTTGAAAAAAAGGAAACTTATGACACATACAACACAGGCCAATTTGGCCGCGGTTGTTTGCTTGCGCGTCGGCTAGTTGAGTCAGGGGCACGGTTCATAGAAGTAACAACTGAATATGTTCCGTTTCTCAACTGGGATACTCATGAAAATGGNCATACAAGNCTTACAGATATGAAGCGTCAAATTGATGCTCCAATCGCACAACTCGTCCTTGACCTGGAGGAACGAGGCCTCCTCGATCGAACACTAATCGTACTTGCTAGTGAATTTAGCCGCGACATGCTAGTTGAAGGCAAGCCAGGTAATAAAGTACGCGATCAGGTCCACGTGCCTGAAAAAATCAATGAACTAAAACATTATGGAATGCATCGACACTTCACCGATGCCGGTTCTGTATTAATGTTTGGTGGCGGGATTAAGAAAGGACATCTACACGGAGTTACTGCTGACGAACGACCATGTAAGACAATAAAGGATCCAGTAATTATCGAAGACTTGCATGCTACAATTTACAAAGCCATGGGAATTTCGCCCAAACTAGCCTATGAAGTTGAAAAACGCCCCTTCTATGTAACACGTGACGGTTTAGGCAAGCCCATTCAAAGCCTATACAGTTGATTTTGATTAGAACGAAAGACACTTCGTTATTNTTCTAGCTTCAAACTAATCGCATAGGACTAATTGATACTCCTATAATGTACTCTCCCCCCNAAAGACTTCTGCTAGGGCCTGGCCCAAGCAATGTAGCGCCTTCTGTTCTAAAGGCAATGAGTTCTCCTCTTATTGGGCACCTAGACGCTGATTTCATTAAGATAATGGAAGAAATCAAATCTATGCTCCGGCTGGTATTTAAAACTGAGAATGAAATGACATTNCCAATCAGTGGAACCGGTAGCGCAGGAATGGAAACCTGCTTTGTTAATCTGGTCGAGCCAGGAGACGAGGTTGTCATTGGAGTAAATGGCGTATTTGGTATGAGGATGTGTGACGTCGCTGAGCGCTGTGGAGCAAATGTTAAAAAAGTCGAAGCTGAATGGGGGAAGATTATCGAGCCTGCAGCTATCGAAGCCGCCCTAAAAAAAAGCCGCCCTAAACTAGTTGCGATAGTACATGCCGAAACATCAACTGGAGCACTCACCCCTGTTGAAGAAATCTCTCGCATAACTCACGAAGCGGGAGCTTTATTATTACTCGACACCGTAACATCACTCGGCGGCTGCCCTGTTTCTATAGACGAATGGGAAGTTGACGCAGTATATAGCGGCACACAAAAGTGTCTAAGCTGCCCCCCTGGCTTGTCTCCTGTTTCCTTTAGCCCAAAGGCCATGGAGGTAATAGCTGATCGAAAGTCAAAAGTTCAGAGCTGGTATCTTGATATAAATTTCCTTGCCAATTACTGGGGCTCAGAACGCGCATACCACCACACGGCTCCCATATCCATGAACTATGCGATCCATGAAGGATTGCAACTTGTTATCGATGAAGGGCTTGAAACTCGTTGGGAACGACACCAACAAGCTTACGAAAAACTCAAAAATGGATTAGCCAATTTAGACCTTAAAATAACATCCCAGGAAGGCCATCAAATATGGCAACTAAACGCAATCAGCGTTCCTGCAGGTGTAGATGAAGCAAAAATCCGCACACAATTATTAAACGAATTTGGCATTGAAGTAGGCCCTGGTCTTGGCCCATTGAAAGGGAAAATTTGGCGCGTCGGACTTATGGGATATAATGCAACGGATACCAATGTTAAACATTTTTTAGAAGCCCTTGGCAAATGCCTTGTGTAAGGCTCTTCACAATCCAAATAGTCAACTTTTAGGCAAGTTGAACCTTGCGGCTACCACTATCAACAAAACCTATATCCCAAGCTTTCAATTTGTTTGCGCGAATCATTCGAAGAATACCTTTTGAATCTTCTTCTTTAACAATAGCCACCATCCCTATTCCCATATTGAAAACTTGATGCATCTCAGATTCGGTAATTTTGCCTTTTGTTTTTAGTAAATCAAAGATGGGCAGGACGTCCCATGTATCTCGTAAAATTACAGCGTTACAGTTTTCAGGGAGAACTCGAGGAATATTATCAACAAACCCGCCCCCTGTAATATGTGCCAACCCCTTTATTCCCCATGATTTGCGTGCAACTTTATTAAACTTTTTAAGCAGCTTCTGAACAACCGGCCCGTAACTAAGATGCACCTTGAGCAATTCATCAGAAACTTTAATACCCAAGCCAGGCAATTTACTTGATGGCTTGAGCTTCATTTTGTCGAAAAGAATATTTCGAGCCAAAGAATATCCATTGGTATGCAATCCTGATGATGCTATTCCAATGATTTTGTCGCCTGGTTCAATTGTTCTGCCATCAAGAATTCGACTTTTCTCCACCACTCCAACAATTGTTCCACTTACATCATATTCACCGGCCTTATAAAATCCCGGCATCTGTGCTGTTTCGCCACCTACAAGCGAGCAATTGTTTTCACGACACCCTATCGCAAATCCACGCACAATATCTGTGAAGGCTTTNTTCTGCAGAGTGCCTGTTCCTATATAATCTAAAAAGAATAAAGGTTCAGCTCCAATTACTGCGATGTCGTTCACGCAATGATTCACAAGGTCCTGACCGATGGTCCCATGCCTCTTTGCAGCAAATGCAACCTTTAGTTTAGTGCCAACTCCATCGACACTAGATACAAGAACTGGTTTGCGATACTTTCTTGTATTTATTTCAAATAAGCCTCCAAAACCTCCAACTTCACCAAGCACCTCAGGACGCATTGTAGAAGCAAGTAAAGAAGGAAGATCATCCTTAAGGCGGTTGCTAATTTCTAAATCCACCCCGGCAGAGGCATATGCAGATTTCTTGGCCATTAATTTGACTTATTCCGAAGCTGAAGGGGAAGTTTCCTCATCAACCTTTTTTTCTGATACAGGTTGGGCTTCTTCACCATCAAGTTTGCCTGGCTCATCAACTTCTTTTTTAACATCGGAAGTATCAGTTTCTTTTACTGGAACATCCGTCTTGTTTTCGGCATTTGGGGGAGCCNCTCTCTCTTCGGTCTTTTTATTAACTTTAGGTTTTTTCTTTTTTTGTTGTGGAGGCTGAGGCTTGGGCGCCACTTCCATTTGTCCACTGGCATACTCAATCACATGCCCTTGATGGACCAACCAATGTAAATCGCTCATCACAGCTGTTCGCGCGGAAGAAACTTTTGAGTCAGTTTTATCTTCCTCAGGAGCAAATTTCTCGAGTACTTGACGTCGAGTACAATTCTCCGTTTCATTTATAAAAGAGACAATATCCCGAATGCTTTCACTAACTGGGGTGTTCTCAAGATCCAGATGATGTGGTCTGGAAACAGAAACATGAGTCACACTCTTTTTTCGCTTAAAAAACTGCAAGCCATGACTACTGAACTCCTGGCTGAGCATATTAACCACTTTAATGGGAAATCTCCGCTGTTCTTCATATGCACGGCGCACTAGGTTTTGCATGCGAGGAGGGCATTTCTTGGTATAGACGCTCCCTTTAAGCGCAACGTTCTCAACGCTTGTAATAAGATTGGCAGCATGATGCTCTCGAAAATGGGCACGGACTGTCTCAAGTGTATCCAGCTTAGCCTCTTCAGGTAAATTTAAAGCAATATAATCTGTCTTGAAACTTTGCTGCTCAATCCACTGTTTCACAGTCTCATCATCTCTCACAATTTTGACTCGAGATTTGTAAACATCAAACGGTAGTCTTGCAAAGCGTTCGGCATGAAGGCTGCGAAGTTTTTCTTGATATCCGTGATAATTTGGAGGGCCTAAAATTTCATCACTCATGCCGCATTGAGCAACAAATGTATAAGTCCCTTTTGGTGGATCAATCTCGGTTTTCTCACTTTTGTAAAATGTATCAAAATGCTTACTAAGCACATGATCAACAGCTTGCTCTTGTGAAAGCCAGATTGTTTCGTCGACCTGACAAAAAAACAACTGCTGAGGAACATTACCACTTTCACTACGCTTCACCTCAAACACCACTTCATAACGCTCTCCTTTTGCTATGATAAGGCGAGCAATATCAAACAAAGGATACGCTCTGCCAGTAGTCTTTATCTGTTTGGCCAGCGCCTCTACCCCATTTCTCTCCGGGCGAATAAAAGCATCAAGCTCCAGCGGAGGNCGAGGAGGCGTTTCGTTGCGCCGGAAATTACCTTTTCTATTCGTTGATCGTTTTCCGTCACGGCTTTGAAAACCCTGACGCTGCTCTCCATCTCTGCTTCTGTTAGGGCGGTCATCTCGCCTCTTAAAATCACGATTTCGATTGCCATCACGTCTGCGAGAAGAATCACCCCAATCTCCACGACTTCGACCGCGTGATTTATCACGACCAGCGAAGTCGGCATAGGGCTTTGCATCTTTAGGTTCCTGCGCCCAAGACGGCAGGAAAGCCAATTCCAAATCCTTTAACGGATCGGTGTTGTTTTGATCACTCATGTTGCGGATTTATTATCCGTGTATTCGGGTTGCGGTTAAAAAAACCGGTCGACAAAAATGACGGTGTATAAGTCTAATAACAAGTCTTAATTCATGTAGTTGAGAATGAAAAATTATTTGACCTGCCAATCCTTTGGAGCATTAAAGCCCTTTCTTCCTTTGCTGTATATATCAACGCTGCTTTCTGGTTGTAATCTTCGATAATCAATCAGTTTTGCAGCAAGCTGCTCTGCAACTANAAAATTTTTCTTAAGCAGATTGGTTGTCTCATTGGGATCAATATCGATTCGGAATAAAAAACATTCGTGCTTTGGCGTTTTCCATTCGCCGGTTTTTAGATTTGGGCCATGAATGACAAGCTTCCACTTAGCAGTTCTAATCGCAATCTTCTCTTTCGATTCTCCAGNCTGACCATGAAAAAAATAAAGATAGCGATCAAGGCGTTTGCGTTTTCCCTGCAATACTTCAAGCACATCAAAGCCATCAAATTTTTTATTGCCCAAGATAACACCGCNGCCGCCAGCAACATTAACTAATGTGGGCATTACATCGACACACGAAAGTGGCACACTTATCTTGAGCCCATCTTGCACCCCTCCATTGGGCCATCGCATTGCTGCAGCTACTCGAACGCCTCCTTCCCATACATCCAGCTTGTTACCTCGTAGTGGTAAATTATTTTCCGGTAATTCTTTAATGCCCCCATTATCACTGAAAAACCAAACAATCGTGTTATCAGCTTCGCCAGATGAATCAATAGCATTGAGAATTTTGCCAATTCCATCATCCATACAAGAAACCATGGCAGCTACAACTTGACGGCGAGATTTATTTTTGCCCTTAACATTTTGACCTGCAAGATGTTGAAATTTTTTCATATATTTTTCCGGAGCTTGGAATGGTGAGTGTGGAGCATTAAAAGGCACGTAGCACAGAAACGGGGCNTCTTCCTTAGCACAATTCAAAATGAATTCACTAGCTGCTGACGCTATCAGATCTGTTGAATAGCCTGTTTCAGGATTACTTTTTTCGTTAAGATGCCAATCACGTTCGTTCTCTCGGGAAAGAGTAAAATAATCGATTGCACCATTGTAATGACCATGGAAATGAGTAAAGCCCTGATTATTTGGATGCCACTTGGNATGGTTGTGCCCAAGATGCCATTTTCCAAAAATTCCTCTATGAGAATAGCCCAGTTGTCCGAGACCTTCCGGAAGAGTTATCTCATCAGGGTCTAGNCCAAAGTTGCGCCAAGGAGGGATTACNGAACGTGCCATNCCGAAACGAATTGGATAACGCCCGGTCATTAATCCAGCTCTGGTTGGGCTACACATTGGAAACACATAAAAACGATCTAGTTCTACACCTTCTTCAGAAATTCGGTCTATGTTTGGAGTCGGAATTCGGCTCGAATGAAAACCTACATCTGCCCAACCAAGATCGTCGGCAAGAATAATGACTATATTAGGCTTAGCGTTTACATTTGAAATTAATAAACATTTTAATATCAACAACAAAATAAAGTGATATAGAATTCTAAAAGTCATAAATTTAAATACNNAGATAGTTAAAGCTGAATAAACTTGGTATTTATTTTCTCATCCTTAATGACGAGCCGAACATAACTTGGGGCAAAATGACCGCGCGGACGTGTAACTGAACCTGGATTCAAAAAAAGAACATCACCAATCGTTTCACAGAATGGTTTATGTGTGTGGCCAAANACAACAACATCCGGTTTGACATAGTCAAGACGAGCTCGAAGAGGCGCTTCAATCTCGTGAGGGTCGAGGATATGTTGAACGAAAAACTTTTTTTCACCNATCGAAACAACCTCACTTTGATTNACAGGNATNTCTCCATCAGTATTTCCAAGCACAGCAGTGGTTGGTGCAATACTTTCCATTTTTGAGATAAGTTGGTATGGGCCAATATCTCCAGCATGAATAATAGCATCTACCCCGGCCAAAGCCTTTGCAATACTTGACGTCCAATCACCGTGGTTATCCGAAATAATCCCAATTGTTGTCATACGGCTTCAGGNGNAGGGTCCTTCGATTGNGATTCTCCCTCATCNTCTTCCTCTTCAGTTTCTAATTCNTGCTCGGAAGCATCCCACNCGTCGCTAACTTTCATTGCCCCTGCAAATAAACCTGTGAAAAGACNTGTTCCAAGGAGTGACTTTAAACCAAAAANCCAAGTCGGTGGAAAGCCNGGCAATCCCACGGTCAGAGCTTGAATCCAACCAGCNATGCTCTTCAAATAAGCCGGGTTNCCGAACCANGCAATAGTGTTGCTTACTAGGTAAAACAATAGAGCTCCAATAAGTGNTCCAAGAAATANTCGCCCATAACTTCGACGTTTGGCCAACCACTTGGCTAAAACTACAAAAATCCCGAGAGTCATCCAAATCGGAATCGAACCCTGCAATAACAGAGGCTCATTATAAACAAACGAGTTAAGCAAAAGATCCGTAACAATGATTGTTGTCATCGGCAAAACCCATCCTAACCAGCCAGGAAGCCAAAACGCTGCACAGAAAAGCAATGCATGTGCAGCACTAAAATTATACGGCAAAAGAGGTTGCAAATTGCCTTCTTGGTCAACCGTATGCCAACGACTCACGGCAAAAACAAGCATCAATATTATAGGAAATAAGACCTTACGCTCCACGAACTTACTCTAACCAAGCATCGAGCTTAGAGCAAACAGCCACTTGCAGCCATTAAGTTGTCCGGCTAGCATCCTTGCGGTCATGAATGAAAGTGCTCCTCCAATAATTCCAACTCCCCACACACAATCACAACCAGTGATTCAACCTCCGAAAAATCGTGGTTGGATGTGGATTTCCTTCTTTTTAATGCTATGCATCTTGGGAGGAGGGCTCTGTCTATTAATAGTTGGAATGCTGGGACTCGGTAGCGGTCAATACGAAGGCGGTACAAATTACACTGT
This sequence comes from Verrucomicrobiales bacterium, assembly GCA_002708005.1. GTDB lineage: Bacteria > Verrucomicrobiota > Verrucomicrobiia > Limisphaerales > UBA1096 > UBA1096. The sequence continues at coordinate 1,275 of PAOJ01000013.1, read as the reverse complement.
TGAGACAATTCGCGATAATGGAGGTGAAAAGGAAATTGCAGTAATAGATATAAATGGAGTTATTGCAAGTTTCTCAGTCGATGCTAACGGCCACAATCAAGTGCTCTCCCTAAAGCGACAGTTTAAATGGGCTAATGATGACGACAATGTTGTAGCCATTCTGCTGCGCATTAACTCTCCGGGAGGAGAAGTATTAGCTTCTGATAACATAGCCGACTTTGTGCGCGAAAGTGAAAAGCCTGTTATATCCGTAATGGGTTCAGTAGCAGCCTCTGGAGGATACTATGTGGCAGCCCCTAGTGACTGGATCGTTGCGCACGAATTAACAATCACAGGCAGTATCGGAGTTATTATGTCCGGATATAGCTTTCGAAATCTTATGGACAAAGTTGGCGTTCAACCAATCGTCTTCAAAAGCGGCAAAAACAAAGACATGCTAAGTATGAACAAAAGAGAAGAAGACATAAGTGAGGAGGAACGCAAGATCGTACAAGATATGATTGGAGAAACATTTGGGCGGTTCAAAAAAGTAGTCCAAGATGGAAGGGATATAGATGCCCGAGAAGGAGAAGAAGGCCGTTCGTTGTCAAAGGACTGGGAAGCATTTGCAGATGGCCGAATTCTTTCTGGTACTACAGCTCTTGAGCAAGGTTTTATAGACGAATTAGGAGATCTCGACACTGGTATTGAAAGAGCACTTGAGATTGTCGGAGTCTCAGATGCAAATGTCATCCGCTACCAGCAACCTATGAACTTCTCTATGATGTTCCCTTTTCTTGGCAAAAATGAAACCAAACAAATCAAGATTGATTGGGGCGTTGAAATCCCAAAACTCAAAACCGGCCGCCTCTACTTTCTCTCTCCCACTCTGCTATACTAATCTGTTAAATTTAGTAAAAGGGTAAAAAATTATTTCTTATTATCTGTCCGCTTGCGCCGTGGCTTAGGCTTAGTCGAATCTGGGTCTTTCATAGGAACTTTGTAATGCTTTCGGAGTCTTGCCAGCTCTTTTTCTAAACGAGATTGAACCCCAACATACTCTTTGCGGCCATAGATACTTTGCAACTCATTTGGGTCCGCAGTGAGATCAAACATCTCCCAGTCTTTATTTTCATAAAAATTGATTAGCTTATAATGGCCATCCGTGACGCCGTAGTGGCGGGCCACACTATGTGCTCCTGGGAATTCATAGTAATGGTAATAGAAAGTTTTTCGCCAATCAGCAGGAGTACTACCCTTCAATATTGGTAAAAAACTGCGTCCTTGCATATCCTC
>PAOJ01000012.1 GCA_002708005.1 Verrucomicrobiales bacterium | reverse complement strand
TCACCAAACATTGATCGATTAGCCAAGCGCGGGATTCAATTTGAACGAGCTTATTGTCAATACCCAGTCTGCAATCCTAGTCGTTCATCGCTAATGACAGGCTTGTATCCCGAGCAGACAGGGGTTCTGTCTAATGCCGGTGTGTTTCGAAAGCGCCATCCTGATTTGCCTACTCTTTCTCAGCATTTTATTAAAAATGGCTATTTCGCGGCTCGAGTGGGGAAAATATATCACTATGGTGTTCCGTTACAGATTGGAACTTCAGGTGAAGACGACGAGTTATCGTGGAATCGTGTAGCAAATCCAATTGGTATTGATCGTACTCAATTGGAGCCGGTCTCTACACTAATGAAAGGTAAATACGGTGGTACTATTTCTTGGCGTATAGTGGAAAGTAAGGACGAAGACCACACTGATGGAAAAGGTGCGGTTGATGCTATTAATATTATGAAGGAGCATCACCCAGATAAAACTGGCAAACCATTCTTTTTAGCAATGGGTTTTTTTCGGCCACACACCCCTTATGTTGCTCCCTCGCACTATGCTAAATTATATCCACTCGAAAAGATTGAACCTTTAATGGAAAAGGCTGGTGACCGAAATGATATTCCTTCATTGGCGCTCCATGATAGGCCTCATCAACGTGAACTTTCTATTTCAAAGCGGAAGGAAATCATTCAAGCATACTATGCATCTATCACACTAATGGATGCTTGTGTTGGTAAACTAATGGATGCTCTAGATGAATTAAAATTAACACAAAATACTATTGTAGTTTTCTTTTCGGATCATGGTTACCATCTCGGGCATCATGGTCTTTGGCAAAAGAGTGATCTTTTCGAAGGGAGTGCGCGAGTACCAATGATTATATCGGTGCCAGGGGCAAAGCTGGTTGGGAAAAAAACAGCTTCATTAGTAGAATTAATTGATCTTTATCCAACTCTTTCCGAACTCTGTGGTTTAGATAAACCAAAACACTTAAAAGGTAAAAGTCTTGTCCCTGTCCTGAGAGATTCAACAAAAAGTGTGAGGGAGGCTGCATTCACCGTTACTCGTGCACGCGGAAAATCGCCCAAAAAATTATTTGGTCAGAAACCGTTGGGTCGAACGATTCGTACTGCTCGATATCGCTATACAGAGTGGGGTGAAAGTGGGAAATATGGGGTAGAGCTTTATGACTATAAAACTGATCCGGATGAGTATATTAATTTAGCAAGACGCAAAGGTAACGAGTCGCTTGTAAAAATAATGCAAACCAAATTGCATGCTACTCGTTCCTTTACTCGATAAATTTGTTCAAGTAGTCGGATTAATTGTTTTCAGGAGCAGAATTTTTCATAAATCTGAAAAAATCAGATCCAGTTGAAAGAATAAGCGTATCTTTATTCGACAAGGTGTTTTCATAGGTCTCCATCGTTTTTAGGAATTCGTAGAAATCCCTTGCATCCGTACTTTGATTGAATGCTTCGGCATAGATGGCGACAGCTTTAGCATCAGCCTCACCCTTGATTTGTTGTTGCTGTAAATAAGCTTTTGAAGTGATTGTTTTTAGCTCGCGTTTCTGCTCACCCATAATTTTTGCGGCTTCACCATCGCCTTCTGATCGGAACTTATTTGCGATACGGCTTCTTTCAGATATCATTCGTTCGAAAATCTTTGAGCGTACTTCTTGCGAGTAATTTATTCTTTTAAAGCGGAAATCGAGCAGTTCGATACCAAATTCACTCTTCAAATTGGGGCCGGCATTATCCAGCACCTTTTGAGCTAGAGCAGATCGCCCATCTTCAAATGGTTTCAATTGGGACTCGTCATCAAGCAGTTCAGTTTCTTGAACAGCAACTTCACGTTGTCGGGAACGAATGACTTCTACTAGATTATTTGCAGCTACCACAATTCGCGCTTCTCCGTCGAGAATATCGTCAAGTCGCCCTTGAGCACCTCTTTCATCTTGAACTTTCTCGAAAAATAATTTGGCATCAACAATGCGCCATCGCGCATAGGTATCGATAAATATGAACAACTTGTCCCTGGTGGTAACCTGATTAGGGTCACCATCCCACTCTAGGTAGCGTTTCTCAAACTTATGAACTTTTTCTATGAATGGTATTCGAAAATAAAGCCCTGCTTCATTATTTTCACCAGTTTTTTCAGGTCCATTGATAGGGCCTCTAACAATCTTTCCAAATTGTGTGATAAACACTTGTTTAGTTTCATCGACAATATAAACCGATGAAAAAGTTATTATTATCAGAATGAAAATAACAATTCCGAGGATGATAGATGATAATTGCTTCAACATTATTTGCCTCCAGTATTAAGGTTTAGTAGTGGAAGTAGCCCTTTGGCCTCTTCGTCTATGATAATTTTATTTGGTCCGGTATTTGTTGCGGTATTAAAAACCTTACCTATGGTTTCAAGGTAAATTCTTTTACGAGTCACTTCTGGTGCTAGTTTGTAAGCAGTAAACACCTGTTTGAATAAATCTGCATCACCTTGTGCGTTATTGACTCGTTCAACAGCGTAGCCTCTGGCCTCTTCGATAACTCGTGCGGCATCGCCTTTTGCCTTGGGGATTACTTTATTGAATTCAGCCTGTGCAGTATTGATTTTTTGTGAGCGTTCTTGTTGCGCCTGATTAACATCATTCCAAGATGCCTTAACAGATTCTGGAGGGTTAACATCTTGCAATATTACTTCTTCNAGTTTGATTCCCAATTCGTACTGATTNGCCAAACTTTGAAGTTTGTCTTTAACTTCCTGCTGGATTTCACTACGACCAGAAGTCAGCACCTCGTTGATCGTTCGGTCACCGATGACTTCACGCATAACTGCTTCGTTCATATCACGAAATGTTTCATTCGCATTTCGAACTTTAAATAGATAATTATAAGCGTTGGACACAACATACTGAGTGGACCATTCCACGTCTGCTATATTTAAATCGCCGGTGACAATAAGTGAGGTGTCTGCTTGGTTCCTATTACGTGNATTGTAACGAGTTCTTTGCCCAGCAGATTGAGTAGAAAAGCCAAACTCCTCCTTTTGCATTGTGGTGACTTCGACTATTTGATGTCTATCTATTCCAAATGGCAATTTGAAGTGAAGGCCTGTTTCCGTGATAGGCTGACCAGTATATTTACCGAATCTTAAAACTATTGCGTGCTCACGTGGGTCTACTTTGAAAAAACTAGTATACAATCCTATTGCGATCAGCCCAATAGCGATGCCCCCCATAATCATCTTATTAAGTGCAGCCGGATTTATTCGGATTTCATTTGGAAAATCAGCCATATTTATAAAAAAGGCATTGTTATCTTGCTTGCAAGTAGTTGCAAGATTAACCGCGCTTACTGTTAAAAAACCAAGAAGCAGTTAGCCCAAAAAGAAATATTGAAAGTGTTCCGATAACCGTAATCATATTGGCATGAAAAGGACTGCTCATCCAGCCGAGGTCATCCTTCATAGCTGGTGAAAAGGTCATCCACAGGATCACTAGCACGCCAATAGTTGCGCCAATGGCGGCTCCGGCGTTGTTAGCCCGACGACATATGAATCCTAGTAGGAAGAGTCCCAGCATTCCTCCAGCAAAAACTCCGCTTATTTTCCACCAAACATCGAGTATACTTTTAACTCCCATCATTGCTAGAGCTACACTAGTTCCAATTAGCCCAAATAAAACGGTCATAATTCTAAGAAATCTTAGGCTTTGCGCTTCATTCGCATGAGGGTTTAACCAACGCCGGTAAAAATCTTGGAGTGTGATAGTTGATGAACTATTCAAGCTGGTATCGATACTGCTCATAGCGGCAGCAAATAGTGCTGCAATTAGCATTCCTGCAAGCCCAGCCGGCATTTGATTGGCAATAAAATGAGGTAGGATTTTATCGCCGTATTTATCTGGCTCTAGCTCCCTAGCCATNAGTTTTATTTTNGCCATTTTTTCGTCTGAACTTTTAGCAGACTCGTAAGATTGCTCTGCTAATAATTCAGTAGCTTTTGTTATTTTTACTTCTTCCAGAAGATCGGGATTGGCCTGATAATATGAAAAAAGAATTGAGCCGATAAAAAAGAACATAAGTGCAACTGGCATGTACATTAATGAGCCCATCCATACCGAGCGACCAGCAGCCTTTTCCGAATCTGCTGCGTGATATCTCTGTACGAAGTTCTGATCGATCCCAAAATTGGTTAAGTTGATAAAGATACCGTACATTAAGACTACCCAAACTGTTGAATCTGCTAAACTTAGACTATTGAATTCTCCTAAATTAAATTTGCCAGCTTCACTAGCAATAGAAATTGCATTCCCTGCGCCTCCTGGCATGTCAGTGAGAATTAATCCAACGACTAAGATTGCTCCAATGGTTAGAATTATACTTTGAATGGCGTCTGTCCATATGACAGCTTCAATTCCTCCAAGAAGGGTGTAAAGTGTCACAGCAAATCCTGAAACGATGATAATAGTTTCAAGTTTCCAGCCGGTAAGTGCGCTTAGTCCTATAGCAACCCCAAACATGATTGTGCCGACCCTTGATATTTGTGTTAGGAGATAACATATGACAGCATATATTCGAGCCCATGGGCCAAATCTTTTTTCTAGATGTTCATATGCAGATAAGCCTGTATTTTTGCGATAGAAGGGTACGAACCATTTGACTGCGATCAATGCTGCAATAGGAATAGATAGACTGAAGACAAAACTATTCCAATTGGTGCTGTATGCTTTTCCTGGTACGCCAATGAAAGTATTGCTGCTTAAATAAGTGCCAAATATCGAAAGGCCGCATACCCAGCCGGGAAGTGAGCGATTTGCAACTGTGAAACCTTCAACAGTAAGGCTCCGTTTTCGAAAATAAAATCCAGCACCAATCAGTAGTAAAAAGTAGACTACGAGAACGACTAGATCTGGAGTTCTTAGTTGTCCAAGGATCATTGTTTAATTTTGACCTTTCTCAGATAAGTAACGAATTAGATCAGCAAGATGTTTCATGCTTAGATTAGAAGTAAGGCCAGTCGGCATTGCTGAACCTAATTGTGATTGTTCGCGAATCTCTTCTTGAGGNATTGTGATTNTTCTTGCTTGAGATAGTGGCCTAAGAATGACGTTTTTCTCCCTTGTNCGTTGTTCATAGCCTTGATAGACATCACCATCATTAGTGGTAACCTGCAATAGATTGTATCCCTCTTTGACGTGTCGGCTAGGCCATATCACTTCTTCAATGATTCGCTCAGGGCTGAGTGTGTTTCCGATTGTTTCTAANTCTGGTCCGATGAAGGGAATGCCGTTATTATTTGAGGATTCAATTTGATGACAGGCAACACATCCTGCAGTGGAGAATATTAATTTCCCGTTNCTAGCATTNCCCTTGGAAGATGCNTTAGCCAAATCAGAAATATATTCCANTGAATAAGTTGGTACGGTGTTTTTTATTTCAGCTACTTTACTCAAATAACTCATCAGATTGGTATCACTGCAACCGATAGATTGTAGTTTGGCCAGTATTTTAGCCGCTGAAGTTTTGTTGAGATTGCTTTTGCCTAGCGCTTTCATCAACGCTTTGCTTCCAGATTCTCGATTCAAAAAGATATACAACAATTCGTCGTCTGAATTTCCTTTGGTAATCATATCCGCGCCTAGTTTTGCAGCTTCTGATAGATTCAGTCTGGAAATACTTTCAAGCCCAGCTAACTGTAGTATTTTTGATTCTTTGTTATTGACTATGTGGATCAATTTTTTTGTATCCACACCTTCTAGCTTTCCTAAAGCTCGAATTGCTGCCAATCGTGTTACATCACTTGCTGTTTGGTTGAAAGCCAGAGCTGATATTGAGTCTTTTAGCCCTGAAATTTTCCACTTTGCTATCAGTTCAAGTGATTGCACACGCATAGAGTCCTTCGGCTGAGTAAGTGCTGCTTGTAAAATTAAATCTATGTCACCCTCTGGTTTTTTATTCGATTCAGAATTGATTAGAGCTGCCCATGCTGCGGCCTGGCTTGCTGGCGATGAATGGAAAGACGGTTCAAAAATTCTTTTTATTTCACTCGGGCCCCCGAGGGAGGCGATACCGCGAAAGATTCCAGGTAAACCGTCATCATTGATGCTGTTAGATTTAGCCAAATTTAATAATTGAGACAGAATTTTTTTAGAGCCACCTTTTTCCAGTACTGCAAGCATTGAACTAGTATCATCTTTAAAATCTAAGGTGCCGTCGATAATGCCATCCATCCAGTTTGATTCTTGATGTCGTACCGCTTGGGTGAANGCATAATCAATCCACTTGTCTTTAGAATGTCTTGTTACTGCCTGTGCNGCAAATTGAATTACTTTAGCCTGTGGGATTTGACCACAGGNGAGAATTGCTTCTAGTCGAACTAGNGGATGAGGGTCGTTTGCTGCTTGNGCTAGTAGTTTGTTTACATTTGGTAATCGATCCTGCCAACGCCCCAAAATCCTTGTTGCAAAGGCTCGGGCCTTATGGTTTTTNAGATTTATAACCTGCTTTATTAATTTTTGGCTAGGAGCTTCAGCAATTGCGCAAAGCGCTAATGCTTCAAATAGGTTTCTATCGTAGTTTGGATCATCTTTATTTATTTGGCTAACCCAATTTTCTGCTATTTTTTGGATTTCTATGCCTTTACGTTTAATTAGTTCAAATTTTGCCTGTTGACGTGTCCAGCGTTCAGGTGCCTTCAGCATGTTGAGCAGCTGACTAGAAGAAGCCTTAGAAAATGTAGGTTTAGGTAGGATTGGATTATTTTTGTATGTGACACGCCAGATTCTTCCGTGGTGAAGATCTCTAGTTGGATCTCGAAAGTAATCATCTTGATGGCAGATTACATTGTTGTAAAAGTCTGCGATGTAAATGCCGCCGTCCGGCCCCATGCGTATGTCTACAGGGCGAAATTTTCGATGATTGGATTTTAGTATCGCATCTTTCCAGTCTAGCTTAAAACCAGATCCGTTCGGTTGTAGTGAAAATCGCTTAACAGTGTTAGACTTGAAATCGTTGATTACGAAATGGCCGCGCATTGATTTTGGCATGTTGCGTCCATTTATCATCTCCACTCCGCAATAGCCTCCAGGATTACCGATTCGATCAAGTCGCAACCGACGTTTGGCTGGTATAGAAGCAGGTGTCAGATATGAGATACCTCCAGCCCCATCAACTACAAGTGACTGACCCCAGTTGTCAAATACCACACCCCATGGGTTGCCNGGTCCCATGAAATCATCCAGAAGGCCATGTAATTCAAGTCGGCTTGGACGAAGTCGATACACTCCAGCTTGATAAAGAGAAGATATGCCCCAAGGCGTTTCAACGCGTGATTCGATACCGTCGCCTTGACAAAAGAACAGCTCACCGTCCGGACTCCATGTAAATGAGTTCATTGCTTGATGTGAATCGCCTGTTCCGAANCCGCTTAAGATCACTTTGCGTTCATCTGCTACACCATCCTCGTCTAGATCTCGAAGAAAAAGAAGGTCGGTCGCCTGACCTACATATACTCCACCATTGGCCGTTTCCAAACCGGTGGGAATATTTAGTCNATCAGCAAAAACAGTAGACTTGTCTGCTTTACCATCNCCNTTTGTGTCGGTTAGTAGGATTATTTTGTCGTTAGGTATTTCACCTGGTTTAAGATGCGGGTATGTCCAAGTGCAAGCAACATACATCCTCCCCTTTGAATCCCAGCGCATTGTCAGGGGGTTTTCGACTCCGAGCTTTTCCGAGGCGAAAAGGTTTACCTCGAAACCTTCGGCAGGCTGAAATTCTTTCATTTCATCTTCTGGGGAAAGTGCTGGGGTTGGTGGAGGTAGTGAGATTTGACGGGCTTTCTTGGGCTTAGCCAAGCCTTTGGCAACGTCAGTAATATTTTTTTCAGCTGCATCGATAAGATGTGGAATCTGATCGCGTTCATCCCGTATACTAGGAATATTTTTTTGATTACCAATGCTAAATACACGACGATTGTCGTCACCAAAAAGGCATTTCCAATTAGCTGGACGCCAGTAGTCAAACCAAAGCCGATGTTTCTCCCGAACCGATGCTAATAAATCATTTAATCCCTCAAATCCGTTAGGTCGATCGATGCCAAGTGATGCTGCAATTTGTAACGCAAACTTTGCTTGGTTATCAGGGGATATATGTAGACCGTTTGTTGTGAACATCTCTTCGTTATCATTGAATAAATCAACAAATATTGCATCGTGATGTGATGCAGCTTTTTGAAGTTCTTTTACGTAATGCGACAAGTCGGTATTTCGAACTCTAAGGTCGGGGTAAAGTGAGTTTGTTGGTCGCTCAAATTTTGTTGGTGAAATAACAATCAATTTTCGACCTTCTTCTCGGAGTCGGCTAAATAACTTATCACAAGCTTGGGTGAACGATTTAACGCCATTAATGCCAGCAAATGATTCATTTTTGCCAAGTTGAACTATGACCTTTGTAGCCTTTATATTATTAAGTTGGGTTTCCAAATTGCCGAGTCCCTTGATTCCTCGGAAGCCCCCACTGCGCCAGCGTTCGGTTTCGGTGCCAAGTGCGAATACAGTGTCTGCTTCCCACGACATATCGCGAAATTTCGGCGTTTCCTTTTGAGAATGCCAAGTTAGAAGAGTCTCTAAATGGCCGCTACGCTGTGAGCGCACCATGTCTGTGCCGCCGAGAAATACAACAACGTCGTCTTTGACTAGACTGATCGAATGCTCCGCTGCAAAAGCTACAAAGCTTGAAATCGATAGTAAAAGAAAAGAAAGCAATCTCACATTATGGAAAGGTTACAGCGCTAATTGAGCCACAGTTGCCTTAAGGAAACGAGCTTGATTTGCGTATGTTTTAAGGGTCAACGTCGGCCACGTTTTGGGGGAGCAGAACGTTCTTGTAGCCAAAGTATATCAGCATTTTTAGGTGAGGGGACGAAGATTGGTATGTTGACGCCCTTACGAATTGGAACTGATGTCCGTGCATCTACCCATTTTTTTATTACTGCATGACCATCTGCAAGAGTAACGCCTCCCGCATTGTTGTGATAACTAGCGGGATAATCAACCCAGCGTGTTGCTGTTGGTTTTCTGGGGTTATACCCGTTCATATCAACGGCGAAATATCCATTGTTTATTCGGTCTTCGCGCTGATCTAGCACAACATACAAATCACTTAATGGTTTCCCTGCAGCATCAGAGAGCTTGCGCATAGTTTGAAAGCCTGTTTGCCAATTGTAAATGGTTGGTGAATTTAGAAATCCGTTCATGGATATGCTTCGAACTCTTGGCAGCTCCTTGCCTCCATGGCGAGAGGTACTCTTGTCTGCGGGGCATTTCCAGATCCCAAGGCTTTTATGATACGGCCATAGGTGACTTTGCATTAGATACACGGTATTTGTATTGTCAGGGACTGACTGAGCATAGTTGAGCCAGCCTTGAACCCAAGAGTTTTGGCGATTAGGGTATACCGCATTGGGGACTAGCTTGTCGTCATTGTCATCCGCATACATCGTCCAAGAAAAACTCATCTGTCGAAGATTGTTCATGCAACTAATACCTGTCGCCTTACCTTTTGCTTTAGCCAAAGCTGGCAGGAGCAAGCCAGCAAGGATTGCAATAATTGCGATTACCACAAGTAATTCAATTAGCGTAAAAGCATATTTTTTTTGTTTGGTAATGCTCATATTCTTATTTCCCTTATAGAGGAAATCGCTATTGGTTAGGTGATCTTTAGTCCCTGCATTGTTCCAGTGCTCGTTGCGAACTTATCTGTTTCAATTCCCATACTTTGCAACGCGCTAACGAAGAGGTTTGGCAGGGGGTAGTTATTAGTTCGGTCAAATGCTAAATGTTGTCCGTGCTTTAATCTTCCCCCTGCAACGAGTATAGGCATGTTGGTTGTTGTGTGTTTATTAGCATCACCAAAATTGCTGCCATAAATCAGNATAGAATTGTTTAAAAGGTTACTTTCACCCTCATTGATGCTTTTTAAATCCTGGATTAATTCGCTAAAAAGTTTCATTTGAGAACGGTCTATAGCATTAAGTTGTTCAAGCTTATCTGGATTCATACCATGATGAGAAAGGTTGTGATAACCATCTGTGATCTTTGTTCCTTCAACTTTTATCGCGGGCGAATTGTTGCCATCAAGCAGAAGTGTAATACTACGAGTAGAATCGGTTTGAAATGCCAACTTGATCATTTGATACATTAGTTGGTTCATTTGCATGAAGGCATTACGATTGGAGGGATCAGATGGTATTCCAATTGAAGCAGTTGGCTTTGCCTTGTGCTCCCAGGCCCGTGCCATAACTAGACGTTTTTCAGCTTCACGAACTGCGGTGGTGTATTGATCAAGTCGATTACGATCGAGTGTGCTGAGTTGACGTGTTAATGATTTCGACTCTTGAGTAAGTGTATCCATAATACTTTCACCCAATTTGAGTTTACTTATTTGTCGTTCGATGTCCTCTTTAGATCCTTGTAAGAATAATTTTCTATAGATAGAGGAGGCTCGGTTTTCGCAAGGAATCAATACTCCTGCATCTGTCCATGACAGGCTGCGTCGACCAACACTTGCGTTTACGCCTAAAGTAAGTGATGGGAATCTTGTCTTGTGACCAATTTTTCCAGCAATAAATTGATCGAGTGAAATGGAGTTGCGAAAACCTCCGCCTCCGGGGTGGGGGGCACAGGTTAGGAATGAGACATCTGAAGAGTGAGATCCGTCCACACCAGGGTGTGATACGCCGCTCAAGATTGTGAAATCTTTACGGTGGTCTTTAAGTTCTTTCAAATATGGAGAGAGTGTAAAATTGGTCCCACNTTCAGTTGGGAAGAACTTTTCAGGCAGAAGGCCNAGATTATTACAGACNGCCAACATGCGCTGTGGAGGGNCCNGTTCTTTAGCCCNAGCGAACACTGGTGTCATTGATTCTAAAATTGGCAATGACATNGCTACACCTGNTCCTCGCAGAAATGNGCGACGGTTNATTGTNCGNNTGTNNGCTATGTGCGGTGCTTTCATGGGGCTTTNAACGATATTAACGACTTTGCCATCGGATGCAATGCGGATGAAATTTTTATTTATTTAAAAAAAGTTTACTTTGTATGAGGGCATGAATAAGGGACCGAACCCCATAATTAGTATCCTCACATTGGTCTAGAATTGACTCTACAATTGAACGNTCTCNAAAAGTTATTGGTGCCCCAGTAGCGTAAACTATTAGTCGGTGAAGAAGGTTTTGAGCNATTGCTCTTTCGTCTTTGAGTAGCAACTNTTTTAAATCTAANATATTATCNAATCTTTGNCCGTTATTTAATTCCCCTGCAGGATCGATATGTTTNCCAAGTCGAAATTTGAAGGAGTGNCCATTTTTNCCAATTCCTTTAANGCGATCACCTGTTTTACCTAGAGATCGATANCGGTNNCGCCANCCTCCTGCTACATCAAAGCTTTCTAGTGCAAAACCCATAGGGTCAAATTTTTTATGGCATCCTCCACAGGATTCTGNGTTCCTGTGNTTATCTAGTTGTTCACGAATTGTAGTTGCACCACGCGTGTCAGGTGTAATTGCCTCNATTCCCGANGGAGGTGGTGGAATGTGNATTCCCATTATTCTTTCCATTATCCAGGCNCCTCGCANTACGGGAGAAGTGGTAGTNCCATTGGCNGTTACTCTTAAAACACTTGCTTGTGTAATAAGCCCNCCTCGAGGTGANCCCTTTGGAAGTTCTACCCTTCGTAACTTGGTTCCTTCGAACGGTTTAAATTTGTATAATTTTGCCAAGCGCTCATTTACAAATGTGAAGTCCGAGTCAACTAAATTTCTTGCGGGTAGGTCTTTTTTTATTAACTCGGTAAAAAAAGCACGCGTCTCGAACACGGACGCTTCAGTAAGTTCGTCGTCCAGATAGTATTCTGGATAAAGAATCGCATCCGGTGCGTTTGCAAGTATGTNTCTTAAATNCAGCCAGTAATCTAGAAATGAATTCACAAAACGTANCGATTTAGCATTGTCGAGCAGGCGATTTGTTTGTTTATGCAAAATTTTCGGATCNTTTAATTGTTTTAACTCAATAAGGGTCTTATCTGGTGGGCTATTCCAAAGAAAAAACGATAGGCGNGATGCCANTGCTTTATGTTTAAGAGTTCCAGAATTTGTATCAATAAACATAAAATCGGGTGAGCATAAAACTGTTGAGAATGCAGCTATAATCGAGTCAGTAAAATCCTGTCCGAGTTTTCGGCTTTTATTATAAATTGATAGATAGTTATTTATTTCTGAGTCATTTATTGGTCGTCGATACATTCTTTTCATGAATGTGAACAGTAATTCTCGTGCCGTTTTTTCTTCGTTATTGGGTATAAGTTTAACTTGGCCGCCTTTCAATTTAAATGGCGTCTTACCCGCTACTGCCTTAAAGCTTGCTGGTGGCCATTCGTCGTATAATGGACCTTCGATTTCTAGCCAGTTTAATGCAAAACCTGGCACTCCCTTTCTTGTTGCGTTGGCATTGCCGCTCCACCCAGGTCTTGTACGGATCAAACGTGTAGCATCTGGCCTGATAATCTCATTTTTTTTCAAAACAACTTCGCATTCCGAGATTTGTGGTTCTGGAAATGAATCATAAGTTGCGAGCCATCTACTATCACCATTGCGGGATACAGAGTATAGGGTGATTGGTTCACTGCGTGTGCCGGTAAAAGCAACTGTGCGATTCGGTCTCCACCAAGCCTTATTACCGCCTGTTAAGCCGTGGTCTTTACCCCCACTAGCACCGTTTGGTCCGGCTAGAAAAGTGTATGTCTTCATGCGAATCTTGTAGCGTCCATCAATTGGTACGCGTACCCGTGTGAAGTCATATTTCGTCGTAGCTGTATATGTTCCAGAAACGAAGCCAACAGCTTCCTTTTCTCGAATTTCTGGATTGGAGGAGCCAACAGTCATTGGCTGATTTCCTCGAATGATTTCTGGCTGAGGTGTCGTACCTAGCAGTGGAATTGATGCACGAGTAGCGGCTGTTTGAATATTTGGCTTCCAACGAAGAGCGCTAATCATATGNCCCTCTTCTCTGGCATAAAATTTTTGTTTATTTCGCCTATGAGCAACCGTTTGAAGTGCTCCTCTAATAGAATATTCAGCAACTTCATAAAACTTTGAGATTTGTACATGTGAAAAATCTAGTCGTTCACCAACTTTGTTGAACAAAAATGCTGTACCATCCTCTGGTAGCATATCGGCTACTAGGAGCCAAGGTGAGGATAGNCGATCGCGGAGTGAATTTTCAAATTCGAAGCGATTAAGCCGGCGTAAGGTGGATCGNCCGTTTTGGATTACTCGAGATCGATCTGCTTGNGTAAGTGCTTTTGCAAGTCTTTCTAGGAAGATTAATGATTCTTCTGGATTCGGATGAAGTTTTTTCTTGGGGGGCATTTCGCCTGTTTGAACTTTGTCGTGAATTAGGACCCAATTCTTAAATGTTTTTTGGTTATCAAGTTGGAAAGAGAGTGATTCTAGGTTGAGTTTTCCTTTCTGGATCTCATTATCATGACAATCAAAACAATGACTTTTTAGAAAGTAATCTAATACTTCTGGCTTAGCGTGAATAAGCGCTTCAGCGAAGAGTATAAGTGAGAAACACAATACTTTAGTTAAGATTTTCAATTTTCAAGAGAGAGTTTGGCAAGAATTCGGCTTCGATCAACTTTTTACAGCTAATCTCTCAAAAATGTTTAACGTCTNTTTTTACTTAATAGTTCGAGAGCTTTATGCAACTTACTTTGGACTCTATCCCTTTACTCGCTTAGTATCTTGCGCATGAGCGAAGATTTCCGACTGGTGTTCGTTAATCAATTAATAATGAAAGATGGTGTTTCATTNGGCGNCCGTGTGCGCTTGCAGGGCTGGGTGCGTACCCGACGTGATTCCAAGGCCGGCCTTTCATTTTTACAACTACATGANGGCTCATGTTTTGACAGTGCGCAGGTTGTGGTGCCTGGTGAGTTGGATAATTATGAGAGCGAAGTTCAGAATTTAACCACCGGCTGTTCGTTTATTGCTGAAGGTGAAGTTGTGGCATCGGAAGGNAAGGGCCAAAGTGTTGAATTATTGGCTTCGCGTATTGAGTTGGTTGGGATGGTGGATGATCCAGAAACATATCCTATGCCNGCTAAAAGGCATACTTTTGAATATTTGCGCGACCAGGCTCATTTACGAGTTCGCACTAATGTCTTTTCTGCTATGGCTCGTGTTCGACATTGTGTTGCAAATGCTATTCATCGTTATTTTCATGAAAATGGATTTTATTGGGTGCACACTCCTATTATCACAGGAAGTGATTGTGAGGGAGCTGGTGAGATGTTTAGAGTTAGTGCGCTGGATATGGAAAATTTGCCTCGAACAGAAACAGGGGCGATAGATTTTTCGAAGGACTTTTTTGGGAAAGAGACTAACCTTACAGTTTCGGGCCAACTTAATGTTGAAAGCTATTGTTTGGCTTTAAGCAAGGTTTATACATTTGGTCCCACTTTTCGCGCAGAGAATTCTAACACTTCAAGACACCTTGCTGAGTTTTGGATGATTGAACCAGAAATTGCATTTGCTGACCTTTCAGATGATGCTGATCTTGCAGAGGATTTCTTGAAGGAAATTTTTCGTTCATTACTTAATGAGCGCGAAGACGACATGGCTTTTTTTCAGCAACGTGTAGATAAGAATTGTATCGATCGTTTAGAAAAATTTGTTGAAGCAAGCTTTGAGCGCATGAATTACACTGATGCAATTATAAAGCTTGAGAAGGCAGTTGCCGATGGTCACAGATTTGAGTTTCCGGTGAAATGGGGAATGGACTTACAGAGCGAGCATGAGCGATGGCTGACAGAGGAGCATGTAGGGCGTCCGGTTGTTCTTGTCAATTATCCCAAGGATATAAAAGCATTTTATATGCGAATGAATGACGACGGAAAAACTGTTGCAGCGATGGATGTGCTGGCTCCTGGNATTGGTGAAATTATTGGTGGTTCTCAACGAGAGGAGCGTCTCGATGTGCTTGATGAGCGTCTCGATGAGTTGAATTTAAACAAATCTGATTACTGGTGGTATCGTGATTTAAGAAAATATGGCACAGTTCCTCATGCTGGTTTCGGGCTTGGTTTTGAGCGAACTCTGATATACGCCACTGGCATGGCAAATGTGCGTGATGTGATTCCTTTTCCACGCTCGCCTCGATCAGCTNCATTTTAGNGAATCAAAGTTCGGCGTTNTATGCTATTGATAGTTTTTCGCCAGCTTGGACAGATTGGTTATTAGGGAGATGAAGTGTAAAGTTCAGTTGATTAGTTTCGAATGCAACTTCCTTATGTGTGCCTTGATTTGTGACTGATTTTACTTTTCCATTAAATGTTGGGGAACCTTTTGTGGAATTATTAATGACTTCCCATTGGTGAGGTCTAACAGGAATAATTTTTTGATGACTCTCTTTTTCAGTAAACGAATATGGAGCATCAGGTATCAGTTCGATTGGTATAAAGATCGTTTTNCCAAATAATCGGGCAACATTTTTATTCTTCGGATTTCTGTAAATTTCATTTGCTGTTCCAATTTGTTCAGCTTCACCTTTGTTAATAACGACCAGACGATCAGCCATTGCTGTTGCATCTGCTATATCATGCGAAACAAAAACTACTGTTGTTTTTGTTGTATTAAATAGTTTTAGTAATTCGGTTCTTACAGACTCCTTTAGTTCTGGGTCGAGGTGGCTTAGTGGTTCGTCAAGAAGTAGAAGTGAAGGGCGTGTTGCTAAAGCGCGTACTAGTGCNACACGTTGTTGCTGACCGCCGGAAAGCTCATGAGGAAATCGTTGTTTTAATTCTGTAATGCCAGTCATATCAATCAATTCATTTACCCAAGTAGAATTATCCATTGCTCCTTTTCCAAATGTTATGTTTTGCTGGACGGTTTTATTGGGNAAGAGAGCGTAGTCTTGAAAAACAAGACCACAATCTCGTTTCTCTGGTGTAACAAATACGGTCCGGCTATTTAGAATATTATCATTAAGAATTACCTCTCCATAGTCTGGGGCCTCAAGTCCAGCTATGATGCGAAGAAGTGTTGTTTTGCCACTTCCGCTACTTCCAATTAGAGCAACGACTTCACTGCTGTGACAATCGAAACTGATATTATTTACAGCAGGTGTTTCTTTTGAGTTATAGGACTTTGTAACGTTTTGAAGGGTAAGCGCGTTCATTTTTCATTATTACGTATTTGACGGTTTAACCATATCAGAGGCAAAAGACTGACTAGAATGATGCAAAGTGCTGGGATAGAGGATTCAGGGATTTGTGCTTGTTGTGATAGGTCGAATGTTTTTGTTGAGAGAGTTTCAAAATTAAAAGGTCGAAGTATTAATGTCAGAGGTAATTCTTTCATTGTGTCTACAAAAACAAACAGTCCAGCTGCTACTAAACCATTACGCAAAAGTGGTATATTTATCTGAGTTAATGATTGTATTGCTGTGGATCCAAGTGACCGTGATGCGTTGTTGATTTGCTCACAATTGCGTTCCATACCTGAATCGATTGGTTGCCATGCTACTGCAAGAAACCGGACTACATAAGCCAATACGAGCATTGAGAGTGATCCTGTCATGATCCAGCCAGTTGATATGTTCACTTGTTTGGCTAAAATCAGGATTCCAATAGCGATTACTGCTCCGGGGACAGCATAACCAAGGATCGCTAATCGATTTGTAGCGTTGATTATTAGGCTTCCAAAATAACGGCTGGTAAAAGTTAAAAAAATCGCAAGCAGCACTGTTATTAAGCTTGCAGTAGCAGCAATTGCAATACTGTTAGAAGTAAGCGTTAGAAATGTTGAATCAAAAACATTTTCTATAGTCTGACTTGCCCAGTAGACNAAGCGAGAAAGGGGTAATACAAAACCTATTATAAGTGGAAATAGGCAGCAGNTGATTGCCAAAAAAGATTTTATTTTATCAAGTTTATAGCGCTTAAAAGGCCGATCAGATTGGCTGTTCTTATGAAACTTGGCTCCAGATCGAAGCCATTTTTCTAATATAAGCAAAAATAGAATTAATAGCATTAGGCAGGCAGCTAGGCGTAGTGCACCTGGTAGATCACCTATCGCAAGCCATGTGCGAAAAATTCCAGTAGTAAATGTTGGAATGTTAAAGTGTTTTACAGCGCCGTAGTCATTCAGTGTTTCCATAATAACAAGAGAGACTCCTCCGACTATAGCTGGTCTGGCTAAGGGAAGTGCGATGCGCCAAAACGTGGAATGAGGTCCGTGGCCAAGAGTTCGTGCTGCTTCTATACATTGATTGCTTTGCCGTGTGAATGCAGCACGTGTCACAAGATAGACATATGGATATAATACAGAAGTTAGCACAATAATTGTTACAGGATATACAATTGTGTCGCTCATCAAGGTCATAGCTTCCGTGCTTACATTTAGCCTTATCCAGATTAATAACGGATTCAGTTTATCAAGTAGATCGAAATAGGCATAGGCAGCTATGTAGGTTGGAATTGCAAGTGGTAGTATCAGTGCCCACTCAAAAATTTTACGGCCAGGGAATTCGCAGCACGCGACTAGCCATGCGGACGAAACGCCCAGAATAACAGATAGTATAGCTGTTCCAAATACGAGGATTAGAGACCCCTTTATGTATTGTCCAAGAACGGTGTCGCGCAGGTGCTGCCAGCTTTCTGCTGGCATAGTTAAATGCCACAAAACTTCTGCCATGGGCAGAAATAAAAGTAGACCTAAAACCAATGCAGAAAATGTCCAAGCATTGAGTTTAAAATGAAACTCATGCTTTATGCGGCGCAAGCAGTTTTGCGCAATGTTAATTACATATGCAGCCAATCCGTTGGCAGTTTACTCCCAACCGGCAAGATCGAACAGCTTCACTGCTTCAGAATTGTTAGCGCCCAGAATAGAGAGATTAACGTTATCTGCCTTGAATTTACCCCAGCTTTTTAACAATTCAGATTGGTTTTTATTGATTTTCACTGGGTACTCGTAGTTTACGTTTCCAAATGTTTCCTGTGACTTGGCACTTGTGAGGAATTCCAGAAATTGAATTGCTTCTTTTTTGTTTTTTGCACTGGCTGTAACTCCTCCACCGCTAACATTAATATGTGCACCGCGATCTTCTTGATTTGGGAAAAAAACACCAACTTTACCGGCTACATCGCGATCAGCTGCAACAGAAGAATTTGCCAGAATCCCAAGGTAATAAGTATTCATGATTGCTACATCGGCAAGACCAGCGGCAACAGCACGAGCTTGATCTCGATCACTGCCACGGGGAGCACGAGCCATGTTCTTGCGAACTGCCTTAGCCCAAGCGAGGGCTTTATCTTTACCGTGTGCAGCTATTATAGAAGCGAGTAGTGATTGGTTGTAAATATTACTGGATGATCTGGCAACAACTCGGCCTTTCCATTTAGCTTTAGCTAGATCTTCATAAGTGGATAGCTCGCTGGGTTTAACTCGATCCTTTGAATAAACGATTACTCGTGATCTTACTGTCATTCCGTACCAGTGTCCTTCTGGATCACGCATAGAATTTGGAACATTGCCAAGAAGTATTTTGGACTTAATTGGCTGAAGGACTCCTGCGGCTTTGGCCCTATGCAATCGTCCCGCATCAACCGTAAGAAGCACGTCTGCAGGTGAATTTTTACCTTCAGTGATTAGGCGTTGTATCAATTGATCGGCACTCCCTTTAACCACATTTACTTGGATATCGGTTTTTTTAGTGAACTGCTTAAAGAGAATGGCGTCTGAATCGTAGTGGCGATGTGAGTAAACGTTTATTTCGGCGGCAGAAGTATAAACACAAAGCAAAATGCTGAGACCAAGAGATAATTTTAAAAAAGATTTCATACCAGTCCGCAAGTGCGGACGGAAAAGATGAGACGGAGTCTCAATTGTGTCAAGCTTCAGAATTTGTCAAATTCTAGTAATTGTATGGAGTATTTCGGACTAGAANTTTTTTTGTCGAATAATTTTGGAAATGTTTTGGGTATAGATTTTTTCAGCTAAGTTAGCGTCTATTATTAGAAATATTTTTGCATGCTTCCGCGATGATTTCGAGTTGAGAAAGAAATTTTTCCCGATCGCTTTTAGGTAGCTGTTCGAGCACGTGGCCTTGTAATTCGATTGCCTCTTGCCTAATAGCTTCATATTTACTCTTGGCTTTCGGCATGAGTTCTACTCGGTTTGCGCGCCGATCTTTTTCATGTGGTCGGCGTTTGACTAAGCCATTACTCTCCATTCTTTCTAGTAAAGATGCTATAGTATTAGGGTCGCTGCTTATTGCATCCGCAAGTGCTTTTTGAGTCAACCCCTCGGGGGCGGCTTCGAGAAGTGTCCGAATGACTGTAAATTGGTCTGGCGTTAGATTCATCTTAGAGATTCGGCGACGAAAAGCCTGATTCAAGCCATACCAGGAGCGGCGTAAAAGGATTGGTAGGCGTCTGCGAGCTGGAGCATCCAGAGGTATACCGGCATCTTTAATATCGTTAGGAAATGAGTCCATCCTTAAACAGGGTGCTACGCTTATCACAGTGGCGAAAAATTATTTACCTTTTACAGGCCAATTAGCAATCGCCAATGCACCCAACACTATAATTGCTCCAGCCATTTGTTTGCCAACCATTGCTTGGCTCAGAAAGATCCAGCCAAGTGCAGCTGCAAATACCGGTTGCAGTAGTAAATTAAGTGAAGTTAAAGAAGCAGGAAGATGACCAAAGGCATATGCGATTAATCCTTGACCGGAAAAATGACTGATTAACGCTAGGCAAATTAGTATAATCCATCCATTGAACTGTGGTGATATCATCGTTTCTCCGCTGATCATTGCCATTATAAACATTAACGGAACAGCGAATAATCCGCTCCATGCCATGATTTCTTGTGGAGAACATGTTTCTCGAAGTTTTTTTACAGTTAACATGTATGAGCCATATGAAATAGCTGTGATTAGCGACAGTGCGTCTCCTAAAATTTGTTTTGGCTTAAGTTCGAAACTGGTGCCCATTAGAATTCCGGCTCCAATTAATGCTAGGCTAAGTGCCATATAAAAGCGGGTATTTATTTTTTCGCTAAATAGATGTCTTGCCCAAAGCGTTACCCAAAATGGTGCGAAGTTGGCTAGCAGTGTTGCATTGGCAACCGTGGTATATTTGATCGACCAATGCCATGAAACCAGATCGATGGCGAAGAAAAAACCAGCTAAAGCCATAAGTCTTATTGGGCGTTTTTGACGTTTGGTTGAAGAGTGGGATTTAGGTGGGGATACCCAAAGTACTAACCACAACAATGGCAAAGCAAATAAAACACGGTATAATCCGATGGAAGCTGGTCCAAATCCACCATACTCAGGTTTTAGCGCGATTGCGGCGAAAACAGGAGCGAAGCCAATTGCTAATGCACCAACTGCTAGTGCTCCCATTGAGGTTTGCCGTGAATTCACTAGAGGGCATCATATTGAAAATGATATTTCTGTGCGAGATTTGCCGGCTCGCGGTTGCGAGTTGAGCAATGTAGATTCTCAGCACGAGATGTTGTGGCATTGGTGCATGATTTTTTTTGTGTTCGTATTGGTGGGNTTGNCTAGTCAGGGTTGTGTCCCAAATAGTTCCCCATCGGTCGGTTATTATAGATCTGTTTCTTCTCCTATTGATAATTTGGACCAAAAAACGTTAAATGCTTGTTTAGTTTGTCATAGTACGAAGGAGATGCAGCGTGGGCCGGTATTAAATGGTTTTCCTAATTGGTATTTACANAATCAGTTAAAAAAATTCCAATTAGGGTATAGAGGTAAGAATCCGAATAATCGATCCGAACAGTTAATGTGGGTTGCAATGAATAAGATTAAAAAAGATTACGAAATTGTGGCTTTAGCTGATTACTTTTCTAAGNAGGAACCCAAACCTTTTATTAGGGTAATTCAAGGTAATNTTGATCTTGGGAAGATTCTTTATNTTAATCGATGTGCTTCTTGNCACGGTTCANANGCTGAAGGGAAANGAGAGATTAATTCGCCCCCTTTGAATGTGCAGGAGGATTGGTTTCTTTTGGATCAGNTAAGGAAGTATGTAAAAGGCCAGCGTGGAGGACATCCNNAAGATAAANATGGTATGATTATGAAGAGCTCGACNGCAGATTTNTCACTTAATGATTTACGGAATATTGTTGCATATATCGCGAAGGACTTGACGATTTTGCCTCCCTTGCAAAAAGTTGTTCCTTCAAAAAATTAGTTTATGGCAAGTTTACGACTCAACAACCTCTGCAAAGTCTTTGAGACTGATCGGAACGGTGAGGTAATTGCGTTGGAAGGTATTGATCTGGAAATACCAGATGGAGAATTAATGGCTTTGGTTGGGCCGTCTGGCTGCGGCAAGTCAACATTACTTCGATTAATAGCTGGTTTGGAAAACCCGTCAAACGGTTCGATTATTTTGGGAGACCGTGAGGTTAATGACATTAAGCCTCAGGATCGAGATGTAGCGATGGTATTTCAAAATTACGCTCTCTTTCCACATTTGACCGTTGAGCAGAATATAATTTTTAGTCTGAAGTTCCGTAAAATTCCTAAGTTGGAAATGCAGTCCCGAGTTGCCGATGCAGCGGATTTATTGGGTTTGACTGATTGTCTGCGACGTCGCCCTTCTGAACTATCAGGTGGACAACGTCAGCGGGTTGCACTGGGCCGTGCAATGGTATGTAAACCTAAGATATTTCTATTGGATGAACCACTCTCAAATCTTGATGCCCGCATGCGTGCGGAGATGCGCACTGAAATTGCTGAGCTGCATAATCGGCTTGGAACGACTATGATTTTTGTAACACACGACCAGACTGAGGCTATGACTCTTGGTCAAAGGCTCTGTGTTCTTAATCTCGGTAAAGTTATGCAGGTTGGTGTCCCAATGGATTTGTATCAACGGCCTGTACATAAGTTTGTTGGAGACTTTATAGGNACACCGGGAATGAATTTTATANGGGGTAAGATTCAGGAAGTTGAGGGAGGTATGATTTTTATTGAGCAAGTTAAAGAAGGGGATGAAACTACTATTAATTTGCCTGAACATGTAGTTAAAGACGTATCTAAATTTAAAGGTTCTGACATTTTTTTAGGTGTACGACCTGAACACTTAAAACTGATCGAAAACGGGGTAGGCTTGAAGGCTAGGTTGGAGACAGTAGAAACATTAGGGCATGAGTCTCTATTTCACGTTTGTACCACTGTTAACAGATTGATTGTGCGATCTACAGGTAATAATCAATCTAATATAAATGGAAAAATCCTGGCAATTGATTGGGACAATGTTATTTGGTTTGATTCCAATTCGGGTAAGGCGTTGAACTAATGGATCAAAGACTTAAACGTTTTCTCGTATCTGCTGTAATTATATTATTACTTGCACTGGTGTTTCTTTGGGGAATCCATTCTATGGGGCATTCAATTAAAACCAATTAGAAGAATCTTTATCTTGGCCAAAGTGGCATATCTTTGCCATTAATTTCAATTTCTACATCTTCCCTTCGGTTTCGAATGAATTCTCGGATCGCATCAAAACGAACAGAACGCCACTGGTAGTCGCTAATATGCGGCGTTAACATGTCCTCAATTCGCTTGGTTTCCTCCAAGAGCTTTTCTTCGTTCCAGTGTTTAGCCATAAGTTTCTGCATGGTTGAGGCGTATTTTTTCCGAACAGATGGGATTTGATATAATTTTCTTGCGACTAGGCCCTGAAGTCGAACTGAGCGTGGCGAGCGGCGATCCACACGTAGTCGACTAAATTTTTCGAAAAGGCAGTCTGCTCCCCATGGCATAAAGTGGAATTTATTCGTTACTGGATTGAGGTAAATGAAATAGTTATTGCGGTTTCCGGAGTAGCCATCCCAAAAACTGAGGAGTCCTTCCAACGCCCAGAATCTATAAAATGCCTCTTCATCAATTAATTCCCAGATGGTGGATTGGTAATCGTGTTCGTTTGTTTGAAGTTCTGCAACTTGCAGAAAATCAGTACTACTAAGACTGATATTCATACCGTGAATAGCCAGTAGATTTTTGCCAACTCGAAATTTATCGCGATGTTTGTTTATGTTAAATGCAGCGAATGTTGCATTAGATCCATCATCTCCGCTGCCAGTAGCCATAGAGTTCCATTGGGGGTTTGGAGGAGAATTATACCTAGCGACCTCATGTCCGTTGATGTACGCGACAAATCCGTCGTCACACTTCATGCGAAGCAATAGGTTTTTTGTGTTTTGAATTGCCTCTAGGCTTTTTAGTTCGAATGGAAATCTTATATAAAGTGAGGGAGCCTTGTTGTGCATCTGTTCCAAGAAATTAAAGTTTGGAGATATTAGTTTTTCAAAACCCTGTCCGGTTTCATAACCAGCACCATTAATTCCCTTTTTCCATGTAAGGTCATCGAATTCCGGTTTGAACCATTCTTTGTCGAATTTAGCGCTAGTCGGTACCCATGCGCTTCCAGAGGAGGGACCTCCAAAAAATGATTCTCCGCTTCCACCTTGCAGAGCGTTAATTAATTTAACGATATGCTCACGTCCCTTTTTATTGTCACCCGTTTTTCTTTCGAAGCTGCCTTCCCATTCTGGGTAAAAATCAACGACTGTACCTTCGAATAGAGTTCCTTTGTCGTTACCAAATTCACGTTTTAAAAGTGGTTCACGAACGGTTTCGACATGACAGTATACTCCAAGGTTGCGTCCATTAACTGTAATTTTGGCATATGCACACCGCGAACCCGGAGAATCAGCTTCATCCCAAATTCGGTAGCCCATGAACTGGCTCATGAGGCTTTGGTCTTGCCTGTTGTTGTTAAAAGTAAGGTTTTTTAATCCATCAATGTTACGATTTTTTTCATAATAATCGAGTTTCACTTTTAGTGAAGGGCGTTCAGTGTCCTGAGAACCAAGAAAACCTTTTTTTCGAATTCCAACATTTTTGAAAGAGACATCTTCGATTACTACGTCAGCTTTAACATAAGAATAAGGAGAGGGCGGGGGTTGAAATTTACGGCTTGGNGGNAGCGCATTTTCGCGCGTGCGTCTTTGGTATCGAATTTTATCCCAGTCTTGATCAGAGATTGTGATATTGACATTAATCAATCGATTATTAGGGAATAAATCATCCAGCTTTAATTCTTTTGCGTTGCTAACATTAGCGAAGATGACCACAGCCAGCCCAAGTGCCATATTTTTCAAGTTGCTGCTCATAAATTTTACTTTTACCGGTATGTTTNTGCTAATAACGCATAAANACGTAATATGATGTCTATTTTTTAAGGACCATTATGCAAAGATTTTCAAAATCATAGATAAAAAAACCTCTTAGCTTACTAGCTCTTCCCAATATTTATCTTTGTGGCATTGAATNATAGAAGAATTGAGGATTCTATGGCATTGACTCTATCGGTACTTCGGTAGATTTTTGTCAACGCGATTTTCTTATGAAACTCAATAATGCATTTTCGGGATTGATGATCTTGGGNTTGGTTTTTGTAGGCTCNTTACAAGCCAAGCCACTTGATATTTGGATTAGTTCATTNCAGGACCAGCTCTATTATGAAAATATGGTCAAGCTGTACAAGTCTTCGGTNGATCAAAACTTTGAGGCNAAGGTTCAGGCTTTTGGCTTNCGCGAGATGCCTGAAAAATTGGCTGTTTCTNTTAAAACAGGGATCAATCCTCCAGACGTGGTACAGCTCGATGAGGTGCTTTTCGGGGCGTTTTTGGCAGGTGATGTGCCTTTTTTAGATTTAGGTAATCGAATCAAGAAAGCTAAGCTTGATAAAGANATAGCAAAGAGTCGTCAGAATCTTTTTGCTTATAAAGGAAAGACTTACGGTGTCCCGCAATCATTGAGTGCAATGGTGCTGTACTATCGTTCAGACCTTTTGAAGGAGTTAGATATTGATCCTACTAGCCTGAGCACATGGGATAAGCTTGTGTCGGTTGGTGAAAAGGTTGTTAAAGATCATGGCAAGGCAATGATTGCTCTTGACCCTACTTACTTTGGTATTCTGCTTCGTCAACGAGATAGTGACCTTTTTGGTAAGGACGGTTCTGTTTATCCAGACCGTGAAGCAGCCATTGAAGTTCTTGCCTGGCTGCAAAATCTCAAAAAGTCTGGTGTTGGAATGGTGCCTGAACGAGCTTCCATCTTTGACCCTCTGTTCTTTAATAGTGCAGTTCAATTTGGTGAAGTACTTACCGTTGTGGGNGCTGACTGGTATGGTCTAGATATGCTTCAGCAGTTTACACCGGACTTGAAAGGTAAGTGGGGGGCAATGCCTTTACCCGCTTGGAAGTTGCCTAATGGAAAACTTAGTCGTCGAACTTCTACTTTTGCTGGTCAAGGTTTGATGATTAACAAGCAGAGTAAGAGCCCAGACGAATCGTGGAAATTCATTAAGTTTGTTATCACTAATAAAGAGTCCAATGCGCGTCGCTTTCTTGATGGCAACAGTTTCCCNGCATATCNGCCAGCATGGAAAGACGAGCGTTTATTGCANCCTAATGAGTTTTTCAGTAATCAAAAATTTGGCGANTTACTNGTGAAACTCTCAANTGAGGTTCCTGAAGTAGTGGGTCACCCGAATAGAGCTAAGGCTATTTTNCTGTTTCAGGAAACTTTCTTNAATTCTCTCATATACGGTGAGTTAAAGCCGGCTGAAGTGGTTGATAAAATGAAAACTATGCTCGAGGCGGCAGAGCCTGGATTCTAATTTTAATAAATTAAGATGGAATCTAGAGCCCAGCCTTCTATTAAGGCCACAGGTGGTGTGGGTTGGGCTCCTTTTATATTGTTGTTTCCGTTTCTTTTTTTTCTAAGTCTCTTTTGGTTGTTGCCATTGCTTGGTGGAGTGAAGATGAGCCTAGAATCTAATGGGCTTGGAGCTGAAGAGTTTGTGGGCTTGGAGAATTATTATGCNTTGGCCAACGATGAACGCTATTTCAAGTCCATTAGTAATAGCTTTATATACACTTTTGCTTCGGCTTTTTTGATCGTACCTTTGTCACTTTGGTTGGCTCATTTACTGCAATCGACTTTTCAAAGATTGCGACCANTTTTAACTTTCGGGTTACTACTGCCCGCTTTAACGCCTCCTTCGGTACTNGCGACTCTTTTTCTTATGGTATTTCATGGTCGAGAAGGATTGTTGAATCAACTCTTCATTTTGCCTATTGGCCTAGCTCCTATTAATTGGCTCAAGGATCCGAATTTTATCCTTCTTGGATTGGTGCTTCAAACGGTTTGGCGTTGGACTGGNTTTATGACATTTTTTATTATGGCTGGAATGGAAGGCATTCCAAAGACTTATTATGAGGCGGCAAAGTTAGTGACAAGCAGTCGCTGGAATCAGTTTGTCTATGTAACCTTACCTCAACTAAGATCGGTTTTGATTTTTGTTTCCATATATTTATTTATCGATGGATTTTCACTATTTTCTGGAGCATTTATTCTTCTTGGAGGTTCTGGAGGTACTGCCGATGCTGGATTACTAACAATTTCTTATGTNTTTCAAAAAACACGTTTTTTTGAGTATGGATCGGCTGCAGCAATAAGCATTAGTCTGTTACCTATAATGTTGTTTTCTCTTTATGCTTTTATATTTTTACGAAGGAGATATGTATGAATAATCTTGGTTCATTGAAGTCTGGTTTTCTTCGGCGTATCGTTTCAACTTTGTTACTAGCNCCATTCTTGTTNGCTGTATTGTATCCTTTTTTGTGGATGGTATTCGGTATTTTCAAGACTAATCATGAATTTTTTCAGCCTTTGCGAATTTGGCCAATGAAGCCACTTAATTTAGAATACTGGAAAGGCCTTGCTGACACTTTTTTTCCAAATGAATTCAATTTTATTAATATTCATGAACTCGTTATGGGGAAATGGGTTCCTTTTTGGGACGTGTTTGCAAACTCAATGGTTTCATCATTTTGCCAAGCCTTNGGTGCCGTCGCTTTATCAGCCATGGCTGGATACGCGTTTGCTAGACTCAAGTTTAAATTCAAAAACGTATATTTCGTGTTTGTTCTAGCTCTCATTTTGGTTCCTAGACAGCTCTTTGCTGTGCCGCTTTTTTCGTGGTTGAATATTCTTGGTTTAAACGATTCTATTTTTGGCATTATTCTACCAGGAGTTATCACTGGTTTGGGTGTTATTTATTTCACACAAGTTTTTAGGAAGATTCCTGCGGAATTCATTCAGGTTGCCCGCACCTGTGGTGCGTCGGAGTTTAGAGTTTTCTTAATGTTACTATCATTGATTTGGCCTGCAATATTAAGCTATGGGATGATTCATTTTGTACTTGCTTGGCATGAGCATCTTCTTCCGATGCTGGTTTTAAGTACTGATAGTCATCAAACACTACCTCTAGCTCTTGCCAAGCTCTACGACGTAAGTCAACGCACACCTCAGGGGGTTCAGATGGCCGCTTCAACATTTTCTCTGATCCCTACAGCATTACTATTCGCACTGTGCCATCGAAAGTTTAAGTCCTCTCTTTCCGACATGCTTGTCCATTAGCATCCCTTCTTAAAAGTTTACTTAATAAAGCTATTCTATAATTAATGAACTCTCTGTTTTGAGTTTTTAATCGCGCTAGGCTAGGTGCTGCCGTAGTTTCTTGCACGTGGCAACTATTAAGCCTTTCCCTGCTCTCATGCCTGATGCTAGTCGGGCTCCTGAAATTTGTGAACTGCCGTATGATGTGATGTCTACAGCCGAGGCTAGGCAAATGGCTGAGGGGCGTCCGTTAAGTTTTTTGCATGTTAGTCGCCCTGAAATTGATTTGCCGCAAAATATCGATACTACTGACGCTAGTGTCTACTCTAAAGCTCGACAAAATTTAGACCACCTTATTGCTGAAAAAGCTCTCCAAAGAGATGTACAAGCAAACTACTATCTTTATAGGCAAATAATGGGAAGCCATTCACAGCTAGGTCTTGTTGCTTTAGCAAGTTGTGCAGAGTACGATGATAATACAATTCGAAAACATGAATTTACTCGGCCGGATAAAGAGAATGATAGAGTTTCTCATCTTGAGGCTTTGGATGCGCAGACTGGCCCTGTTTTTTTGACTTATTCAGCAGATAAGGAACTAAATAATCTTTTTAGTAGTATCATTGAACGCGAGCCGGATGTTGATTTTACAGCTTCTGATGGTGTTCAACATACGTCTTGGACGGTTGCTTCCAAAGAGGACGCTGCCTTTATTGAAAAAAAATTTAGTGGCATTTCAAATCTTTATATTGCAGATGGGCATCATCGCAGTGCAGCTGCCTCACGANTAAATAAAAGCCGATCTGGTTCGGGNAGTAGNGGGTTGTTTTTAACTGTTATTTTTCCACACAACCAAATGCAAATACTTGCTTATAACAGAGTTGTGAGAGACTTAAATGGTCTTAATATAGATGAAATCTTCAAATTAATTGGCCAAAAATTTGAAATCGAATTGAATGGTCGATCTAAGCCATTAGGTAAACACGAAATTGGCTTTTATATTAATGGTCAATGGAAAACATTGCGGCCTAAATCAAGTGTTATTGATTCTGGTGATCCCATAAAGCAACTGGATGTTAGTATTTTACAAGATTACATTTTAGATCCAATTTTTGGTATTGAAGACCCTCGCATTAGCAAACGAATCGCTTTTGTAGGAGGGATTCGAGGTGTTAAAGAATTGGAGAAACAAGTAGAAAGTGGAGAATTTGCGTGTGCTTTTTCATTATTCCCTACGAGTATTGAAGACTTGATGAATATTGCAGATGCAGGCGGAATAATGCCGCCGAAGAGTACTTGGTTTGAACCCAAGTTACGAGATGGCATGTTTAGCCACCAAATTATTTAGTTTTTTATTAAGAATACGCTTTAGATAATTTTTTGTAACAAGAATAAAAAAACGGACAACGTTATTACGTTGCCCGTTATGAATTAAAATTATCTAAAGTTATTCGCCTGCTTCAGCACCTTCTTCTTTGTTGGCATCGATAACTTCGTCACGCTTATTTTTAAATTCCTCGCGGATTTCCTTGATGCGCTCTCGAACTTCTTCTCGGTTGCCTTTCATGTTTTCAAACCAATCCTTACGAAGGTTCTTCATTTGTTCACGCAACCCTTCCTTGTCTTCGTCAGAAGCATCTTTGAGTTGNTTATGAAGATCTTTAACTTTGTTATGATGNTCCTTTGCTGCCGCATTGAAGGATTCTCGCAGTTCCTTGACCTTATCGTCATCGCGAACCAGCTTTCCGAATGCGCGGCCTTTGTGAAGGANTTTTTGCCCCTTGCGCTTGGCATCCTTGTGGTTTTTTTTGCGCTTTTCAAAAGCAGCCTTGAGGCGTTCTTTAATTTTTTCGCGATCAATTTTGGGTTTCTCTTTACCTTCTTTAGCGTCTTCCTTGTTGTCTGATAAATCCGGTTTTTGTGGCTTCGGTTTTGGTTTAGCCGTAGCGTAATCTGGCGCCAAAAACGCAGTAGCAATGGCACCTATGAACAATAACGATTTGATTTTCATATGATTTGTTTACTTAAATTATGGCGAGATATCTCGCACTTTCTAAAAAAACAATATTGCAAGTTTTATGCCATCACAACAATTAACCATAAGTAACAGAATATCAGTTATTTATATTAATTATAATAAATCAATTTCGTGCAATTAAATTGATTTATTGGGAATATTACCCAATTATTTTTTTAATTTGGTAACTATTTACCAAAATCACCAGCTTGGCCTAAGTTAATAGTACACTTAAACTTTTGTTGATATGAGCTCTTTGTCGTTTACTTCTTTATATTCATCTTTCGATAAACGAATGATGTGCATTTTGTTATTAATTTTGTTTGGGCAAGGATCTTGGGCATACAAACCTAATATTGTTTTTATTCTTGCTGATGACATGGGATATGGAGATGTGCAGGCAATGAACAAGCGTTCAAAAATACCGACGCCAAATCTAAATCTCTTGTCTAGNCAAGGGATGACTTTTATTGACGCGCATTCACCTTCAGCTGTTTGTACTCCCACAAGATATGCAACACTAACTGGACGATATTGTTGGCGATCAAAACTCAAAAGAGGTGTAATAAATGGTTATGGNGCCCCGTTATTAGAGTCTGGGCGAGAAACGGTTGCCAGTATGTTGCAGTCGAAAGGTTACAATACGAGTATTGTTGGTAAATGGCATTTAGGTTTGGGTTTTGAAAAAAATGGGGAAGGAGAAATCATTTATGATCAACCAATAAATGATGGTCCAAATCAGCATGGTTTTGATTATTCATATATAATTCCTGCNTCATTGGATTTTCCGCCTTACATTTATATTAAAAATAATAAAATTGTAGAGCTGCCAAATGTGAATCAGCAATCTGTTGGATTTCCTGGTTTTTTACGTAGTGGACCACGCCAGCCAGGATTAATAATAAATGACTGCCTTGACGATCTTACATCGGAAGCAAATCGGGTTATTCGAGAAAGTGCAAAAAACGGTCGACCTTTCTTTCTTTATTTTCCTTTGACTGCACCTCACAAACCGGTTCAACCTCATCCTCGTTTTATAGGTAAATCAAAACTTGGTTTATACGGAGATTTTGTAATGCAGGTTGACTGGACAGTTGGCCAAGTTATGCAAACTATTAAGGATTCAGGTATAGAAAAAAACACGCTCTTGATTTTCACGAGTGACAATGGATCCTTCATGTACAGAGAAGAAAAAAATAATGAAGGTGATCATGTTAGTAATCCAAAAGTTCAGTTTTATAGTGAGAAAAACCATACTGCGAATGGTGTTCTTCGAGGGACAAAGGCAGATATCTGGGAGGCTGGGCACAGGGTGCCTTTCTTTGCTCGTTGGCCTGACGTTATTAAGCCTGGATCGACTTGTAAAAAGACCACAGCACATGTGGACCTTTTTGCAACATGTAGTCAAATCGTAGATGTAACACTTAAGAACAATACGGCAGAAGATAGTTATAGTTGGCTGCCATTATTTAAAGGTGGAGATTGGGACCAGCCTCGTGCACCTGTAATAAATCATAGTGCCAGTGGTATGTTTGCTTTGCGCAGCGGCAAATGGAAATTAATTGCTGGAACCGGTTCAGGAGGTCGTGAATCTCCCNGAGGTAAACCTTTTGAAAGACCTTATATGTTATTTGATTTACATGCTGATCTTGAAGAGAAAAATAATTTGGCTGGAGATAAACCGCATTTAGTAAAGGAAATGGCAGATAAATTAGATGCCATTCGTTCTAATGGGCGAAGTCGATAAGTGGCTGATGGCTCTGATTTTTTTGCGTATTAGTTACAGAATAGAAGCTGAAGCAGCCATGGAACAATCTGTTCATTTTGACTTGTTTGAGAGAAATAGAAAGCACAGGCTCTGTTTTCCGGGTTAAAAAATCCATACAAACGCATAAAAGAAAAAATAAATATGAAAAAAATACTCTCTATTTTAGCTGTGCTTGGCTGTGCTTTCGCACCGCAGGTTCAAGCGCAGGCATCACTTGCAGATAGAATTGCTGAAGCACAAGCAGAATGGTTAATTAAATCATGGGAAGGTGATGTCGATGGAAGCAAGGTATCTCTATCTTTCAAATGGGTTATTGAAGGTCATGTTATTGCTTCTCACTTTAAGGGCAATAATAGCGAATCATTTAGTTTAATTGCCGTGAATCCCGAGTCAGGTGAAGTCGAACAAACAGGTTATAACAAAGACGGAAAAAAGAACACCGGTTCTTGGGGGCCTAAAGATGAGATGCCTTTTTTGAAGCTGACAAGCAAAGATGGAGAAGGTAATTCTCAAACGATGGGCGTAGGTTTTCGTCTAATCGATGAAAATAATTTAGAGCTCCAAATTTTTAATGTCGATGCCAATGGTACTGTCGCTGACTTTTCAGAATTTAGTCTTGAGATGAAAAGCGTTAAGGCTAAGAAAAAAATATAGCTTTATTGATATAGAAAATAATTAAAAGGCCTCCCTTTAAGGAGGCCTTTTTTCTTTTATAATTTGCTTAATGGGAAATTAAATTTCGATTTGACCGTTGAATACAAATTCAGCTGGGCCTGTTAATTTAATGTTCTTGAAGGAATCTCCATCTTTTTCGAAGTCTACTGACAACATATCTCCTCCTAAGACACTAACAGAGATAGGGGAACAGTATCCATATAGTTTAGCTGTTATAAGGCTGGATGCTGTCACTCCAGTCCCGCAGGCGAGGGTTTCGCCTACTCCACGTTCGTAAGTACGAACATGGATTGAGTTTTCGCCGGCTAAATGCACAAAATTTACATTGGTGCCTGCCGGAGAGTAATGGTCGTGGTATCGAATTTCTTTGCCCAATTTTGAGACTATGGATTTGTCAGCATTTTCAACAAATATAACTGCATGTGGCACACCTGTGTTTACTGAATGGATTTCAAGTTCACCGGACGAAGTCTTAATGTGGTCACTAATACGCAAATCCACTGGCGGAGTTAGATTTATTATAGCATTTTCACCTAGCAATCTGGCTTGTATGATTCCAGCAAGAGTTTCAAAGGATACTGATTCTCTTCCATCGAGCTTGCTTTGTGCAAACCTTGCGAAGCATCGAGCACCGTTTCCGCACATTTCTCCCTCGCTTCCGTCTTTATTGAAAAAATCCCAACCTAGATCTGCTTCACCCTTGGCTTCTCGTAGTAGCATTATTCCGTCAGCCCCCACACCACGCTGGCGATCGCAAATATTTTGTATTTGCTCTTGAGATAATTGGAGCCCAATTTTTCGATTGTCGATTAAGATAAAATCGTTTCCAGCTCCATTCATTTTTGTAAAATCTACAAGCACGAGATGATATTACCCTAAATGTTATAGTTGGCCAACATCGAGTATATTTGAATTTTAACGATATTTTTCGCGTTGTTTGGAGACTTGATTGATGTATTTCCGAGTACCAGGAAAATCAATATTTTTGAGAAAATCTGCACTATTGGTTCGAGCCATGTCTTTTGCCCAGCGTAATACGTTTGCTCGTCCGGCATTGTAATCGGCTAATGCGAACGGTAGAGGGTTATCAGTATGCGAATAGCGGGCAATCCGAGTTTTTAAATAATATGTACCGGCGAGAATATTTGTATTTGGATCAAATACATGTGAGTGCTCGAAGTTTTCAATGGCTTTTTTGTCTGCCCATTCAAAAGCGGCTAATTCCATCAATTGCATAAGTCCAATCTCCCCAGCTTCGCCCATGGCTTTCTCGTTGAATCGGCTTTCTTGCCAAATAACAGCCTTTATAAGAGCAAACTCTACATTGAACTCTATTGATGCATTTTGGATGATGTTGTCATAACGACGTTCCTTTTTATTTCCAGCCCACCATAGGTAAGCAGAAATATCTATGATGGCTATAATCAGTAGCCATTTGAGCCAACGATACTTGGAATATCGCTTAGCCATTATTAGTAATCTTCGCCGTTTGCACTCAATTGGCAAGAGGCTCGCCAAGAAGCTAATTCATTAGACAATTGTTTGACTAATTTAGGTTTTCTGTTGGCTAAGTTTTGTTTTTCAGAAGGATCTGTAACTAAGTCAAACAGTTGAATTTCATCTCTAGCTTTTCCGTTGAAATAAAGTTTGTAGCGGTCACCAATCCAAGCGGTTTGGCTTCCGGACTCAAAGCCGATTGATTTCCCACGTTTAGTCATTTGATTTTTGAATAACGGTAGAAGGCTAATTCCATCAATTGGTCGATTAGTAATAGGTTTAATGTTTAGGATGTCTAAAATTGTCGGNAAATAATCGCTGGTGACGCAGGGAATGTCGGTTTTGCTACTGGATATAATTGTAGAGGGCCACTCAACTAGCCCCGGAACCCGTATCCCCCCTTCTAGCAATGAACGTTTACGGCCGTTAAGGTGNCCTGCACTGCCTGGAGCATTCCCGCTNGCACCTTCAGGACCGTTATCACTCGTAAAAAATAGAACCGTATTTTTTGCTGCATCTAATTTTCTCAGCTCATTACGAAGTCGGCCGACTTGCTCATCCATTGCTGTAATGCATCCATAGTAGTGTTGTTCATATTTCGGATAATTCTTATACATTGCCATGTATTTTGGTCCAGCTACGACTGGAAGATGTGGTGTGTGAAACCAAATTATACTGAAAAAAGGTTGATTTTGCTTAACAGCATTCTGAATAAAAGGAATAGCTCGGTCCATTATTATTCGCGAATTATCTCCTCTTGTATTTTGAGTGACGTTTTCACCTTTTTCATTCCAATAAGCTGTGCCGTAAGCTTTTAAATTATTTAATTCTTTCACAGGGTCCCACCATTTGCGGGAGTCGTTATCTTTGGGTCTAAATAAAGGATCCCAGGTTGGAACCTTTGATTCAGTGCTAAAGCATATATCAAAACCATTCAGCTGCGGTGGTGAGTAATGCTTTTTTCCACGCGGTCCGCCTCTGTTGGCGTCTTTTATTGTTTTGGTCAACGTCCCAAGGTGCCACTTACCGAAATGACCAGTTATATATCCCTGTTTTTTTAGTAGTTCAGCGAGTGTTAATTCTTCTGTTTTCATATGGCCAGAGTTGGCATTAAGAATACCATATCGATATGGATGACGGCCTGTGATACAGCTAGCTCGAGTTGGACTGCAAACAGGTGCTGCTGCATAGAACCTGTTGAATTGAAGCCCTTTTTTTGCCATTGCATTTAAGTTAGGAGTTTTGATGACTTTGTTACTTTTCATTTTGGTTCCTCCATTGCCATCAGGTTCTGGCCATTCGTTGAATCCAACATCTCCCCATCCAAGGTCATCGCACATGACAAGGACAATATTAGGCCTATTTAAAGCCAAACAGCTGTCCAAGCTCATAACAAAAGATACTAGATATAAAATGTACTTCATTCCGCAAAGATACGAAGGAGGATAGATGCTGGCAAAAACCTTTTGTGGATCTTTGAATAATATCTCTCTGTTTAATTAATACATATCAATAATTGCTTTAGTTAAGTTACACGAGACACTTGCAAGTGCCTACTGTTTGTTGTAATTCACCCCGCTGTCTCGTTGAGGCATTAATTATTTTTATTATATATTCTAAAGCGATTAGGTAATTACCAATGTCATTGATTGTTCAGAAATACGGTGGATCGTCGGTAGCTGATATCGATCGTATACGCAATGTTGCTAACCGTGTAGCCGAATATCGTCGACGTGGAGATCAGGTGGTAGTGGTTGTATCCGCTATGAAAGGAGTAACCGATAACCTAATTGGAATGGCAAAGAGCTTCATGCCCGTTCCAAGTGAGCGTGAAATGGATGTGTTACTCTCAACTGGCGAGCAGACTACAATCGCCTTATTGTCTATTGCATTGCAGTCGATGGATATATCTGCTGTTTCATTGACCGGGGCTCAAGCTGGTATTGTGACCGATGGAGTTCACTCTAAAGCGAAAATTCTTAATATAAGCCCAGAGAAAATTCATGAGTTTCTTGACGCTGGCAATGTAACAATAGTCGCTGGTTTTCAAGGGCAGACCAGTGAAGGCAATATTACTACCTTGGGCCGAGGAGGTTCCGATTTAACAGCGATTGCTTTGGCAGCTGCATTAAAAGCAGATCTATGTCAAATTTTTACTGACGTTGACGGTGTCTATACCTGTGACCCAAGGGTAGTCCAATCAGCAAAAAAGCTTGAGGAGGTTTCATATGATGAGATGCTCGAGCTGGCGAGCCTTGGTGCGAAGGTAATGCAGTCTCGATCTGTTGAGTTTGCCAAGAAATTTGGAGTTATTTTCGAAGTTCGTTCTAGCCTTAATGATAATCCTGGTACAATTGTGAAGGAAGAAACAAAAAGTATGGAAGACGTTGTAATTCGCGGCGTATCACTCGATAAAAACCAAGCTAAGATTACTCTGGTGGGGGTGCCAGATAACCCTGGTGTCGCTTCGCGTATTTTTCAAAAGCTAGCTGATTCTGCGATCAATGTAGATATGATTGTGCAGAACATTAGTCATGGAACAGAAACACCTGCAACTGATCTTTCTTTTACAATCGATAAACCAGATGTAGCTAAGGCTATGGGGGTTATCGATGCTATGCATAAGGAAGTAGGTTTTGGTAATGTGTTATCTGATGAGAATATTGGTAAACTTTCCATAGTAGGAGTTGGGATGCGAAGCCACTCAGGGGTCGCTGCAAAAATGTTCGAAGTATTGGCAAGTGCTGAGGTTAACATTCAAATGATTTCTACTAGTGAGATAAAAATCTCAGTAGTCATCGATCTTGATCAAGCAGAGAGTGCTACCAATGAAGTGCATAATGCCTTTCTTGGTTAATCTTTATCTAATTTTATTTTTTCTTAGTGCGTTTTTTGTGTGTTCTTGGAGGTAGTTTTGTATTGTCTCCCATTTTATTGATAAGGAAGTCTCGAGTGATGCCTACCTCGGTCATTAGGGAGTTGAGTTTTTTCTGGGTTTTATTAATTTGCTTTATATAACCGGGTTCTGAGCCGCGGTTATACATTTCTTTTGGGTCTTCTTTTAAGTCATAAAACTCTACTGCCTCAGTATCTGGGAAGCGGATTAATTTGTAACGGTCTGTTCGAATTCCCCAGTGTTTAGGTGATCGATTATAATATGCATAAAAAATTGATGATCTCCAGTTATCGGGAGTTTTGCCTTGCAGAAGCGGCCTGAGACTGACGCCTTGCATCACACTTGGAATTGGAACCCCTGCATAGTCGAGGATGGTTGGTCCGAAGTCTATATTCATTCCTAATTTAGTGTTAATACTGCCAGCTTTAATCTCTCTTGGATAACGTACGATCAAAGGCATCTTGAGTGATTCCTCAAGGATAAGCCTTTTGTCGTGCATATTGTGTTGTCCAAGCCAATAGCCTTGATCGCTAGTGTATATAATTAATGTATTGTCGTAATTGCCATCCTCCTTTAGATAGTCGACTACTCGCTTAATGTTGTCATCAATAGCTGCCACGCAACGAATATACTTGTGAATCATATGCTGATAGGCAATCGAACGGCGCTCTTTTGGATTTTCGGAATGTTGCTTAAGGAAGTCCTCGTAGACGAGATAGAAACTTTTTGGGCCCTCATCGTCGTATAAAACGGAATAGTGTTTCCCTTTTAGCAATGGGCTAGTCTTAGTAATTTCCTCATGTAAGCTAGGTGGTTCGGGTATTTTAACGCCTTCGTGTAGTTTCTCCCATCGCTTAGGATATTCAAAATACTCGTGTGGACCTTTAAAATGAAGACTGAGATAGAATGGNTTTTTTTTGTTGCGTTGCTTAAGCCACTTGAGTGCCCAGTCTGTATACCGGTCGGCATAGTAGCCTTGATATTTTTCTTTATTACCGGACGGTCGGTGAAGTGTCGGATTAAAGTAGCTGCCTTGACCTACAGTTACTGCAAAGTCACTTGTGCCTCTTGGGAATTGTTTCATATGCCACTTGCCAACAACACAGGTCTGATAGCCGGAATTGGTTAATTCGCGAATGTAGCTTGGAGCATTGGGTTTAAGCTCACAGCCGAGGTTTAGAGCTCCTGTAACGTGCGAGTACTGACCGCTGATAATGCTGGCACGGCTTGGAGAGCAAATTGAGTTATTACAGCATACATTATTAAAGCGCATACCTTCGAATGCAAGTTGATCTATAGCTGGTGTGTGGCAGTAATCTTTTAACCAGGATTCATAAGCTCCTATGCCCTCTAGAGCATGGTCATCAGACATCATGAAAAGGATATTAGGTCTATCCCTCACCTCGGCAGGGGATTGAATTAGTGTCGCTAAAATTAAAACAACTAAAAATAAAAATGGTTTTTGTTGCATGCCAACTGGCAACTACCATTTGATGGGCTAGGTTTGAAGTATAAAATGGTTTTCGTTAAAAACTACTTTTAGTAATTAATAGGTATTCAACAAAAAATAATAACAATAACATGTTCTAAAAGTGTTTCTTGCGAAGTGTAATTAATAAGCATATTATAATTTTCTTCGGTTAAAGGAGTTAAGTTTCGGTTAACGGGTGGATTTGAATAATCATATTGAAAAAAATATAAATGGGCTGAATCGGCTGGCCCGAAATCTTTGGTGGACTTGGAATCAAGATGCTCAGGACCTTTTTGAGGACTTGTCACCGAGAGCATGGCAAAATCTTTTTCATAATGCTGTAGCAGTATTAAGTGAATTATCCAATTCAGAGCTTCGTGCTAGATTGTGCGATAGTGATTTCAGTGATCGCGTTGAATCAGTTTTACGCCAGTTTGACGAATATTTGAGCGATTGCGACACATGGGCGGCATCCAATGCAAAAAAATTAGCAGATAATCCAGTGGCATATTTTAGTGCCGAGTTTGGTTTTCACGAAACTTTACCGATTGCCGCTGGCGGACTAGGCATGCTAGCTGGGGATCACGCAAAGTCGGCTAGTGACCTTGGCTTAGGTTTTGTAGGTATCAGTCTTTTTTATCGCGAGGGTTATTTCCAGCAGTCGATAAATAAAGATAACTGGCAGACAGAATATTACAGTCGGCTAGATCCGAATAATCTTCCGTTGGATCCTTTATTGGATGATGAAGGAAACCCAGTTGTTTGTGAGGTNGAGATTGCTGAAGAGTCAGTAAAATTTCGTGCTTGGATAGCGAATGTAGGTCGTTGCCCGGTGTATTTAATTGATGCTGATTTAAAAACTAACAAGCAGCATTTTCGCGATCTTACCAAATCTGTTTATGGTGGTGATAACTCGACACGCATTATGCAGGAAATTTTGCTGGGTGTCGGTGGAGTCCGTTTGTTACGTCGATTAGGTATTGCTCCTTCAATATTTCATATGAACGAAGGGCATGCCGCTTTTCTAGTTTTTGAGTTAATAAGAGAGCAAATTGAGATCGGTAATAGTTTTCAGAAGGCATTTCAGAAGGCTAAGAAGCAATGTTTGTTTACAACTCATACACCTGTTCCGGCTGGTCACGATCGTTTTACATCCTCACTCATGGACGATGCGGCAGGGCATTTTTGTAATCAGCTCAAAGTCAATGCCAGTGAATTACTTGCGCTTGGCCGAGTCGATCCTTCAAATCCTAATGAGGACTTTTGTATGACTGTTTTAGCGCTCAAGGCAGCTCGTGCTGCCAATGGGGTAAGTGAATTGCACGGAGCGGTCAGTCGTGAGATGTGGAAGTGTCTATATTCAGTAGATTCGGCAAGTAAAGTTCCTATTGGACATGTAACCAATGGTGTTCATTTAGTTGGATGGATGAAGGGGACTGCCCGTAAGTATTGGAGGCATAAGCTTGAACGAGTTCGCCCTAACGCCGATTGGTCAAAGGAATTGGTAAAGCCTGAATTTTGGTCTTTAGCAGAGGATTCGTCTTTTATTAGTGATGAGGAAATTTGGTCACTTCGTTATCGATTGCGTCGTGAATTAATCGAATTTACGCGTCGTCGATTGCATGGTCATAACAACTTTTTTGAATCAAGTGACTTTATTACATTTGATCATCTTTTAAATCCTGATGCATTGACGATTGGTTTTGCTCGTAGGTTTGCAACTTATAAGCGGGCGCCTCTAATATTTGACCATTACGAAAATATCGTGCGAATAGTTAATGACCTTAGTCGACCGGTGCAGTTTGTTTTTGCTGGTAAAGCACATCCAAAAGATGATGGAGGTAAAAAGTTAATTCAAAAAATTATTCATTTGAGTAAGCATTCTGAATTAAAGAATCATCTGGTGTTTCTGGAAAATTATGATGTGCATATAGCAAGGCAGATGGTTTCTGGCTGTGATATTTGGTTGAATAATCCAAGGCGACCGCTTGAAGCTTCGGGTACCAGCGGAATGAAAACTATAGTTCATGGCTGTTTGAATATGAGTATATTGGACGGTTGGTGGAGAGAAGGTTTTGACGGGACTAATGGTTTTGCAATTGGTGGTGATATACATCCTGAGGATGCTGAAGAACAGGATCGATTGGACGGTGAAAATCTTTATAATGTTCTTTGCAATGAGGTTATTCCTTGTTTTTACGATCGAGACGCAAATGGAATTCCTCGGGCATGGATAGCGAAAATTCGCAGGGCTATGTCAACCTTGGCTGTTAAATATGACACAACACGTATGGTGCGTGATTACACTAAAAAATATTATTTGCACGAATGATTACTCAGAATAAAACCGCTATCAGTGAGAGCAGATCTTCATCTGACTCTGAGATGCGTGATCTAAGGTCATTGACAGATGATGAGTTATCTGAGGTTTTGGCTAGTTGGGGGCATAAAAAATATCGAACCAAGCAATTACTTGATTGGATATACAAGAAGAGGGTTCGTTCTTTTGATGAGATGTCCGATCTATCTCAGGAATTAAGAGATCAATTGGGAGAGGCTTTTCAAATGCAATCTTTGGAGTGTGTTCAAGAGCAGGTTTCTCAAGACGGGACTGTGAAGTTTCTCTGGCGCTTGACTGATGGAGAATTGATAGAGAGCGTGCTTATTCCAGCGACTATCGGTCAAGATGGTAAGCGAAGTAATCGGCACACTTTGTGTGTCTCTACTCAGGTGGGTTGCGCCTACGGTTGTAAATTTTGTGCTAGTGGTATCATGGGATATCGCCGTAATTTAGAGATCTTCGAAATTGTTGATCAGGTTTTATCTGTAGAGCGATGGCGTTGTAATCAATTGCTAGAGAGTAGCGAGAATACATTGCCCAACGGGCAGGCTTTGGTTAATAACCTTGTTATTATGGGCATGGGAGAACCATTGGCTAATTACTTAAATTTAACTAGAGCCTTGCAAATTTTGAATGCGCCTTGGGGGCTTAATATAGGTGCTAGAAAAATTACAGTTTCAACCAGTGGTTTGGTNCCTGAGATTCGGCGGTTGGCTGAAGAACCCCAGCAGTATCATTTGGCCATCTCATTGCATGGTGCTACTGACGATGTTCGAAGTAAAATTATGCCTGTTAACCGTAAGTATCCTTTGGCTCAGCTGATAGATGCATGTGAGGTTTACCAAAAGGCTAAAGGTCGAATGATCTGGATAGAATACATTCTCATCGACGAAGTAAATACTGGTTTGGAGCAGGCCAATGCTTTGGTTGATCTAGTAAAGCGTTTGCAATGTAAGGTGAACTTAATTCCTTATAATCCTGTGGACGGACTGGAGTGGAGGCGTCCAAGCGATAGGACTGTAGCGAAGTTCCGAGATAGTCTCCATCGTAATGGTGTTAGAGTAACAGTTCGTATGGAAAAGGGTAAGGACATAGATGCGGCTTGTGGCCAATTACGTTTAAAAACCAAACAAAAAAAAACTAATTAGTACTTCAATAGATCGAAAATAATGGATTAATTGAAGTCATTAAAGAGTGTAACTTTTTCGTGACAAACACGTAATAAGCAGTAAATTTCCGAGCTCGCCGGATTTTACTGGTATCAGGCCGATGCGGGTTTTCAAAAAAAGAAAAAAAATTGGCGGACAATCTTCAAAGGCAACGTTACGAGCATAAGTACATTATTCGAGAGGATGTGGCCTTGGCTGTTCGTGATTTTGTATCCTCTTATTTGAAAATTGATTCATTTGGTGCTACTCAGCCGAATTTATCTTACCCAGTGCATAGTCTATATCTCGATTCCCCGGATCTGAGGCTTTATCAGACCACGATTAACGGAGATAAGAATCGATACAAACTTCGGATTCGCTTTTATGAGGATCGGCCTAAAGCCCCTGTTTTTTTTGAAATTAAACGTCGGACTGATAACACTATTTCAAAGCAGCGAGGTGGTGTGAAACGTGAGGCTTTAGATCAGGTTGTTTCTGGTCAGTTACCACTGCCGGAGCATATGGCAAGTGATGATCCAGGACATCGTGCAGCTATTGAGCAGTTTATTCATCATATGAAAGAACTAAATGCTTCACCTAAAGCTCATGTGGCTTATTATCGTGAGGCTTGGATTAGTTCTGATGATAACTCTGTGCGAGTTACAATGGATAGAGAAACC
Source organism: Verrucomicrobiales bacterium (assembly GCA_002708005.1). Lineage (GTDB taxonomy): Bacteria > Verrucomicrobiota > Verrucomicrobiia > Limisphaerales > UBA1096 > UBA1096. The sequence goes on along the minus strand of PAOJ01000012.1, from coordinate 40,068 downwards.
CGAATTGAGGTCGAACCTACATACCGTATGGCTACGGAAATAAAATTTCCAAATTATGTGTTTGGTAATAACATCGTACTAGAATTAAAGTTCACTAACAGGTATCCTGACTGGTTCCGGGAGTTGGTGCGTATATTTGGTCTAGCACAATGCGGTGCGGCTAAATATGTTGACGGCGTTACATTGATAGGTGAGAGCAAGGTCCGAATGAGTCTGGATGCTAACGGACATCCTTTAGTTACAAATTTAGAAGAAATTAAAAATTAATCAAATGGATCACTGGTTTTTACAGGGCGATTATACCCCTATACCAACTGACGTTCCCATGATGCTTATGGGACTACTTTTGGCATTCTGTTGCGGGCATGCAATTGCTTGGGTTTATATGTTTACTCATTCGGGTTTATCCTATTCACGTTCTTTCGTTAATTCACTTGTGGTAATTCCAACAATTGTTTCAATGGTCATGCTTGTTCTCTCCAATAACCTTGTTACTGCATTTGGGTTGATGGCGGTTTTTGCTATTGTTCGTTTTCGTAATATTTTGAGAGATACTCTCGACACATCTTATATTCTCTCTGTGATCGTGGTTGGCATGGCATGTGGCACACTTAAGTTTTCTACTGCTATTGCTGGATGTGCGATGATTTGCTCCATAATGTTTTACGTCAGAGTGACTTCTTTTGGAACACGTCATCGTTATGATACGATCTTAAACCTTAATTGGCATAGGCCTGCTCCTGATATCAGTGAGCTAAACGAAGCTCTAAAACGACACTCTCGCCGTTCTAAATGCGTCAGTGAGCGAACAGGAGAAGGCTCTTCAGGTATTGATTTTTCGTATCGATTGTTACTGCGAGATCCCGCTAGACTAGAGGATTTGTTGATTGAGCTGCGAGAAATGGACGGGGTTTCACGAGTGACTGGATTAAAGGCGGAGGAAGAATCTGAGATTTAGAATGAGTAATAAAAACCCAATTCCAATCCCAACAGCACAGCGGCTGCAAGATTTTCGTCAGATCGTGCTGCCAATTATTATTTTTTCTTTATGCGTTATAGTGTTAGGAATTCTTTGGTGGAATAAGATAGCTCCGTCTTCTGTAGTTGGTGAAGCGCGTTCTGATAATATTGTTATTTCTAGCCCTAGAGCTGGTTTATTGAAGGAGGTTCACGTTGGGCGGTTCGATGAAATTAAAGTAGGAGAGCCTATTGCTGAAGTAGATTATTCTACTGATCCAAATTATGTAGATGCTCAAGTTGAGTGGGTTCGGGCACAGGTTAATCTACTTACTTTGACTATTGATCCTGTGCAGCGTGCCCGTACTACTCTGAATTATAACCAGTTGCGTTTAGACTGGCTTAATGAGCGTACTACTCTTGCGGCATTAAAGATAGAGTTGGAGAATTCTGAACGAGAATATCAACGTTTATCTAAATTGTTTAATGATGAGCTTGTCTCTGAGTCGGTCTATAATAAAGCCAAGACTGATAGGGATAGTTATAAGGTAAAGGTTGAGGAAACTACTGGGTTAGTATCCTCTATTAAAGAAGCTTTAAGTGAATCGCAAGATACAGATCCTACTAGTTTTTTAGATAAAGTTAGAATTGAAAAACTTGATCAAAGTCTTGCTCGTGTCGAAGAATTACTTAATCCGATAATTCTTATATCTCCAATAGATGGTAAAATTGGGAGCATTAGTAAGCAGACTGGTGAAAGTGTAGGTGATGGGGAAACAATCGCTACGATTAGTTCTTCTAAAGTAAAAAAAGTGGTTGGTTATATACCGCAACCTATAAATTTTGAGCCTAAAGTTGGAGAGCAAGTGCAGGTTCGAACACGTAGACTTAATGGAAAGCAAGTGATAGAAGCCAAAATAACTAAAGTTAGTAATCGTTTAGAATCGGTAGGTAGTGGAGTCCTAAGAGATCGGGCCGCTTATAAAAAAGTACTAGCNTTCACTGTCGATTTGGAATCAGCGGTTTCAAAAAATGGCGAACCACTTAACCTTCATCCAGGAGAATTGGTTGATATTCATTTTATAAACAAATAAGTCAAAAATTTTAGGACTTGTTTGTGAATAAATATTTTGAAACTAAATATTATTTTTCTGACTTATTTCACCAATTGACTCTGACAATGAGCCAAGCGTTTGGCTCCGAGATATCGAGCCAACTAAGCGCATTTCTCTTTCTGTATTAACGACAGGAATCATTTCAATTTCAGAACTCATAATGGTTGGCAAAGCGTCCATGAGGTGAGTGTTTGGAGTTAGCACAGTTTCAACCGGTCTCATTAAATCAAGAGCAATGATCGCTCGTAATTCATCCCCTCCACTAAGATGGGCTTTAACATCTTGTAGAGATATAATTCCTACTAATCGTCTGTCTTTACTTAATACTGGTAAATAATTTCGAGGACTTTTTAAAAATATTTCTGATATTTGTGGTAAGTGATCTGTTTCTTTAATTGGTGAAGTCGGTCCTTTCATTAAGTCACCAACACAGAGATCTGTGGCTGATCCCATTTGTCGATCTTCCTGATCAAATTCTAATCCTCTNCGGTAAAGTGGGGCTGTGTAAACTGAAGGCTTATGAAGTCCGCGGGAAATCAAAGTTGCTACCACGCATCCAATCATTAAAGGTGGCATCAATTCATATTTTAATGAAATTTCAAAAATTAAAATTATTGCAAATAATGGAGAGCGTGTGGTTGCGGCTAAAACACTTCCCATTCCAACTAAGGCGAATGCTGCTATTGGCACTCCATTATCAAGTGTGAAATAATTCAGGATTTGACCAAAAGCTGCCCCAAGTCCGGCTCCTAAAAAAAGAGTAGGGGTGAAAACTCCACCAACAGTTCCTGTTCCAACTGCAACTACTGTGGTTATAAATTTTGCAATTAACAATCCCAGCAAAAGAATAATGGAAATTTTCCAAATATTTAGTCCAAATAAAATAGATCCNTTAAGCAAAACCGAAAAATCTTTTTCGTTACTATTTACCTGCAAAATTTCATTGGTAACACCATATCCATTCCCCCAAACACCTGGAAAAATTAATGCAACCAAACCTACTACCAATCCTGCCAAGCCTAGTTTGCTCCATACTGGCCAATTGATTTTTGCAGAAATTGTTTCCATTTTCTGTATAGACTTAAGGAAAAAGGATCCGCTAATTCCTGAAAAAACGCCCAAAATCAGAAACCATAACATACTAGAAAAATTTGTTACCTGCTCAAAATCCATTGATTTTGGCAATATATACCAAGGCTCAATTCCAAACCAAAAACGCGAAACCATTGTTGCAACTACTGAAGACATTACTAATGGTGCAAAAAGGTTCATCGAAAAATTACCCACAAGAACTAAAGCTGCAAAAAGAGCTCCTGCAATTGGTGCATTATAAGCGGCAGCTAATCCGGCAGCTGCTCCACAAGCAACCATCAATCTTAGCCTGTAAGGTTGCCATTCATGTATTTGTCCCCATTTTGAAGCTAATGCCGCAGTTAATTGAGTGATTGCTCCTTCACGTCCGATCGAAGCACCTGATCCGATACTTATTAAAGAAGACCATGCATTAACTAATGTTGAACGCATACCAATTCGTCCATCCCCTAGAGCTACAACTTCTAAAACATTTGTAGGCTTCTTTTTGCCAGATAGATGAGCATGCAGTAACAGAATAAATCCAGCCAATATCCCTCCTAATATTGGAGCAAGGACTCTTAAAAATGGTTTTGCTTCCTGAGCTAAAAGTGCCGAATCTCCTGTATTTTGGAAAATTAACCACTGAATTAATGAAACAAAATTCAAAAAAAACAAATTCACTAATCCACCTATAACCCCGATTACTGCAGCTAATAAAAGGTGAAAAGCTTCCTCATTGGACATAATCTTTTGCACCATTCTCATTCTAATAAAACGTCTAAGTAAATAATAGGATCATACTAACAGTATTCAAAATGTGAGTCAAATTGTCCCATGTTTGTCTTTTCTTTAATAATACAAATTTTTTGATTATTTCGGTCGTTGGTTTGCTTGGTCTTGAGTTGTTGCGGGGTTAGTTTTCTGTCAGCCAGCCGATTAGAATTAATTATTTATGAAGATTTCAAAAGTTGACGCATTTTTAGTTTCTTGCCCTTTGCCGGAGCCTTTAGTTTTACCTTTTTATGGTGGTGTTAGAACTATCTTGAAACGTGATGCCATGTACATTCGGGTAGTTGCTGATAATGGACTTATTGGTTTTGCTCCTGGCCCGGCACATGAAAGAGCTTTACGTGAAATTCGAGAGACTATTTCCCCGTTTCTTCAAGGGCTTGATCCTGAGAGTTGGTCAAACTTTAAATTTTTAGGGGATTTAGAAATAACCAAGACATATAGAGCTGTGGAGATCGCAATTATGGATTTGGTTGCTCGGTTTAATGGATGTCCGTTAAGTGATATTATTGGTGGTGCAAAGCGAGATCGAATTAAACTTTATGGAAGTGCTGGGATGTATATGGCTCCTGACCAGTTTGCTAAAGAAGCATTAGCGATTACCGAGATGGGTTTTCAGGCTTATAAAATGAGACCAGCACGAGGTCCGGAAGAGGATTTGGAGACAGTTAGAAAAATGCGTTCAGCGGTAGGGCCCGATATAGGGCTGATGATAGATGCTCATTCATGGTGGAGAATGGGTGATAAGACATATTCTCCAGAGACTATATTAAATTTAGCTAATTCAATGGCTGAATTTCAACCAACTTGGCTAGAAGAGCCACTTCCTCCTGACGATCATGAAGCGTATTCTCAGTTAAAGAAGAATGCTCAGTTTCCAATAGCAACTGGAGAACACGAAACGGATGAAGAAGGTTTCATGGATTTATTTGATAAATCTTGTGCTGATTTCATTCAGATGGACGTGTGTTGTCAGGGTGGATTTACAATGGCCCAACGCATATTTGAAAAAGTAAAAAAACACCAGCTGCGCTTTGCTTTTCACAGTTGGGGTACGAATCTCGAGGTCTTAGCAGCAGCTCACCTTGGGGTTTGTTGGGAGGAAGACGTTGTGGAGTGGTTAGAGTTTCCTTGTTATTCAAATGAGAAAGGCCCCGGAATGTATCCATTTGCAGCATCAGAAGAAATTTTAAAGGAACCGTTGATGATTGAAGATGGTCATTTAATTATGCCAGATGGACCAGGGTTAGGAGTTATGGTTGATGAAGGGATTATTGAGAAATATCCATTTATCCCCGGTCCTTGGTCCTATTTCAAAATAGATTCTCCATCTGAAACGGTAGCTGTGACTGGAGACCACAGTGTCAAATGGGTTGATGGTATTTAAATATTCTAAATAAAATGGATCCATTGATTATTCTTTTAATTGGAATGACCGTTGTAATAAGCGGAGTTATTTGGCTGCGTTTGCATGCTTTTGTAGCGTTAATTGCTGGGGCATTAGTAGTTGGTTCATTGGCGAGCTCAGAAGGTATTAAGCTGTCGGTACTTAAAGACTCGCGAATTCAAAAAGATATTCGAAAACAAGCGGAAATTCGATTTGGAAAGGATAATCCTAGTTTTAGTTATTTGGTTCAAATGATGCATGAAACAAAGGCGAGTTATATAGCGTCTCAATCTGTAATTGTTCGGGTTACAGAAGCATTTGGAAAGGCTTGTGGGAGCTTGGGAATTTTAATTGCTATGGCATCGATTATTGGGAAATGTCTTTTAGAGAGCGGAGGGGCGGAGCGAATTGTAAGAACAGCGTTAGGTTGGTTAGGAGAAAAACGTGCACCATTGGCTTTCACTGGAAGTGGTTTTCTTCTTGGTACCCCGGTATTTTTTGACACTGTATTCTATTTAATGATTCCTTTAGGCAAAGCATTAGCGATGCGTTTTCAAAAGAATTATGGGCTTTATATTATGACAATCGTCGCTGGGGCAACAATGGCGCACTCTCTAGTCCCTCCAACTCCAGGACCGCTTTTCGTTGCCGAACAGTTAAATGTTAATCTTGGCTTAATGATTGTGATGGGATTGGCCGTTGGGAGTGTGACATGTGCTTCAGGATATGTTTATTCAACTTGGGTAAATCGTAAAATCAAATGGCATGTTCCTTTGAGGGACTCGCCTGATTCACCTTTAGCAAAGCTGGAAGAAATTTCACATCATAAAGATAAATCATTACCACATTTTGGACTAGCTTTGTTACCGGTGGGGTTGCCTATACTTTTGATTGCTGGAAACACAATTCTACAGAAGATTATTACTTCCCCTCCAGCGAGTTGGTTAAACTTTTTAAATTTGGTTGGTGACAAAAACATTGCTCTAATTATTTCTGCAATTGTTGCACTTGGCTTATTGATTTTTCAAAAACGAGGAGATAAACAAGCATTATTTGAATCTGTTCAGTCTGCATTGGCTAGCGGTGGGGTAGTAATACTTATAACTGCCGCTGGGGCCTCATTTGGATCGATGCTTCAGCAGACCAATATAGCAGACCGTATTAGCGGTTTAGCTGAACTTTTCAATGTCAGTGGTTTGCTTCTTTTACCACTAGCTTTTTTCGTTACTGCCATCGTACGGACTGCTCAGGGGTCAGCTACAGTATCTATGATTACCTCTGTTGGTATTTTTGCATCGATGGCTGAAGGCTTATCATTTCATCCTGTCTATTTAGCAATGGCTATCGGTTGTGGGTCAAAGCCATTCCCTTGGATGAACGATAGTGGTTTTTGGGTGATTAACCGAATGAGTGGAATGACAATTCGNGAGTCTATTCGCAANGTATCTTTTNTGATGACTGTTATGGCNNTTGTCGGCTTAATAACAGTTATACTGCTNGCNTGGATATTTCCTAAAGCATTTTGAGAAGTCTATGTCAAAGAATTNCTTAATATATAAATTATACAATTAAACACCAAGACGTAGGAAGTTTTGCATCATTTTATGGCCATGTTCAGTAAGAATGCTTTCAGGGTGAAATTGAACACCCCAAATNGGAAATTCCTTGTGTCGCAAGCCCATAATTTCTCCTTCGTTAGTTTCTGCAGTGATTGTCAAGCAATCCGGTAATGTTTCTCGTTTCACTACAAGTGAATGATAGCGAGTAGTTACGTATGGCGATGGAATACCTTTGAATAAATCTTCACCATTGTGGTTAATTGGTGATGTTTTCCCATGCATCATTCGATAGTTCACTATTACTTCAGCACCAAAGGTATGACCAATACATTGATGTCCGAGGCAAACTCCCATAATAGGTANTTTGCCGGCAAAATGTTTAATGACCTCAATTGATAGTCCAGCTTCGCGAGGAGTGCATGGGCCAGGTGAGATTAGGATACTTGCGGGGTTTTTGGCTTCGATTTGATCGATGGTTACTTCATCGTTTCGATGAACCAAGACATCTGCCTTCAACTCGCCCAAATATTGAACCAAGTTGAATGTAAATGAATCGTAGTTGTCGAGAACGAATACCATTGGGAGACACTCAACGATAGTCGGTNCGAAAGCACAATCTTAAATAGTTTTTTAGAAAAGCTTGTTCTAGGNATAAATTCATTAAAATTCGAATTTTACATCACTTAAACGAGATGCAATTTCACTAACTACGCGATCTTCATCTGCTTCATTTTTCGCCGCAAATGTTACACTGAAACGAATTGCGGGCTCGGCGTCGTCCCAGGGTACGGTAGAAATGAGTTTTTCACGGATTAACCACTGAGAGAGAGCTTCGCCGTTTTCAAATTCTATTCTTTCACCATTAGTTTTAAGCGCGGCTTTTGCGGAACTCATATATAGAAAAAATGAACCTCCAGACTTNCTTACTTTAAAACCGCTTTTTTGCAAAACCCCTANCAATTTATCCATGCGGCGAGAGTACTTTGTTGCGATGGACTTTGTAATTTCCGGGTGATCGTAGCAGTATGCAGAAGCATTTTGAATAGCGAGGAATTGACCAGAGTCTGAGTTGTCTTTTACATCGCCATAGGCTTTCACTANTAGTGGATTTCCTGCGACAAATCCACATCGCCAACCGGTCATATTAAAATTTTTACTGGTAGAGTGAAGTTCTATANCAACGTCTTTTGCTCCAGGAGTAGCAAGAAAGCTGAGNGGTCGATTACCGTCATAAACTAATCCGATATATGCAGCATCGTGTATTACGATTAGACTATTTTTCTTTGCGAACTCAACTACTTTGGAAAAGAACTCTAATGTGGCNCTAGCTCCAGTTGGATTATTTGGGTANTTAAGTACTAGAACTTTGGCTTTTTGTAGTACTTCGTCTGGAATGTTATCTAGGTCAGGTAGGTAGTTGTTATCTGCAGTTAGAGTGAGGTTGTGAACTTTGCCTCCATAATACTTTGAATGTGTACCAAAGACTGGATACCCAGGGATTGTCATAATCGCATAGTCATTTGGATTGATAAATGCAGCTGGTAAAATAGAAAGTGCGGCTTTGCTTCCAATTGAGTGGAGCACATCTGTATCAGGATCAATGTCGTTTACACCGCACTCTTTTTGAAGAAAGTTAGCTGCGGCAATTTTAAGCGCTTGACCACTGTTGTCAGAGTAGCCTCGATTTTCCGGTTTTTGGGCTTCNTCATGGAGCTTGGAAACAACTTCGGGAAACGCCATTTCATCCGGTTCACCGACTCCCATATCAATAATTTCTGCATCTGGATTTGCTTCAAGAGCAGCTTTTTTTGCACGTTTTATCTTTTCAAATTTGTAAATAGCAGTGTCTTTTCCGTAGCTAACTCCACCGATACGTTCTGAGAACAAATTCTGAATATAACTGTCAGACATATTTAAATAAAATTAAGTATTTGATTGGCTTAAGCATTATCAAGCCGCTCAAAGCTTATTCACGAAACTAAATAGTTCAAGCCAGTGGATTTTTTTTATTTAAAATTAATTTTTATTTATTTATTTCAACATTTTAAACATGAAAAATGAGACAAATTGTCTCTTTTTTTTTTTTTGATTGCCTTGTTNAAAAGTTATATTAATATTGGGTCACTTTGGCCCTATTCTGGGGCAATTGGTTTTGATTGTTAAACAACAACAGGCTTATGGTNAGGTCATTTGCATTTACGACCAAAGGAAAGTTGCATTCCAAGGATATCGAACTGTTCTTGATGCCTACTTTATTAGCTGACACCAATCTGTTTTTGTGGGTTGACTTGGAGGATTCAACTCCGCAAGAGACGGATTTNCTTCTCAAAAATGTTTTCCATTTTCATCCACTCTCAATTGAGGACAGTGTTACAGAAAGTCCATCGCCCAAAGTTGAAGAATATTTACCGAAAGAGAATGATGAATTTTCATCGTACCTTTTTATGGTCATTCATGCCGTCGATTACAGTCGTAAGGATGGTGTGTTTGCGACGTCAGAATTAAGTTTTTATTTGGGGAAAAACTTTCTAGTTACTTTTCATAGTAAGCCACTCAGGCCGGTTGAACTGGTTGCGGAGATGTGTCTACGCAACACAGCTGATATTGCCAGTGAACCGGATAGAGTAGCCCATGCATTATTGGATTCTATAGTAGAAAACTACAAACCGGCCTTAGATGAGTTGGCTATGGAGGTAGCAGAAGTTGAGCAGCGTGCATTGCAGGATCCTGGCAAGGAGACATTGAATACAATTTTGCAGATCAAAAAAGAGGTCTTGCATTTGCGTCAAATTATAGTTCCTCAAAAAGAGGTCCTTGGCCGTTTTGTTCGAGGCGAGTTTAAATTGGTTAAATCGCATTTAATTCCGTATTACCGTGATGTTTATGACGGATTGTTCAATATAGGTGAGATGGCTGCACGTTACGCAGAGTCTTTGACTGGGGTTTTGCAGGTTTATTTAAACATGTCGTCAAACAAAACGGGTGAAGTAGTCAAGGTTCTCACTGTTTTCACTGTTATTACGACTCCCATGATGTTGGTAGGAACTTGGTATGGAATGAATTTTAAAGATATTCCGGAGGTTGGTTCTGGCAAGATAGGGTACTTTATAGCTATGGGGGTTACGATTGCAGCGACATTAGGTACGGTGGTTTACTTTAAAATTAAAAAGTGGCTTTAAGCTGCATGTCTTCTACTAAATCCAGTTTTGTTGAAAAAGTGTTAGGGCGCATTGATGTGCTTGACCCTCTGGATTTGCAGTCGTTTGTTGAGCGCTTGGCTCGAGAGCGCTCTTTTCTTGAGACGCTTTTTAATACGATTGAGGATGGTGTGTTGGTAGCCAACTCAGAGGGAAAAATTATTTATCTAAATAATGCTGTAACGCATTTATTTGGTTATGATGAAGTCGAGCTGATGGGCAAGGCAATTGAGCATTTATTGCCAGATTTAGATTGGGATTTTTTGAAGGCGATGGATATGGAAGGCAGTCAAGGACTAGTGCGAAGAGAGTTTGATTTAAGTTATCCAAAGCCAAGGTTTATTCGATTGTATGCGGCCCCACTGGATGGACAGATAGAGGGCAGTACTGGTATGGCTCTAATTTTGCATGATGCTACTGAAGTACGAGAACAGACGTATGATGTGATTGAGAGTGAGCGCATTCAAGCTCTAACCCTTTTGGCAGCAAGTGTGGCTCATGAACTTGGCAATCCATTGAATGCGTTGAGTATTCATCTTCAGTTAATTGAAAGAGAGATTCGTAAACTACGGCCTTCATCTTGTTTAGTTAATCTTGATAATGATCATCAGAAAATTGAAATAAGCGATATCTACTCTAAACTTGAAAAATATGTGAGTGTTGCCAAAGGTGAGGTTGGTCGTTTAGATTACATTGTAACTCAATTTTTGCAGGCGATTCGACCTGCAAGGCCAAATTTAAAAAAGAATTCACTCAATGATATCATTGAGGAAACAATAGAGCTTCTGCGTCCGGAGCTTAAAAACAGAGGTCAATCACTAAAGTTAAACTTGAATGAAGCTTTGCCTTTGGCTTTCTTTGATGCTGGGCAGATTAAACAGTCTTTGATCAACCTAATTAAAAATTCAATGCAGGCGATGTCTACCGGTGGAGAGTTGATAATTAAAACAGGTGAAGCTGAAGAGGGAGTTTGGATTAGTTTGACTGACACAGGCTGCGGAATTCCTCAAGAACAGATTAAACAAATTTTCGAGCCTTATTACACAACTAAAGAAAAAGGTTCTGGGCTTGGGTTAATGATTGTCCAGCGGATTGTCCGAGACCATGATGGTCGTCTAGAATTAACTAGTCACGGGAGCAAAGGGGCAACCTTTCGCATTTGGTTGCCAAAAGAGGAGAGAATGCCTCGTTTGCTAAAAGATGATTTAAGCAAAGAATGACTCCGAATCTACTCATAGTTGACGATGAGAAGCCAACTCGTGATGGTTTGCGTTCGGCTTTGGAAGATCGTTATGAAGTATANGTGGCTGAGGATGCTACTTCTGCTTTAGGGCTGCTAGAATCGGAAACTTTCGATGTATTACTTACTGATTTTCGGTTGCCTAATAACGAGGATGGAATGAAGCTGATTGCTAGAGCCAAGTCTTTACCCAAGCAGCCAATTTGTATCCTCATGACTGCTTATGGATCAGAAGAGTTAGCGGTTGAGGCTCTTAAGCAAGGTGCGGATGATTATCTTGCTAAAGGCAGAATGCAGATTGATGAGCTTGAGGCTCGAATTNCTCGAGCATTGAAGTTTCGTTCACTTGAAAGTGAAAACCAAACCTTAAAACAACAGCTCGACAAAAAATTTGGTCTTGAAAATATCATTGGTGAATCTGAGCCAATGCAGCGCGTTATGGATATTGTCAGGCAGGTTGCGCCTGCTAGGGCNACAGTTTTAATACATGGGGAAAGTGGTACTGGTAAGGAGTTGTTGGCTAAGGCTATTCATCAGCTGAGTCCTCGCTCAGTAAAGCCNATGGTTACCGTTCACTGTGCCGCATTGTCACCAACTCTGCTTGAAAGTGAATTATTTGGGCACGAAAAAGGTTCTTTTACCGGGGCTCATGAAAGGCGGATTGGTCGATTTGAGCAAGCAGAAGGTGGAACCTTGTTTCTCGACGAGATTGGGGAGGTTGATGAGACTACGCAGGTGAAGTTACTCCGTTTTTTGGGTGAGCGAAGTTTTGAACGTGTTGGAGGAAATAAGACCCTTTCAGCTGATGTTCGTGTAGTAGTTGCAACGAATAAAAATCTTAAGGAACTCGTAGAAAAAGGGGAGTTTAGGGAAGACTTGTATTTTAGGTTAAATGTTGTGGAGTTGTGGGCTCCTCCTTTGCGTGAACGCTTGGATGATATTCCAATATTGGCTTTACATTTCTTGCGCGAATTTGCAATCGAGAACGCAAAATCTATTTCTGACTTCACTGCTGATGCGCTTGAAGCAATGATTCGTTACGATTGGCCAGGTAATGTACGAGAGTTGCGAACGGCTATAGAGCATGCAGTGGTTTTGTCAAAAAATGAAATGATTCAGTTGACTGATCTTCCTCACTCAGTGCAGAGCCGTGGCATAATTCAAAATGAAGTGCAGATGAATCAGCCAATTATTGGTAAAGGAGTAACACTTGAGGAAGCTGAGAAACAACTTATCATTCGAACAATTAAGGAGTGTAGCGGAAATCGAACAGCTGCAGCAAAAAAAATAGGTATTAGTCGTCGTACTTTACACCGTAAATTACATCGCTATGGTTTAGAGGGGATATGAACGAAAAGGCTAATTCAAGTGTTCAATAACAATTAGGCCAGTATTTATCAAAGATAAATGTTTAGGTTTCAAGAATACATCAACAGTATTGAACAGGGTAAAGGAGCGAAGCTGATCCGTGTTACAGTTTTGCTACTTATGCTTATAGGGGCTTCTTTAGTTTATAATATAAATTTTACGCGAAATTTCACTGCTCCAGAGGCAATGGACTCAGCGCAACTTGCTCGTAATATTGCTGAGGGAAATGGCTTTAAAACCAAGTTCATCAGGCCTGTGGCGATTGACATGCTGCGTCAGACTGGAAATGTAACAGATGAAGAATTAAAGAAGTCATTTCCAGATATTACTCACCCCCCANTATATCCATTACTTCTTGCAGGATGGATGAAGTTGATGCCTTTCGAATTCGAGATTGATTTGAATAATAGTGAGATTAAGCGTTATCAGCCTGAAATATTGATTTATCTACTTAATCAAATTTTGTTTTTCGTTGCATTATTGCAGGTATTTCGTTTGGGGGAGAAATTGTTTGATAGCCTTGTAGCTTGGTGTTCTTCACTTGTTTTCATAGGGTCAGAACTATATTGGCAATTTTCAGCGTCGGGCCTTTCGACAATGTTATTGTTAGTTTTATTCTTGGCTTTGACTAAAGCCTTACTTCGTCTTGAAGAGGAAGTAAGTTTACATTCAACAGAAGGTTTAAAAACAAAGTTTACAGGTCGTTTATTTTACATAACTTTTTGGACTGGTGCATTAGTTGGATTGGGATGTATGACTCGTTATGGTTTTGGTTTGCTTATAATCCCATTGGTGGCGTTTATCGCATTATTTGGGGGGGCATTTAGGTTGCGCGCCATCTTGGTTGGGCTTTTAGCTTTTATAATAGTAATTTCGCCTTGGCTTGGACGGAATATTTTTCTTAGCGGAAATTTGTTTGGAACTTCTGGGTTGGCATTGTATGCCCAGACTTATGAATTCCCTGAGGATGCTATTGAGAGAACATTGTTTTTTGATCCGAACGAATTATCAGATTCTCCTTCGAGTGATGTTAAAGTTCTTAAACAAGGCGTAGCTGACAGGGTTGGATTTTGGTCGATTGCGGATAAGCTAAGTCGTAATTTGAGATATTTATTTCTCACTGATTTGCCTCGGTTTTCGGGGGGGTGGTTTGCAGTCATATGCTTGATTGGTTTAGNGGTTCCTTTTCGAAATNNAAGTTTACATCGGTTAAGACTTTTTTTGCTTCTTAGTTTAGTAATACTATCTATTGGCCAAGCACTTGGCCGCACGCATCTTTCCGATTCGGAAACCACTTTAATTGATCTGATNCGGCGCCCTCTTGGTCAAGTCGGTTTGGCTGAACTAGCACCTAACTTAAGTGGGGATAATCTGATTGTAATCATTGGCCCTGTTTCTTTTCTGTTTGGAATGGGTTTGTTTTTTTCATTGTTAGATCAATGGAAAGTTATGCTTCCAGAAATGCGTTTGGCTGGTGGGGGGCTTGTAATTTTGGTGTCGTCGCTTCCTTTGCTTCTTAGCTTCGTATTGGCTAAACCATATCCAGTTGCTGATCCGCCTTACCATCCGGCTCGTATCCAATATCTTAAATCGATTCCAAAAGAGCACGGTCTTCAGGAATTAAAGCCTGAAAATTTGTTCATGAGCGATTTGCCCTGGGCTGTGGCTTGGTACGGGAACCAAGATAGTGTGTGGTTAACACGAAATGTGCAGCCAGATTTTTATCGAATAAATGATGAATTCAGGCCTATTAGGGCATTATATTTTACCGAGATAACGACGGATCAGCGATACGTCAGCCGAGTTTTTGCTCCAAATATATCAAATTGGGAACGATTTGTGTTAGCAATTCAAATAAACAAACATTTGCCGGATGGATTTCCTTTGTTGGGCGTAGAAGATGCATTTTCTCCTAGGCAATGGCTTCTTTTTGATATCTCCAATGNGGNACCAATAAACTAGTGCTATAGGGTGAGTTGNGCACAATTAAAAATACTTCAAAAACTGCTAATTGAGGTTGACAGTTTCGCTTAACAAACAAACAATACGCGTCCTTCAGGTGCTTACATGTTGTCAGCACCATGATGGCTTCAAATTAATCAGCATATGAAAAAGAGAGTCATTACCCTAAGTGCGGCTGCTTTAGCTGTCGTGGGAACGCAGGCTGCCGACGGTAAGATTTGGGAAGTCAGCGCTACGCTGAAAGGCTTTTACGACGATAACGTTACGACCGCTCCTTCTAACGAAATAGAAAGTGGCGGTATTGAGTTTAGTCCTGCCATGAGCTTAAATTTCGGCAACGGCACAGATTTGGACATAAGCGCAGGTTATGCTTATGGACTTCGCTGGTATGATGATCGACCTACAGATGATCAAGATCATGGCCACGAATTGGGTCTTAGTTTGAATAAGGCTTTTACAGATACTTCACGTTTGTCGTTATCAGAATCTTATGTTGTTGCTCAAGAACCTGCACTACTAGATGGGGGGACTCCTTTGCGGCTTGAAGGAGATAACACTCGAAACACTTTTCAAGCAGGCTATAAACGTATTTTGTCAGGTAAAACAGGATTGGAGGTAGGTTATGGTAATTCACTTTTTGATTACGATGATAGTACCTTTTCTAGCTTGTTAGATCGGCAAGTTAATTCTTTTAACTTGGACGGGTTTTATTACTTAGATGAACAGACCGAACTGGTTTTGGGATACAAGTTCGCTGCTAGTGATTTTGATGGTCCTGAAGTATCGCAGCAAGGTTTGCTCTTTTTTGATCCAGATGCTCGNGATAACGATTCGCATTTTGCCTACTTAGGTTTAAGTCGTAATTTGAATGCTCAGTTAGCTATTGAGGCTATGGTTGGAATACAGACTGCTGATTTTGACAATGCCGACCGTATGCCTGATGTTGTCACGGATGATGATCCTAGTAGCCCATATGCTGATGTTCGTTTTACATGGTCATATGCGGAGGATAGTAGTGTGGTTGGTGGTTTGATGATGTTGCGTACGGCTACTGATCTGCGTGCGGCTGATCAAGAAACTACCGCCATTTATGCTCAGTTGAGGCATCGTTTCACCGACTTGAGTCCTGATTTGTATGGAACAATAACCGGCCGCTATCAGACTAGTGAGCTCAATGGCGGTGGAGATGGGATTGATGGTAAAGATGAGGAGCTGAATCTTTTTGGATTGGGGCTTTCTTATAATATCTCTGAAAGTTTATGGGCTGAAATTTCCTATAATTACGATGAACTTCAATCAGATGTTAGGGTCTATGGAGATCGTAGCTTTGATCGGAACTATGTATCATTTGGAATTGGTGCGAGATATTAATTTAAGATAAAAACCTTTTATGGGAGGCCAGAAATGCTGATCTGGCCTCCCTTTTTTTCGATATAAAATAAATGGATAAAACTTCTGGTTCAGAACAATCCTCTGACAAGCTTCATATACTTGATTATTGGCGCATTATTAGAGTGCGTATTGCGATTATATTAGTTGTCTTCCTTCTCACTGCAATCACTACTACCGTGGTGACTTTTTTGATTCCTCCGACTTATATGAGTCTTTCACGTATTGCTGTGGAAAAGGATACTTCTGATATTGCCCCTTTGATGGGGGTACAAGCCGCACAAAGTTCATTTGATCCTTACTTTATTTCGACCGAGTTTGAGAAAATACAATCGCAGATTGTTTTGGATGCAGTAGTTTCATCATGTGAGTTACGAGAAGAGTGGAAGGATGATAATGGCGGAGAATTGCTGACTGAACTACGTGCTAGAAAGCGTTTGGAAAAGGTTATTGATGTAAGCCAATATAGAAATACTAGTATCATTGAATTGCGTGCTTACGATGGAGACGAGAATTTAGCTAGGGAAATTGCTCAAGCTCTTGCAGAAGAGTATAAGAAATACAGATCTAACTTGCAAAAACGACGCGTAGAGGCAGGTATCAATAAGTTGAAAGAGCGAATGGAGAAAACCAACGAAGAAATTTCATTGATGCAGGCAAAGGTGGATTCTTTAAGGGTTAAGCTTGGTATCTCTGATGCTGCTGGAGAAGATAGTTATTCTATTGTCGAGCCAGAGATTGTTCGACGTTATGAGTCAGAATTGATTACTGCGAAAAGTCTTTATACCCAGCAAGCTACACTTCTTCAGGGACTTCAGGATCAAGGTTCTGAGGAGTTGCGTAATTCGATTCTGACAGCTTATCCGGATGCTCAATTAGATGCATTATTTCGAGAGTATCAAACTGGTCAGACTACATTGGCAAACAAGAGTATTGATTTGGGGGACGGCCATCCAACCATCAAAAGTTTAAGGGCGGCTTTACAAAGTTTTGAGGCGCAGATTGAAAATCGCATTCAAGGTATTCTTGCCGGATTGGAGTTAAGAGTGAAATCATCGCTTGCCCAAGTTAATGAGCTTCAGAAAGCTGTCGATAATGCCAAGACTAAAGAGGCAAAAATTCAAGAAGAAGGTCGCGAGTACTTTGACGCTAAACGAAAACTTTCAAATACCACGAGAATGCGAGATACAATATTATTTCGTATTATGCAGGAAGAAGTTGATTTGGATCTCCCAAAGGAATCCAGTGTTGAGATTATTGACAAGGCAGATAATCCAATTAGGCCAGTTCGNCCAAATATAACTTTAAACATTGCACTTGGTGTTATTGTTGGATTGATACTCGGAGTTGGTTTTGCGTTTTTCATTGAGTATCTAGATACTAGTGTGAAGACTATTGATGATGTTGAACGTGCTCTTAATACAGCGGTGCTAGGGGTTATTCCTCAGAATGTTGGGTCGCTGGTTGATGAGGGAGAAGAGAGTCCTCATGCAGAGGCCTATCGTGTGCTTAGAACCAATATTCTTTTTGCTGGTCGTCAAAGCGAAGATCAAACTACTTTTACAGTGGTTAGTGGTGGTGCCGGTGAAGGAAAGACTACTACTATGTTTAATTTGGCAGTGATTTTTGCTCAGCTGGGTGATCGGATTTTGGTTATAGATTCCGATTTGCGCCGACCGTCGATGCATAGATATTTTAAGGTCTCAAACAGTATTGGTTTGACCAATTTATTGCTTGGTCAAAACACTGTTGAAGAAGTTGTCCAAATAACTGATATACCAAATTTGCATTTCATACCGAGTGGGAAGCTTCCTAGTAGTTCCATGGGTGTTCTTAGTTCGTCAAAAATGAAAGATTTTGTTGCGGATATGAAAGGCCGTTACGATTATGTATTTTTTGATGCTCCTCCAATAATGGGAGTTAGCGATGCTTCAGTGTTAGCTAGTGCTGTAGACCTATGTGTATTGGTAGTACAATATCGAAAATATCCACAATTGATGACCCAAAGAGCGAAAGACATGGTGACCAAAGTTGGTGGAAATTTAGTTGGGGTTGTTCTTAATAACATCAATATTTCACAGGATTCATACTACTATTATTACAGTGGATACTACTATGATAATTACTACAAGAGTCGCGAAAATGAAGAGGAACCAATAGCTGAAAAAGAATCCGATAAGGATAAATTAATCAATACTGAAGATGCTGAAAATAACGAATCTGTAGAACCAAAGTATTAAACTGAATATATGAATTTTGAGGCTAGGCTAATTGTGAAGAATTTGATGCTGAGAGCAAAAATAATAATAACTTGGAGTAGTCTGCTTATAGTAGCAGTATTTTTGACCGGATGTGTAAGTAATAGTAACGGCTCACTTCAGCCCCCAGTTTCACAGAAGGTATCNAATAAAGATCAAACATCAGCTATTAACGAAGTGCCATCTTCTGATTTATTGGAGCCTGGAAATCCAGTTACTATCTCCTTCAGTGGATTAAGTACTGTTCCATTACCTTTTACTTGTCGAATTCGTGAAGATGGAACGATTACGCCGCCTTATCTTAACAAGCAAATTAAGGCTGCTGGTAAAACTATTGGCGCGCTTGAGCAGGAGCTNGAAAAAGAGTATGTGCCCAAGATTTATCGTACAATCAATGTGACCATTCGAACAGCTGAGCGCTTTTATTTTGTTGGAGGTGAAGTGCGGCAGCCAAGTCGNCAACCATATATTGGGCGTATTACAGTGTCACAGGCAATTCAGTCGGCTGGAGATTTTACAGATTTTGCTGATCAACGAAAAGTTCGAGTATTTCGAAGTAACAACAAAGTGCAGATTGTAGATTGTAAAGCGGCCTTAGAAGATCCAACCAAAGATGCATTGATATATCCTGGTGATCGGATAGTGGTAGACTCTAAACTATTTTGAAGGTNCGTTTAGAACGGNTCGATGGTGATTTCTCAGGTCAGCAGATAGAGGCGTGTAATTTTCCNTTTAAGATTGGACGTGACAAAAACTGTCATCATAGGATTGAGTCAAAAGGAGTTTGGCCGTGTCATCTTATCTTAAGGNAAGCAGGGGAAAATGGNATTATCGTAAATTGTGAANCTGAAGCTTCTTTGTTTGTAAACAGTAGGGGTGTATCAAAATCTGTTNNNTTACGAAACGGTGATTTACTTGAATTCGGTTCGGTAATTTTGAGGTTTTGGATAGCTCCAATTACCCAAATAGGACAGCGAACTACTGAACGTAAAATCTGGCTAGGTTTAGGTGTCTTATTTTTAGGGCAAGTTACTATTATTGCTTGGCTTTTGAAGTGTATCTAAAATTTTATTGAATTAATTTTTATTGTTATTTAATCAAGGTTTGATGGCATAAGATAAAAAGAGAAACCTTCTTCATTGACTCTTNCTAAAATCTGTGAGAATCGTTCNNGTTGTTCTAGATTTTAGAGCAACNATTTTATTCTATTAGTAGTATTGTCTCTACACATAATCAATTAAACTGAATGGCTAAAACAAAGAAAACCGTAGCGAAAAAAACTACCGTCAAAAAGGCCGCTAAATCTGCCCAGTCCAAGGCCTCTAGCGTTAAGAAGAAAGAAAAAGCTCCTGCAAAGAAGGCGGTATCTAAAAAAGCTCCTGCAAAGAAGGCGGTATCTAAAAAAGCTCCTGCAAAGAAGNCGGTATCTAAAAAAGCTCCTGCAAAGAAGACTGTAAAAGCTTCAGTTAAGAAAACTAAGACTACTAAAAAGAAACCTACTGCAAAAGAAATCAAATCGAAAAAGGAAGAGGAAAATAAAGAAAATANAAACGAGCAAGAGGAAGCCGAAGGGCTTGAAGGCGAACCTGNAGTGGATATGCCNCCCGAAGAACCTGATTTTACCAAAGATGAAGANTTTAANCTTAAGGATAAAATTAAAGAACTTGTTCAGTTAGCTCAAGATCAAGGACATCTTACTGTTGGTGATATCAATGAAGCTTTGCCTCGTGATTTTGTTACAGCGGAAAAACTTGAGGAAGTTTTAAAGAAGCTTAAGAGTTTAGAGGTTGAAATAGTCGAACAGCTGGACNCGGCTCCACGTCAAAAACCGGTTGAATCTGCCGCTGAAGCAGAGAAGACACGACTTGATATTTTGGATGATCCAGTCCGAATGTANCTCAAGCAAATGGGGCAAGTTCCATTACTTACTCGTGAGCAGGAGGTCGAAATTTCTAAGCGCATTGAAGAGGCAGAACTAGAAGTGAAGCGAATTCTTTATGGACTTGGCTTTACGGCTAAAGAGCATATTGCATTGGCTGAAAAATTAACTGCCGATCCACCTAAAGAGCGTTTTGATAGAGTAACCTTAGATAAGGTGATTGAGACTCGGGATAAGCATCTNAAAACGTTGCATCGATTGATNAAGAAAGTCCGTGAAGAAGANGGNGAGGTTGATAAGAAATATTTATCTTGGCGTAAGGCTCCAAANAGTCGTGCTAAAAAAATATTGAGTGATTTTAATAAGGCGAATGACAAGTTNCAGAAGAATTTTTCTAAATTTCTATTTAAACAAAAGGTTATAGAAGAGATGGGTCTGGTTGCGGACAATATTCATGATAAAATGCAACAGACTTTTCATTCACTTGAGAAGTTGCGAAATGCACCAAAGTCTTCTCAAATTGATATGATGCTTCAAGCTGAAGAAGGTAAACTAACNGCACTNGAGGCATTCGTTCGNAAGCCAGCTGAAGACTATCTTGATACATACAAAGAACTACAGCACTTTGCTCGTAAGGCTCACCAAGCCAAGACAGAGATGATCGAGGCTAATCTTCGTTTGGTTATTTCAATTGCAAAAAAATACACCAACCGTGGACTGTCNTTTCTTGATTTAATTCAAGAAGGTAATATGGGATTGATGAAAGCTGTAGAAAAATTTGAGTATCGACGCGGATATAAATTTTCCACTTATGCGACATGGTGGATTCGCCAAGCAATAACTCGTTCTATAGCTGATCAAGCTCGAACGATNCGTATTCCAGTGCACATGATTGAAACCATTAATAAGCTTATGCGTGTGCAGAAGCAATTGGTTCAAGAGTATGGACGTGAGGCAACTCCTGAAGAGATTGCTGAAGAGATGGAGATTGAGGTTGATCGTGTTCGTGCCATTATGAAGATGGCTCAGCAGCCAATTTCTTTGCAAGCGCCTGTAGGAGACAGTGAAGACACTAGTTTCGGTGATTTTATTGAAGATAAAAGCGCTGAGAATCCAACTGACATGGCGAGTTACAGTCTTCTTAAAGATCGACTTGGTGACGTTTTAACTTCCTTAACAGAACGTGAACGTAAGGTGCTTGAGTTGCGCTTTGGATTGTCCGATGGATATAGCAGAACTCTTGAAGAGGTTGGTAAGCAATTCAAAGTGACACGTGAAAGAATTCGTCAGATTGAGGCCAAGGCATTGCGCAAGATGCGGCATCCTACCAGGATTCGTCAGCTATCTGGTTTTCTAGAACGCGAAGATTTAGTTCTTTAGATTTCTATTCAAAAACCTTCTTCTTATGAAGGGTTTTTTTATTTTCCTTTGATTAAATGAGCTCGACTTTCAGATCCCGAGTGTCGGTGAGTTATTTGTTCTATAACAGTCAGATTAAATTAAGTTGCCCAATGAAATAAGATAACCTTTTGAATATTTTAATTTGTGAACGGGAATATCTTAATAGGATAAGCAAACAAGATGGAGCACTCAAACAATACATTGTAATGTTGGATGCTTTTTTGGCAGCAAGCCTTGGATTAAAAATACAAATAAGCTAGTGGTGGTATCTAGGGAGAAAGATGGTGATTAGCGTCATTAATGAAGAGCAAAATTTTGGATCAGATTTAGTTGCTGATACGAAATTAATTTTTTCAGATAATGGTTTGCTGTCCAAAGCAAAGAATTTTGAGTTTCGGGCTGAGCAGCAACAAATGGCAGTGGAGGTTGCTAAGGCATTAGAAGAAAGTCAGCACCTTATCATCGAAGCTGGAACAGGAGTTGGGAAAAGTNTGGCCTATTTAATTCCAGGAATTTTGTATGCAGTTAATCACAATAAAAAAGCTGTTATCTCGACGCATACTATTAATCTTCAAGAGCAGTTAACGGAGAAGGATTTACCAATGCTTAAGCAAATTCTGCCTTTAGATTTTTCATTTGCGATGTTAAAGGGCCGATCGAACTACCTTTGTACACGAAGACTTCAACGTGCGCGACAACAGTCGGCTAATTTACTCACCTCATCGGAGATTGAGGAATTGAAGCGAATTACCGAATGGTCGCGTGATACTACTGACGGCAGCCTTTCAGATTTTGAAATAATGCCTGANCCGAAAGTGTGGGATCTTGTTTGTTCTGAGCGAGGCCTCTGTTCATCAAAGCTTTGTGGTCATAATTCTGATTTATCTAAGATGGGCCAAACATGTTTTTATCAGCGTGCACGTAGTAGAATTCTTTCTTCCGATCTTTTGGTGCTTAATCATTCTTTATTTTTTAGCTTACTTGGAGAAGAGAGTGATGAGGAAAATAATGAAGGAGTTTTGTTTAACAATGATTTTGTAATTCTTGATGAAGCTCACAATGTNGGTCATGTAGCGTCTAAGCATATGGGNATGAGTGTATCAAGTGGNCAGGTTCGCTTTAACTTNCAGCGGTTGTGGAATCCNAAGACNGGTAAAGGATTGCTTGGCTTATTACGATCAGGGAAGGCAACGCGATTTGTTGAGGATGCTGAGAGTGCTATGGAGCAGTTTTTCGATGAACTTGAAGTTGCCTGTGATGAGCTAAATGAGAGCCAGCGGAGGACTAATTTTAATAAGGGGAAGAGTGCTGCTTGGAAAGAGCTACGTGTNCGTTCTGCAGGACTTATAGATGATTCGTTAACTTTACCTTTGCAACGTGTGCGAGANGTTCTTTCACAGGTTAGAGAAGATACAGAAGATANGGATACTGCTCAGGAGTTAGCTGAGTTTAATCGCCGCATCGGTGAGCTCCGAGAGGCTGTGTTGATGTTTCTCTCTCAGTCTTCTAAAGATCATGTTTATTGGATTGAAAAATCTGGGAANTTTAACACCATTCTTTCGCTTAATGCTGCACCGATTGACGTAGCGGTTCATTTGAGACGTAGGCTTTTTCGATCTTCTTCGCCCATCATACTGACAAGTGCAACACTGGCATTAAGTGATTTAAATTCTAGTCGGCTAGGTTCGATGACTCGTAATAAGCTTGATAAACCGCTTGAGTATTTTGCAGGACAGATTGGTGCTGAGGTGGTGAATGCGGTTCAGGTTGGTTCTCCATTTAACTATGAGAAGCAAATGAAGCTATTTATTGCCGGAAAGATGCCAGATCCTCGTGATCCAGAGTTTCGAGATGCTTTAGTTTCGCAAATTCGCCATTTTGTTAGACTTACTGATGGTGGGGCGTTTGTTTTGTTTACCAATTTTAAGTTGATGCGTGATGTTGCTGAAGAGCTTAAAGACTTTTTTTTCGAACAAGGTATTGAGTGTATGATGCAGGGAGCTGGGGTNCCGAGGTCGATTATGTTGGAAAGGTTTAAGCGTGATGAAAGATCAGTTTTATTTGGAACGGATAGTTTTTGGCAAGGTGTCGATGTTCCTGGAGATGCATTGAGAAACGTAATCATTACTCGTCTTCCATTTATGGTTCCAGACCATCCGTTGGTAGAGGCGCAGATTGAGGCAATTGAGGCACGAGCAGGAAATGCCTTCATGGAGTTTTCTTTGCCTGTTGCTGTATTGAAATTTCGACAAGGGGTCGGGCGATTAATTCGAACGAAAAGCGACAATGGGATTGTAGTTGTGCTTGATAACCGTGTTTTAAGTAAGCGATATGGTGAAATTTTCCTCCAGTCTCTTCCCAATTGCCCTAAAGAGGTCGTATGATAATTGATCGTTTTCACTTGTGATGGCATTATAACTCGCTATGAGAGCCTTTGTTCTCAGTATTTTAATAATATTTCTGCAAGAAGCTAAAGTTTCAGGGCAGTTTGATAATCCTTTTGAAGGAGGCCTCAACGCAACCTCTAAAACGGCGACTAAGGTCAAATTGTTTGTGTCTCATGAAACAGCCGAGTTGGGATCGACAATTATGGCTGGAATTGAAATGACTATGGATGAGGGGTGGCATACCTATTGGAGAAATCCTGGTGCTGCTGGTATTCCAACAGCTGTCAAATGGAGTTTGCCTGATGGTGTCACGGCTGGAGAAATTCAATGGCCGGTACCTGAAAANTTCCTGTCATTGGGGGCTACTGGTTATGGCTATAAAAACACAACAGTGTTGCTTGTCCCTTTGTTCATTTCAGATGATGCTTCATTAGGACAAGTAGAACTNGTTGGCGAGGTGAGTTGGCTTGAATGTAAAACTCAATGTAACCCTAGGGATCAAAAAACCAGTGTTAATTTTGAGATTGGGCAAGCATCGAAAGAATCACCTTTTGCTGTAACACTCAGAGATTGGGGGGGAAAGTTACCAAAGCNATTTACCGGAGAAATCACAAAAGTTAGAGCATGGTGGGGTGAGGAAATCAATGATGACGAAAGAAAATTTATCGTTGAGTTTGACTCTGGAGAAGCTAGAGGTGATGCCGACTTTTTCTCATTGCAGTATGAAAACTTTGAATTTTCTGCAGAGAGTAAAATAAAAGTTTTTGATGATAGTAAAGTGCAGGTTGAAAAAACGGTGTTAAAATTTGAAGGCCAATGGCCTGTGAAAGTCCAAGGCTTATTGGTGTTTAATTTGAACGATCATGAAAAAACCCGGGCGGTTGAGTTGGATATACCAATTGGAATTAAATCTAGTACACTTCTAAATTCGAAAACTAATAATCAATCCCTTTGGTTGATGCTCTTATATGCATTTTTAGGAGGATTGCTTTTGAATGTGATGCCATGCGTTTTGCCAGTTATTTCATTAAAGATTTTAGGATTTGTAAATCATGGTTACGAATCAAAGGTGCGGGTTCGTATGTTAGGAGTTTTATATGGCATAGGCGTTTTTGTGTCATTTATGATTTTAGCAACAATTGTGATTAGCGTTAAGAGCGCTGGGGAAATGGCAAGTTGGGGGATGCAGATGTCTAATCCGCAATTTGTTGTATTACTTACGATACTTATCACGCTAGTGGCTTTGAATCTTTTTGGNCTTTTTGAAGTGACTTTGGGNTCGATGGGAGCTGCAGCTGGTTCGGTAGGTTNCAAGGGAGGAGCTAGTGGAGCTTTTTTTAATGGTGTATTAGCGACGGTTCTTGCNACACCTTGTACTGCTCCTTTTTTAGCTCCAGCTNTNGGTTTTGCTTTTATNCAATCTGCTGAANTAATTNTACTTATGTTCGCTTCTGTTGCACTAGGCTTGGCNTTGCCTTATGTGATATTAAGNTGGAATCCAAAGTGGTTACGTTTCCTGCCTAAGCCTGGACCCTGGATGGAAAAGTTCAAAGTTTTGATGGGTTTTCCTATGATGGGGACTGCGATTTGGTTATTCATGCTGAACTACGAATATTATGGGGATCGGACTCTTTGGCTTGGTATTTTTTTAATAATATTGGCCATGGCGGTTTGGATTTTAGGTGAGTTTTTTCAACGAGGCACAAAGCGAAAAGGATTGGTGCTTGTAATTGTAGGATTGATAACTTTAGGAGGTGTCATCTTTGCATTGGAAGGTCAGTTTAAATGGCGTAAGCCTATTGATCCTAATGCGAANCAGGTTGACGTTGTTCAGGATTTTCCTGGTGGTATTCAGTGGCATACTTGGTCACAAGAGGCCGTGGAAGCTGCTCAAAAAAGTGGTCAAGCTGTATTAATTGATTTTACCGCTAAATGGTGCATGACTTGCATTGCCAATAAAAAAACAAGCATTGATATTAGTTCAGTAGGAGCTTTTATTTNAGAAAATAATATCAAAGCTTTTAGAGCTGATTTCACGCGTCGTCCTGATTATATAACTCGGGAGCTTGCTAAGTGGAACAGGGTAGGGGTCCCTTTAGTTTTGGTCTTTTCCCCAGATACAAAAAAGAAGCCTCAAATACTTCCTGAAGTGCTAACCCCAAGTATTGTTCTGGATGCGCTAAAAAATTCTCTATCTAAATAAGTTAATACTTATTCGGAAACATTAAAGACTAGTTGGTTTGAGCTATAGTATTGATTAAGCGTACAGCGATAACGATAGCCAGTATCAGTAAAAGTATGCCGGATATTTGAGAAAATTTAACAAGAGTCTTATCTGAAAATCTATTTTTTACCCGCGCACTTCCAATGACTAATAATGTGAACCATCCTCCGATGCCAATCCCTGCTCCAATTACACAGGACATTCTACTTTGCCATGCCGCTTGTATAGTTTGATTGGATAATAGAACAGCAGAGATCATAATCCAGAAGAGCAAGACGTTTGGGTTAACTAATACGCGAACGAATCCAGTCCAAAACGCCGTGTGAGGAGAAAGTCTCTGTTCAACTACTTTTGCGCGTTTGCCCTGAACTGTTACGTCATCGATCATAAGGTACTTAATTCCAAAAAAGGTAACAGCCAGAAAACTAATTAATTCAACAGTGGCTAGTATGGTTTTGTCATTAAAAAGGCTGGCAAAGCCGCTGAAGGCAATTACGCAATATATCATTTCCATTAGTAGTGCGCCGATAGCAATTATAAAAGCTCGCTTGCGGCCGCTTTGAATCCCTTCTTCCATAATGGCTACATTTATTGGGCCAACAGGCACAGCGCATATGAATCCAGTGATTGCTCCTGCAATGATCGCTATGGCGTATTCGGAAGGTGACATCAGCTAATNACTTAATTTAATCACATTCGTATTCTGCCTCTTCAATTTCTTTTCTCAGTTTTCGAGAAAGTCTAGGTCGAATGAAGCCGTAAATAAGGTATGATGTGAAGATTATAGGTAAGACAACAGGTACGATGTATTCCCATAGAATGACCAAACAAGCTACACCAATCACGAAAATTACAAATTTGGTGAACGGCCTGCGTGTGCGAAAGTCAAAAGTTTTGAAGGCGGGATATTTTACTTCACTAACCATCATTACCGAAAGAAAGACTAGTACTGAAAGCAGNACCCAACGCCACATAGTATTGGTAATTTCTTTTCCTTCTAGCCAAATAATAAAAATGGTCAATGATGCGACTAAAGCTGCCGAAGCTGGAATCGGAAATCCAAGAAATTCTTTTTTGCTTTCGGAATTAGGTAAAACAGCTAAGCAATTATACCTNGCAAGGCGAAGTGCGCCACAAAGTAGATAAACTGATGCTACAATGAGTCCAAGCTCTTGGAATTCATGTAATATTACCCGTTGCATTAAGAATGCGGGTGCTGCACCGAATGAAATGATATCGGCTAGAGAATCAAATTGGAGTCCAAATGGGCTTTCTTTGCCAATTAATCTAGCAATTCTCCCATCGAGTGCATCGAATAAAAACGCTCCCAAAATTAACCAAAGGGCTGGTGTAATAGTTTCCGCATCAAAAGGAATATCTGTGCCTACCGGGGGTGTTACCTTTACTATATACCATAGTGCAAAAAACCCACACAACAAATTGCCCGCAGTCATTAAGTTGGGAAGAAAATAAATTCGAAGTCGTTCTTCGTTTTGTTTTTCAGGCTTAATTTTTTCTATTTCTTTGTTGTTCAAGTTATAGCTTTACGATTTTAATGGTTCTTTGCTGCTAAAAGGCAAATTAGGAAAAAGATGGTGATGGGCTTTCGTTAGAAGAATTAGCTCGTTCGATCCATACATATCGAAACATCAGAGTTCTTAATGCAGCTGTTAACGGAATGGCTAATACCCCGCCGACAATTCCTCCAAGCAATGTTGTCCCTACCATGACGGCTACAATTATAGTTAGAGGGTGTAATCCAACTCGATCACCAATTATCTTTGGAGAAATAAATAGTCCTTCCATGGCTTGCACGGCTGCGAACCAAACTAAAATCAGTATTGGATAGAGCCATCCATCGTTCGGTACGAATTGTACCATTGAGAGTATGAATGCCGGAATGATGCTCAATGCAACTCCCAGATAAGGTATGATTCCTAAAACCCCGGCCATGACTCCAAGCAGAATTGCGTACTCTAATCCTAAAGCTAAAAATCCAACTGTTAAAAGTGCCCCGACACACATTGCAACTAGAACT
Organism: Verrucomicrobiales bacterium; assembly: GCA_002708005.1. GTDB lineage: Bacteria > Verrucomicrobiota > Verrucomicrobiia > Limisphaerales > UBA1096 > UBA1096. The sequence continues at coordinate 11,844 of PAOJ01000012.1, read as the reverse complement.
TGGCTGCGAAAGAATACAATTAAGCATTCATTAATAGAGTGAAGAACGAAGACAATCTCATCTTTTATTTTTGATTTTCGAACAGGTAGATAGTCTTTCCAGTTACTTTTTATAGCTCGTTTTTCTAATAAGAAATAGAAAACGTAAACTGGGACTAAGGCTAATCCTGCAAGAAATCCAAAAATCTTTGTTATTTTTTTTAATTGATCTAAAAGCCAAGTGGAGACATTTGATACTGCAACAACTCCGAACTCTCCTGCCTTCTCATTTGTAAGTCCAACGCTTTGGGCCCATTTTGGTAAATTAAGCAACAGGTTATTATTTGGTGCATTAGTGGAAGTATTCAAAGCGTTTGTTTGAACAAGCGAGTTAACTTTTTGTTGAAACACCTTGGCTTGCTTTGGGAATTCCGTTTTTAATTTTGTAGCTTCATCAATCAGAGCTGGAACGATGGAAGCTATCAATCCGCCTACTAATAATATTGCGATCAGGAATACTAGAATAATTGCGTTATGGCGCTTCATCTTTCGGTTTTTATGAAACCAATCAACAACTGGATCCAGTANGTAGGCAATAATGCCGGCTATTGCTAAAGGAATAAGAACGGAGGAAAGGGCATTAGCTATCCAGCCCACTCCAACCAATAATAAGGCAGTTAGTGTTAAAAGTATTCCTATAGCTAACGTAGTAAACGATGCCCATAGGATCTTTGCCTGCTTTTCAGTTGGGGGTGGAAATGTCATAATTAATCTTGNCCTAGCTCAATTGCNCGTTCTGTAGCAGCTCGAACGGCATTAATTAAGGCGCTACGAATGCCCCCTTCTTCGAGTTCTTGTATTCCCTCAATTGTTGTGCCGCCAGGGCTACAAACCATATCTTTTAGTTCACTAGGATGTTTGCCGGTTTGCAGTACCATCTTTGCTGAGCCAAGCATTGTTTGAGCAGCAAGNTTGGTTGCTACTTCTCGAGGCAAACCTGCTGCAACGCCTCCATCGCTGAGGGCGTCAATGACAGTATAACCATATGCAGGGCCACTTCCACTCAGTCCAGTGATGGCATTTATTAAATTTTCTTTAACCTCATAGGCAATTCCAACAGAAGAAAGCAAACGTTTAACAAGCTCACTGTCCGTAGATAACACTGATTCGCTAATCGCGAAGCCGCATGCACCTTCACCTACAAGAGCTGGTGTGTTTGGCATTACGCGAACTGTTCGGGCGCGACCTCCACACGCTACATCCAGTTTAGACAAACGTACTCCTGCTAGAATTGAGATTACAAGATGATCAGCACTGAATTGATTTCGCACGGATTCTGTAGCTTCTTCTAGTTGATGCGGCTTGAATGCTAAAAATATAATCTTNGCCCTAGCCAGTACATCGGCATTGGAATCAGTAGTCTCACANTTGATTTCTTGCCTAAAAGCTTCACGTCCAGCTGGCAGAGGGTCGCTGGCAATCAGGTTATTTGGTTTAACTAAGCCGGCATTGACAAACCCTTTGGCCAAAGCGATAGCCATCTTTCCTGCACCAATAAAACCGATTGATAGTGTTTCACTCACTGCAAATTATTTATCAAAGTGCCTGATACTGGTAAAGCTATTTGGGTAATTGTTTAACCTAAAGAGTCAGATTTTAATTCAGCTAATTTATCGACATGCTGTTTAGATAAGTGCTCTAGTTCTGTCCAATTTTTAGAATTGATAATATTCTTTTTCAACAAAGAAGAACCAATACCTAATGCTACTGAACCAGCTGCAAGAAAAGACTCCATAGTATCTAGGTTAACACCTCCAGTTGGAATTATTTTTAGATGTGTTAATGGTGCGAGTAATGCCTTTATATAATTTGGCCCCAGTGAGTCTGCCGGGAAAATCTTAATAAAATCTGATCCGGCCTCATAGGCCGTCTGNGCTTCAGATGGGGTATACGCACCGAGCATAACAGGGCGGTCCATTGCGTGAGCGTTCTCTACAATTGAAGTTTTGGTTATTGGGCTTATTACATACTTGGCGCCAGCATCGATAGCAGCTTTACATGTATCATCGTCAATAACTGTGCCAACTCCTAGAAGTATTTCATTCCCCAATTCTTGGTCAATCGAACGTATTGCATCTAGGGCGTTTGGNATGGTCATTGTTAATTCTACTGCTCGAATGCCGCCTGCTACCAAAGCTTTCGCGATAGGAAGCGCTAATTTTGAGTTATGTACACGAACNATAGCCACCAATCCTTCGTCTATAATGCTAGCGCTGATTTTTTCTCTTTCATTCATTGGTTTTTAAAACATTCAGTTATCAATACTAAAGATCCAACTGGGAATTAGCTTGTAGATAGATTTCTGGCTTGGCAACAAAGTTCACGCTTGTGTGTTGCCTTTAAAGCGAGTAGTTAATTCGAACCAGATTTTTGACTGGGGCGATATACAATGGAGCTAGCGGATTTACTTACCAAAGAACAGGTTGTAACTGAACTTAAAGCTACAGACCGTTGGGAGGCTATTGAGGAGCTAATTGAATTATTAGTGAGTAATGGCCATGTGAAATCCGAGCACCGAGATGCTNTTCTTTCTGTTGTCAAAAAGCGTGAAATGTCGATGAGTACTGGAATAGGTTTCGGTATNGGAATACCTCATGCGTCAACAGATCTAATTGATGAGGTTACGGGNGCNTTTGGCCGAAGTAAGAATGGNGTTAATTTTGATGCTCTNGATAATCAGCCAGTTACTCTNGTCATGCTTTTTCTTGTGCCTCAAGGACAGTTTCAAAAACATCTCCATACTTTAGCTAAGATAGCTAAGGTGCTTCACAAAAAGGAATTTCGAAAATTGCTAGAAGATGCCGATGATGCTGCCGAGATGTACCAGATTATTCGTAGTTCGCAGGAAGGCTAATTCAATAACTCGTATTATCTTTAGTCAACTTCTGATCAAAGCCTATTATCGTGATCCAATTGAATTTACAGGAACGCCTTCAAAAAGCGGTCCTTTCGTTGATGCCGGATGCTGACATTTCGATCATTCTAGTTAGGCCTTGCCCTGAACCCAAATTTGGTGATTACCAAGCTAATGCGCTTATTGGTTTNGCCAAACGTAATAAGATTGACCCTCGTGAATTTGCTAAACAGGTCATAGCTAAACTTGAAGTTGACGATTTTTGTGAGCCTGTAGAAATTGCAGGTCCAGGTTTTCTAAATTTTCGCCTTAAAACTGAATCTATTTCAGATGCTCTTGTTAGTGCATGCAAAGGTGATCACCTGTTTTTTTCCATTGCAAAAGAGCCTCGCACTATAGTTATTGACTACTCTTCGCCTAATGTTGCTAAGCCAATGCATGTAGGCCACATTCGCTCTACTATACTTGGTTATACATTGGCTAAAGCATTTCGATTGTTGGGCCATAAGGTTATTACTGACAATCATATTGGAGATTGGGGTACACAATTCGGTAAATTGTTAGTGGGGTGGAAGGAGAACCTTGATAAAAATTCTCTTTCTGATGATGCCCTTGCTGAAATGGAGCGACTATACAAACTTGTTAATACTGCTTGTGATAAAGATGAGGTAATACTTGAGCGTGTTCGAAATGAGTTGGTGAAGTTGCAGGATGGAGATGAGGAAAACCTAAGGATTTGGAGGGAAATGATTGAATTATCCCGCGATCAGTTCGATGAAATCTACAGTCGACTAAAGGTTAATTTTGATGAGACGCTAGGCGAGAGTTTTTACAATGATCGCCTCAAGGGAATTGTAGGAGAACTTACTGAACGTGGTATAGCTGAGGAAAGTGATGGGGCTAAAGTAGTCTATTTTAATGATACTAAAGCTCTAAAAAAACATCCAGCCATGGTGCAAAAAAGTGACGGGGCTGCTAATTATACAACAACAGACCTGGCTACTTTGGAGTACCGTGAAAATAGTTGGCAGCCAAATGAAGTGATATACGTTACGGATGGCCGCCAGCAGCTTCACTTTCAGCAATTATTCGCGTTGTACACGCGTTGGCGACCAGAGCATTCTATGAAGCTGAATCATGTATGGTTTGGAGCCATACTAGGAGAAGATGGAAAGCCTTTTAAAACACGCAGTGGAGAAATTATCCGATTAAATTATTTGCTTAACGAAGCTGAGCAACGTGCTTTTGATGTCGTTTCGGAAAAGAGCCCTGAAATGGGAGAAGCTGAACGACGTGAAATTGCAAGAGTCGTTGGAATTGGGGCACTGAAATATGCCGACCTTTCTGGGAATCGTCAGAGTGATTATGTTTTTAGCTGGGACAACATGCTTTCTCTTGTAGGGAATACTGCTCCATATTTGCTTTATGCATATACACGTATATGTAGTATTTTTCGAAAAATTGATGGCGAAACAATTTTGAAACCGCAACTTTTTGTTCTGGAGCAGGCAGAAGAACTAACTTTGGCTAAACATTTGTTGCGTTTTGGATTAGTTCTTGAGCAAGTTCTTGAGGAATCCCGTCCAAATTTTCTTTGTAATTATCTGTACGAGTTAGCAGGGGTTTATGCTTCCTTCTATGAAAATTGTCCAGTATTGCAAGCTGATGGGGATGTTCGTACTCAACGGTTGGCTCTTTGTGACCTTACAGGCAAAGTTTTGAAAACTGGATTGGAAACCCTAGGGCTTGAAACAACTGAGCGCATGTGAGTTGTGTCAAAGCGAAAAAAAACGGATGATGATTCCCGTTGGATTCGTATCGAAGGAGCTCGCGAAAATAATTTGCGTAATATTTCAGTAAGCCTTCCTCTTGAAAAATTAGTGGTAATCACTGGCGTCAGTGGTTCGGGAAAGAGCACACTGGCATTCGATATTCTTTTTTCGGAAGGACAACGTCGTTTTCTTGATTCCCTTAATGCTTATGCTCGGCAGTTTGTTGAGCAGATGCCGAGACCTGATGTTGATGCAGTCCATGGCCTTCCTCCGACTGTTAGTATTGAACAACGAATCTCTCGAGGTGGCGGTAAAAGCACTGTTGCCACAGTTACTGAGATACATCATTTTATTAGGCTTCTTTATACAAAGCTTGGAGTTATTCACTGCCCCGAATGCCAATTTCCAGTTCAAGCTCAGACGCTGGATGAATTAATCTTTACATTAAAACAACAGTTTAAAGAACGTGGCATGCTGAGACTGCTTGCTCCTCGGATTCGTAATAGAAAAGGTTTTCATACCGATGTTGGAGAGTGGGCTGCTCGACAGGGATATCATCAGGTTCGTGCTGATGGTAAGTATTTTGCAACTAATGAACCTCTGAGGCTCGATCGATTTCGCGAGCACGACATTGAAGTTGTCGTTGGTGAAATAAAATCCAACCGAAAAAAATCTCTAACTTCATTGATCAGTGAAACGCTTTTCCATGGCGCAGGGACACTATTTGCTGTTGATGAATCNGGGTATGAGACTGTTCATGCTACCAATAATGTTTGTGGAGGTTGCGGAGCCTCTTTTACACCACTGGATCCCAAGGATTTTAGTTATAACTCGCCACGAGGTTGGTGTAANACTTGTAAGGGTTTTGGTGAGATATTCGATATGCCAGATATAGATCGTGGTGATACCCAAGAGGCTGTTGAAGAAACTTGGTTTGAGTGGAAGGCGGATTGTCGTGAGATTTGTCCTGATTGCAAAGGTGCTAGACTNAACCCAGTTGCTAGATCTGTTAGATTACAATTATCTATTCCTAATGCCCTCCAATTTAATTCAAATCCAACAATTGATGAGTTTGCTCAATCGACTGTTGCCGTGGCTAAAAAGTTATTTTCTCAATTTAAGTGGAAAGGGCGGGGCATCGAAATTGCCCGAGATATTTTACCTGAGATACTGTCACGTCTTAACTTTCTTAGTGCAGTTGGATTAGACTATTTACAGCTTGGCCGTTCGGTCACGACACTCAGTGGTGGGGAAGCACAGCGAATTCGTTTGGCTTCACAGCTTGGATCAAATTTAAGTGGAGTGCTCTATGTTTTAGACGAACCGACCATTGGGCTACATACCCGTGACAATCATCAGCTACTCGATACGCTTGAGNAACTTCGGTCGCGTGGTAATTCGATTGTAGTTGTTGAACATGATGAGGATACAATGGCTCGAGCTGACTATATTATTGATCTAGGGCCTGGGGCTGGAGTCGAGGGGGGAGATGTCGTAGCTAGTGGGGGATTGAAGCAAATTTTGAGTAATAAATTTTCGGCGACTGGAATTGAGCTAAGTCGACAGCGTGATCCTGATCAATTGCTCGGTCAGGAGCGTTCAACTGTACTTCCTTTGATTGAGGGAGAAGGCAAAAAAAAGACACCTTCATTGGTTTTTAAAAACCTTAGTAAAAACAATCTAAAAAACCTTTCTGTAGCAATCCCTCTTGGCCGTTTCATTGCTGTCAGTGGAGTTAGTGGTTCGGGCAAAAGTACATTGGTTCGGGAATGTATTTTGCCCGAACTGAATAATGCAATTAAATCTGTGAGAAAGAATCAGGCGGTTCAAGGTTGCGAAAAAATCAAATTTGTCCACGAGGTTGATCAATCGCCAATTGGTCGAACCCCAAGATCTATCCCAGCTACTTATGTTGGATTTTTCGATACTATTCGCCAGTTATTTTCAAAGGTTCCTGAAGCTCGTATGAGAGGGTTTAGTCCATCTCGCTTTTCATTCAATAGTGCAGAGGGCCGTTGTCCTGAATGTAAAGGCGCCGGTAAAGTAAAACTAGAAATGAACTTTTTGCCGCCTGCCTTCATGAAGTGTGAAGTTTGTCAGGGAAATCGTTTTAGCCCTGAAGTATTGGACATTTTGTATAACGGAAAAAACATAGCTGAAGTGCTAGATATGAGTGTTAATGAATCGGCTGATTTTTTTGGTTCTATCCCTAAAATACATCGTGCTCTTAATGCACTATGTGATACAGGTCTCGGTTACCTAAAGATTGGCCAAAATAGCCCGACTCTAAGTGGAGGAGAGGCTCAGAGAGTTAAACTAGTTACCCATTTATTGAGTGGTTTAAGTGATAGTACTCGCTTCGGAGCTGAGGCCAAAAAAAATCTATTCATTCTCGAGGAACCCACAATTGGTCTGCACATGTTGGATGTTCGAAAATTGGTAGGGGTTATTCAAGACTTGGTCAATTATGGCCATACGGTATTAGTAATAGAACATAATCTTGANCTAATAGCTGCTGCTGATTGGGTTATTGATTTAGGGCCTGAAGGTGGCAATGAAGGAGGGGAAATCATTGCTCAAGGCCCGCCAAAAAAAATAGCCAAAGTTAAACGCTCTCACACAGGTCGCTACCTGAANCGGTANTTTCTTTAATTCTTTTTTAAGGCAAGGCTTGTACTCGGTAGAATTGCAATTCTTCCCTTTCACTTGTATCAACAAAAAACATGAATGATCTTTGNGCTATTTGTGGTTCTTTGATTTTGATCCATTTTGATAAGGCAACATNCTTTTTACGCCAGACTTGATAGCTTTTGCCAGGAATACTATTCCATTGAATCGTTGTTCCGCTGGGGTCGACAGTGATACTTTTTATTTCTAATGTCGGATATGAATCGATGTTGTTTGGATTTTTTTCTGTCAAGTATTCCTCTTTATTAGAATATCCATCGGCATCAGGATCCTCATTAGCTTGGGATATTGTGCTGGCAAATACTGGGAAATTTTTTCTCTGCCAAGAATCGTTCAAACCATCAAAATCAAAATCTTCAATATCCGGTAAAATGTCGATAAAACCGTTAGCATAACTGAGGTTGTTTCCTTGTTTTACATATAAACTTCGGACACCTGGTACAGCATTCTTTTCCACAGTTATTTCCACAGTGATGAGATTATACCCGGCAAACACATTGGAATCGAATGTTGTGTTTCCATAAGTAATGCCATCACCAGATACTCGCAGTATAGCTTTATCAGTTGGTAGATTAGGAGAGTATACGCCGATCATTTGCCTTTCGCCGGTGCGTTTTATTCCAAAAGGACCAAAGGCTAACTCGAATAGATTTTCTTTCGAGGTCGCAGGTCGAATAGCATTAATAAAGAATGGAGAGTTTCCTCTAACAACAGTAAATTCAGCTTTTGTTTGATTTTGAGATGTTACAGTAGCTTTGTTATATTCTGTTGGTAAAAAATTGACGTTGGCACCTTGATGTTTTAATGAAATATCTATATCACGTACTAGTGGTTGATTTGCCTTAGGTGAATGTAATGGTGAGACTCTAAGGTAATATTGATTTGGTGACATTGATAATAATTCATAGCTACCATTCTTGTCTGTGACTGCCGACTGAACAATATTTCCGTGTTTGTCTTCTGCGATTACAACGGCACCAAATACTTTGGTCCCATCTAAAGTCACGCTTCCGATAATGGAACCAAGCTGTTTTTTTGAAGTTTCAGTTCCGTATATAGCTTGAACAGCGGCTATTTCATCCTTCGTTAAACCTGCTGAAACACTGACGCCAGAAACAGTTCTTGAAAACATTGTAGCAGCTCCAAGTGGGGAGTGCTGCATTCCAATGAAATGACCAAATTCATGCAACGCTACTGCTTCAACAAGATTGTCTTTAGAAAATGTATTAGTGTAATCTGTAAACCATCGTTGATTCACCCCGTTGAAAACCATGTCTGCTTCTACAATAGTGTGATCATCGAAGTATGTAGGAAATGTTACTGCAAGAGCGCCGCTTATTTCGGTGCGTTCATTATTAACTAAAACAGCTCCGTTTGGGGTGGCTTTCTTAGCCCAAAAAATTACGTTCTGGTTATCATTGCCATTTATGTCTACTCCTGGATCAAGCAAATCACCTTCTTCGAATCTCAAAATTGTTTCGGGTACGGCCTGCCACTGGGCAGCTGCGGATCGTATTGAATTGAGTTCATCCTCGAAGTTATCCTCCGACCATCCGTCTCTGGACAGGTGAAATTGAATCGTTTTTGTTTCACGATTAACAACATTTGGATGAACCAAAGGATTCAAGTCATCCAAATGCCAGCGTAAGGGTTCACCGTCTTCATTTTTGAAAAGTACGAATGCTATTGTTGTCTTAGTTAAACTAAGTGACATTATAATTAACAGCCACTTCTTCATTTGTTAGANCTCCTTATTCGACGTTTTAGTTCAGTTAATGTTAATTGAGATCTACCAATAGCTCTCTTAAACACAATACGAGGATCATTTGTTTTAGGAGAGCCATGAAATGGGTTTCGCACCATTGCTGTAGTATTACCAGGGTTTCGAAATACTTCGAATCGGCCTTGGTTCTGGCCCAAAGGTACTGCTTCCCCTCTACTGTTATAGACTACAAAAACTACAACTTCTTCGCCAACTTTGAACCTTGGATCTACTATGGATCCAGTGCGCTTGCTGCCAAGAATACCTCCGCCATGAACGAGTTCAAATTTCTTACTTTTTATTTGGCCTTTAATATTCTCAATTATATTTAAATTTATTACGCTGAAAATTCTGCCAGCAGAATCACGTTTACAAGTTATCCCTTTTACTTTGCCATGAACCACAGCATTCGCTTTAGTTGTTAATGATTCTATGGACAACGGGACTTGCTGTGCCGTTTGACCAAGGATTAATGCAGCTAAGTAAGTGCTAAAGAGTGAAATGAATTTTACTCCATTCATTTGCAAAGAGATTGCTATTTTGCTCTCGAAAATTCAATACACTGTTTTTGCTAGGCAATAAACAAAGTATAGTTTAATTCAATTGCATTATATGATGTATTTTCTTTCTAAGACGGTTGGTAGTTTGTTCGAGCCTATTGCTATTCTTTGGATTTTATTGCTAATTGCATTCATTCGATCGTGGATTAATAAAGACAAAAAACAGGCTTTCTTTACAGGTTTTCTAGCCTTTTTTATTACCGTTATTGGAGGTACAAAAATTTCAAGCTACCTTCTTTCAAGTTTAGAGCGGCCATATATAATTGAAGACTTAAATAATATTCCACAATGTGATGCCATCGTCTTATTGGGAGGAACTCATAGTTTCTCTGATTATGGGGTAAACTCGATGGAACTAGGAGAAGCATTTGATAGAGTCATTACGGCAGTAGAACTTGTCCGACTTAAGAAAGGTAAACCTCTTTTGATTGGAGGTGGTGAATATTCTTCTGGAAAGCATAAAGGTCTAAGTGGTCAATTAGTAAAAGATTGGATAGATAATTGGGAAATAACCGACTCGCCAGTTTATGTATTAGATTATTCATCAAACACGAGAGATGAGGCTATGCACACTAAAAAACTGGCAAAAGAAAAAGGTTGGGGAAAAATTATTCTTGTAACATCAGCTAGTCATATGCGTCGGGCAGAAGCTGTGTTTAGTAAAACTGGATTAGAAGTAATTCCCGTGGGCTCTGATTTCAAAGGAATAAGTTCATCTCAATCAGATTATAGAATATATGATATTATTCCTGGAACTGGAGGTTTTGCATGTCTCGGCAATTACTTACATGAACAAATCGGTTGGTTATATTATAAACTAAGGGGTTGGCTATAAAGTTTAAAGCTAGCGACGGCGACGGCCGCCACCTTTTCCTCGTGTTGACATTCCAAATGAATATCCACGCCCTACAGAGCCGCCACGAAAGCGCGGCATGCCAGTTCGTTTTCCATCATCAAATAGCGCAGTGTATTTATATTCAAAACCTTCGATTTTTTCGCGTTTGATTTTATTATCGATAAATCGTTCNACAGCTTCCATATGTTGTCGGTCTTCGGCTACCATGATTGTAAATGCATCGCCAGTCGCCGCTGCACGACCAGTACGACCAATTCGATGAACATAATCTTCTGGATGTTGTGGAACATCGTAATTNACAACATGACTCACATTAGCAATATCNAGCCCTCGAGATGCAATATCTGTGGCTACAAGAACTTCAAACTTTCCATCGCGGAATCCTTTGAGAGATCGCTCACGTTCGGCTTGAGTNCGGTTAGAGTGTAAAATGGCAACTGAGTGATTTTCCTGCTTGAGTAAGCGNCCAACCTTATCTGCACCTATTTTTGTTCGACAAAAAATAATCACAGAGTCGAAGTNGACCTTTCGTAATANAGCCAAAACTAATTCGTCTTTTTGATTGAATGCAACAGGATAGACTGCATGCGAAATAGTATCGGCCACGGAACGGCGCATGCCTATTTCTACCGTTTCGGGATCTTTCATNGCCCATTGNATTAGTGTCTCGATGATTGGAGGAACAGTAGCAGAGAATAGTGCTGTTTGACGTTTTTCAGGGCATTGCTGAATAATTTTCTTTACGTCTGGCATAAAACCCATATCCAGCATTCGATCTGCTTCATCNAAGACTAGGTACTCTAAATGTTTGAGTGTTGTGTTTTTTTGTGACAAGTGATCNAACAATCGACCAGGTGTTGCCACAATAATATCTGTTCCTGCTTTTAAAGCATCAGTTTGNCGCCCATATTTGACTCCTCCATAAAGAACTGTAGTACGAAGCTTGGAAAATTTTGAAAAGTCTTGGAATGCAGTTTCGACCTGAGATGCTAATTCCCGCGTAGGTTCAAGGACTAGGGCTCTTGGGTGATCAGCTGGCTTTTCTAGTCGAGTTAGGATTGGTAAACCAAATGCTGCCGTCTTTCCTGTACCNGTTTGAGCACTACCAATTACGTCTTTACCATCTAGGATGAGCGGAATGCCTTGCAATTGAATGGGAGTAGGATCTGCGTAACCCATCTCTTGAATCCCCTTCAGAACTGTGTCTGAAAGTCCTAGTGAATTGAAGGACATGGCCGGGATGCGTAACAGAATTAAAACTGCAATGAAACGTAAATCATGCTGNGATTACTTATATATAAAAAATGCATTGCA
>PAOJ01000011.1 GCA_002708005.1 Verrucomicrobiales bacterium | reverse complement strand
TTTTTAAGCAATAAACTCCTTGGCAGGTTACAATAAAGAAACCTGTTTACTTAATAATATTATGGCAAAAGGAAAAGTAGCGAGGTTTTTTGATCAAAAAGGGTTTGGATTCATTAAACCAGATGAAGGCGGAAAAGATTTGTTCGTTCATATCAATGAAGTCGATGGAGGAAACCTACAAGAAGGAGATTCGGTAGAGTACGACGAAAAAGAAGGACCTAAAGGTCCACAGGCAACGAATGTTAAAGTATCTTAATTGATCAAATACTTACATTATTAAAAAATATACCTAGTTATAAATTTATTATAAATTTAAATAGTTAGATATTAAAAATTATTACAATTTTTCCCTGTTAACTTATGTTGACAGGGATTTTTTTGCATTAAAACCTCCTTGGGAACCGACCAGANAAATAACTTTAAAAAATAAAGAAACAGCCCAACAACAATACTACGATTAATGAGTCATTGCGTATATGAGTATATTAATACCCATGGGATATGATTTTGGTTCAGAAAAATATTTAAAATACCAGGGCGTTGCACCTTCCTCTTCCCATCCATCTCCGATATCAGTGTTATGACAAGCAACCCCCATCATCCTTCCCTTTTTGTCAAAGAAGGCATAAAAATGAGGCTTTGGAGGGTAAGTGTCATACCTCTTAGTCTCCCAAGTCACACCATTATCTAATGCTTCTTGCGGAGTAGAATAACGGTCTACATACCAATCCTCACTAGGAACTTGCGGCTTCTCTGATAGTGGAAAGATATGATTGAATATCGGGTGATCAACAGAAAGATCAACAGGCTCTACATTAGGTAATACTCGCTTCATCTCTCGATAAAAATTTTCCCATTCCGGCTTACTCCAAAAATCATCAACCATAAAGAAGCCTCCATTTAGTAGATATTCTCGAAAGCCTTTAACCTCATCTTCTGCTAATCGCATCGATCTAGGCTCAGTGATATAAACAAACGGCATTTGTTTTAACTCATCCTTAGAGAAATTAACCACAGCCCCGTCCGGATCTACTTTCATTGCAGTTAATTGCTCCAGCCTATAGGAGAAATTAAGATCCGCATTAGGATAATCTGTCCTCCATCCCCCTCCCCTAAAACCTCTGCCATACCCACCATATTGAACACGAGCAAAAGTAAATGTATCATTGGGCAATTCGGAGTCTCTCTCCCAATCAGGCACACCTGCCCGGCCCCTTCCCTCTGGCCCCCTTGTCCACTGAGCCATAACGGCTGTAGCAACAAGCATCACTATAATCGCGATTAATAAAGGAAAATTGTAAGGTCGTTTATACAAAATTAGTTTATTCAGTTTCTTCAGCGCCACGAATCATAAAGGTCAATAAGTGGAATTTTTCAGATGTTTTGATAAAAGGCGAGAAAATATAACAGACTAGGTAGCAGGAACAAAACGCTGAAGGAGCAAAGACAATGAAAACAATGCGATAAAAGGTAAAAACAATTGAGTGCTAAGTACAGACACCATAAGTAAGTCAAATAAAACAATACCGGCCAGTAAACCTGATACAGTTCTCCCAAAATTTGGGATTTTTGTGTTAAATGAAATCAATAAGCTTCTAGAAACCCAAAGTATAAATATTAGCATTGCCACGATTAATCCAATTGAAATTTGAAAGTTTCCAGAAGGAAGAAAACACAGTCCCAAAGCATANAATAAAGGCAAAAACAAAAACCAACAAGGCCATGAATTAACCCTGCCTCCAGTTGCCTCTTTTCTGGCAATGTTACTTAATCCAACTATATATCCAAATAGNATCCCTCCCCCTAACACAACCGAAATATTAATTTCACCAAGCGCAATTGATCCGGAAAGAAGATAAAGAGCAAATCGGCATAATCCCATAATCACAGGTGACCAAGTAATTTTTTTATGGATGATGTCATACCAGAAAATACTAAACGCAAGAAATAAAGAGAAAATTGCTGCCGCAGTATTTATCCAAACTACGCAGCCTAAACCAATAATCATAAGAAACCCGCCCAGCACATAAACTGATTTAAGAGAAATAAGCCTACTTGGTATTGGTCTCTCTATGCGATGAACATTGTCAAATTCTATATCAAAAGCATCATTTAAAAACATGCCCCCAAGATACAAAAAGGTAGCGCCTAAATTTAGCCATATAAATTTTTCAATTTCGATTGAACTAGATAATTGGCCTCCAGATAAAACCCAAGCAGCTAAACAGTTAGACCAAACACTCGGAAGATTTGAAACTCTTCCAAGAGTCATAATAGCATTAAAAAAACGCAAAACCTTCACTCAAAAAAATATTAATTTAAGAGACAAATACCTTGATCTGCCAGCTTGCTTAAAGTCCAATTATATTCACCAAATAATTGGTCAACCACATCTCGCTGACGAAAACCTTCAGGTAATACCTCCCAAGTATATGTCTCCATCTCAATATGAGAGCATAAGGCAGGGTTTTGGCCAAGATATTCTATAACACTTTGTAATTGATCAACAGTTGTATCAAACAGTTCTGTCGGCAAGCAATGTAACGGAAGATGAAAATGTATTCTCCACTCATCATCATCCAAAGTAAGACCTTTATTCGCCAAATCAAGTGCATCCGGCAAATCTCGATATCTCCTCAAATCGCCATTATTAGATCGCGCAATCACCTGATGGAAATATATATCTTCAGCAAATGGAACTAATCCTTGTAGAACCTCAGGCTGAGGATGAACCTTCATTGCTGAACTAAAGTGAAATTTGCTGATCCTTATGCCTTCACTTATCAATAAGTTAATTGCTTCAACGGCTTCCTCATATTCAACAGCTAAATGACACGTATCATAATTAATTCCAAAACGATTAGATATACTTGAATCATCTGGTCGATCAGATTTCATATCTCTATAAAATCGAACCATCTCATCAGTAGTCTCTAAATAACACATTGGCTCCGGCTCTAANCCCAAATGAAGGTCTTTTCCAGATTTTATACTTAAATTATCAATGTAATCGATAACCTCCCAAAGATTTGCCCTCATCTTTGCTACTTGTTCATCCGAAGTAATAAACTCCTTATATGAACAAGGCACTGTACTTACACTTCCTCCAGAGTCGGGAGGCGCAATTTCTGCAATTATATCAAAAAGTCTTTTTGTGTAATCAACACGATCAGTTGTAGTCCAGTCTGGTAAGTAAACATTCTCTTTAACTCTAGATCCATGAAATTCNCCATAAGGAAAGCCATTAATAGTNAAAACATAGCAATCGTTTTCATTTAACCATGACTGAAACTCTTTTANTTTATTAGNCTGGGAAAGNTCACGTGAGGCCAAATCCCCTAATCTTAGCCCAATAGCATATGAACTATCCGGGCATACCCTGGCTTTAACTCGCAGCGTTTTATCTCTAAGAGATTGAAAAGTCTCCTCCCAGTTACTACCCCGGTGAATATTTGTGCAATAAGCTAAATGAATATTATGATTCAATCTCATTTTCAGCNAGNTAAACTATAAAGTNTCCAGTTTCAAAAAACGCGGACTCTGTGACATAAAATCTATTGGATTTTGATATACGATTTTATCNATNGTTTTGGGANTTTTACCCCTACGCTTCATTTCTTGCATNGCCATTGGNACAGACAAAGGAACACTGGCACCCCAATCGCANGCACTATTCATCCAAATTCGCTCATTTCCATATACTTCAAGAATATCAATTGCACGATTAGATGTGCATTTGGTCTCT
This sequence comes from Verrucomicrobiales bacterium, assembly GCA_002708005.1. Lineage (GTDB taxonomy): Bacteria > Verrucomicrobiota > Verrucomicrobiia > Limisphaerales > UBA1096 > UBA1096. Next base: position 12,505 of record PAOJ01000011.1, on the reverse strand, counting down.
GGATAAAGAGTCATACCAGCCCAAAAACCATCATCTAGCACCATCTTAACAGTGTGCTCTTCAACATGATCAATGACGCAACGTTCAGGGTTTATTCGACTATCTGATTTAAGAATATCCAGAATTAATCGAGTACCTTTCCGCTTGTCCTCAAGGTGAGGAGTATGAACTAAGATTAATTGATCGTTACTAGCCGCCAAATCAATATGCTTTTCCAAAACCAAGACTTCATTCTTGCTGTTTTTATTTAATCCAATTTCACCAATACCAAGAACATTGGGGCAATCCATGAATTCAGGTATTATTGACAAGACTTCTTCTGCGAGTTTGACATCTTCAGATTCTTTGGGATTTATGCAAAGCCACGTATAGTGAGGCAATCCAAATAAAGAAGCCCGTTTAGGCTCATGCTGAGTTAATTGACAAAAATAATCATAAAAACCCTGCGCAGAACTACGATCAAAACCAGCCCAAAATGCAGGCTCACAAACAGCCTGACAACCCGCCATAACCATTGATTTATAATCATCGACAGTACGACTGACCATGTGACCATGAGGCTCGATATAACGCATCGTTGGGCTTTCAGTTAACGGCTCCAGGCCAAGCTCCACAAGCAGCCTTAGTAGTAGCCACTGGAATTGGCTCTTCAGTTGGATCACTAAATGCTAATAAAACCTTCTCTGCTCTATTAACACCCTTTCCATCCAACTCCTTAAGAGCATCTAAGAACTGACTGTATCGAAAGTCTGCTTCGCCATTCGCCCTGTTTACTCGATCCATAAAAGCCGCAATATCAATTAACCTTGCCCTTGCGTCTAAAAAGTATAGGTCGAGAATATTCTTTCGGTTATCCATAACTAATGTAGTCCAACAAATAAACACTGGACATATGCATTTGGCAAACAATTGATTACTTATCTAACCCCTCTTTTTTTATTGATTGATTCCGCCAGAAAGCAGCAAGAACACTCCCTAAGATGCAATGAGTCACAGCACTGACGGCACAAGGAACTATTGACAATGGTAATGTAGTAAAATGTTTTGATGCAAGTGCTGCTCCAAGTCCACTATTTTGCATTCCAACTTCAATAGAAACTGTCTGGCATGATTTCTCTTTAAATTTAAACAGTTTTGCAAATGCATAGCCAAGTGAAAAACCTCCTATATGCAAAAACAAAACCGAGCCAATCAAGACCCTCCAATTGCTAATGATAGTTTCTCGATTTTGAGACAAAATAAAACCCACAATCAATATTATGAAAAGCACAGAAATAAATGGTGAAATATCATTAAGCTTCTTTGATGNATTTTTGAAAAAATGATTTAAAANCACACCAGCAGATATAGGAAATATNACAATAATTAATATGCTCTGAAGAAGTGCAAGAGCATCAACCGGCACTCGCTCACCGACATAAAACTTTGTTAAAAAAGGAGTTAAAAGGACAGCAATGACTGTTGAAACAGCAGTCATACTAACAGACAAAGCCACATTTGCCCTTGAAAGAAATACAACAACATTTGAGGCAGTTCCACCAGGGCAACAGGAGACAAGAATCAATCCAACAGCTATCCCCCTTGGAAGATCCATTAAATACCCAATAACCCATCCTAAAAATGGCATCACGATGAATTGAAGAGCAACACCACCAAATAATGAAGCTGGAAAAAGAAATACTCCTTTAAAATCATTCAAGGTTAAAGTCAGGCCCATCCCTAACATTATCAGACCGAGCCCAACTTGAATTAGACCAGTCGAATACCAACTAAATACACTAGGCCAAACAAGGGCAACAACAGCTACAAGAATTGACCANAGNGGAAACAAATTNGTTAGNCATTTGAAAAACGCAATCACTTAAGAGATTCAGACCCTTAAANACCAATAACGACAATAAAAAAAATAAGGCTCAACTATTTGAGGCTTAGGCTTGTCATGATTAAACACACGAACTATTTTTTTTTTATGAANTATTCGTTTTGNTCTNTNACTATTTTGGCNTTAGTTANCCTCNTTNACCCGCCTGTTATTNAGGCTCAAGACAANTCCCTACAAAACCGTGCTTTATTAGAAAATGTAAATCGACTTCAGGGGCAATTAAATGATCTNCTTCAATCTTATAACGCACTAAAAAAAGAACTCGACTTACTTAAGTCAGAATCTCGCAGAACACGTGCTGAAACATTAAAAAATAAACCAAATAATATTACTAAAAGTGATATTGACGCACTTGCTNNAACTATTCGAGAAGTAGACAGGAANCGTTCAGCAGACAAAGAATTAATTCTCAAGGAAATTAGAAGCATAGCCAAAAGCTCAATTAGAAATATTNCNNCNNCNCCTCAACATANAAAACCNGTTAGACCTCAAAAAGGCTTTGACCATACNGTACAAAANGGAGAGACAATTTCTGCTATTATTTCTGCATATAACGAACAATTAAAAAAAGANGGAGTNAAAAAACGCATTACTTTGAATTCAGTTCTTAANGCNAANCCAAAANTAAATCCTCGCTCTATTCAAATTGGTCAAAATTTATTTATTCCAGATCCTCGATAATTTTNAAANGCTTTATANNNCACAATGCCCTCACTTNAATGGGAAATAATANCATGGGCCTTTCCTCTTGGATGGATAATATATTCAATTATTATCNTTCGTATAATTCANTTTATCGATTTTCAAATTAATNCAAAATATTTANTTATAANTTTANTTGGNNTANCNTTAAGAAAAATNNCTTTATCAAGTATTCGTCGAGTTTCAAAACAACTTAAAGGAAAACCCGAGATTTGGAGGAACACACTAAAAGCAAATCATCGAATGCTTGTAATATATAGAAATAATAATCTGCNCCCCATTGTTATCACNCCAAAAAACAGATANGTTTTTCGAAATAAAATCGAAGAAGCTATAAGCAATATATAAAAATATCAGTTTTCAACTACCGAGCATAATACGGNCGGTAACCTTTTAATCTTATGAGGAATCTTATTTGCATTCCCATAGAAAATTTCGACCATTTCCCTAACCGTATTTTTGACTGTTGTTCTGACAGCACCTTGAAATTAATTTTTTGCATTTTCTGCAATAACCGCCAGTAAATTGATGCCATTACTTCAAGGACTAATAAATCACGATAATTNTTTTTAGGAATTGCTTCAGCTGCAAGCTTATAGTGAGCCCATGCACGATCCGCTATATCTCTAGCAGCATTTTCAAAAGCTAAACTTTGCTTTCCAGCTAGAACAGCATGTTCTGNCACTCCATACTTATCCAATAAAGATTGAGGCAAATAAATGCGCCCNCTATCTGCGTCTTCCGAAACATCTCTAAGTATGTTGGTCAACTGCAATGCTTGCCCAATATTTTCTGCATAAGAATCAGCATCACCATTTCTAAAACCTAAGATTCGAACAGTTAAAAGCCCGACAACTGATGCGGCTCGATGACAATATAGCTTAAGCTCTTGATAATTAGCATACCTTACTTTCTCAAGATCTGTTTCCATCCCAACAATTAATTCATTAAATAAATCATAAGATAATTCATAATGATCAATGTAAGGAGACAACTCATTGCATATTTGATTTTTAGATTTATTACCACTACAAACTAAGCCAATATCATTTCTCCAAGACTTNAGCTCTTCTACCCTTTTNNTTANTGTNTCANCTTCATTATCAACAATATCATCAACNTTNCGGCAAAAAGCATACAAAGCCGTCATTGCTTTACGTTTTGNTTTGGGCAACAAAAAAAAGGCTGCAGCTAAATTAGAATTACTCTTTGNNGTTACTTCTTTNCTCTGAACAGGCTCAATCACTATTCTGTTTTTTTGATGTTTGATCAATTTCCTTTAAAGGTGGAGGAAATCCACCTGCCTCACTTAAAGTTGGATTACGCTTCCTATGATCTCTACGCCGACGCTTATGTCTTTTGCGTTTTTTTGGATTATCTTCTTCAGAAACATTAGATTTCGTCAACCTGTGTGACTTGCCGGCGACTGAAGATCGTGAANCTCCTCGACTTAACAAGAAGTAAAACAGTCCNGCAATAATTACCAAACCAANTGATATTGNAATTATTAGCAAAGGAGAGGAAAGGCTTTCCAAAAAAGAGNCACCTGCAGGAATTCCTGTGTCTAATAATGCCAATACCTTTTTAAAGTTATTTTCCACTATTTNNTTANNTTTAAAGAACGATTTTTAATCTGCTAATTCTATAACGAAGAGCATGGCGACTGATTTGCAATTTCTGAGCAGCCCTACTCAAATTATTATCATTCCTTGATAATTCAGCCTCTATTATGCTTCTTTCGAAAGTTGCTAAAGCAGCTTCTAACCCAAGATCACTATAATNAATATTTTCTGNTTCCCCCTTTCCAAGGCGTGTCTCAAATTGAAAATCTGGAAGGTCAGAAGGACTTAAACTGTTTTCCGTCGATAAAATCGCTGATCTTTCCATTGTATTCCTAAGCTCTCTGACATTGCCGGGCCAATGGTGTGTATGTAAAAGCGACTTAACTTCGGNAGATAAAGGCTCGAAAAATTTACTCATTTTTCTACCAAATTTAGAAAGGAAGTGCTCCGCTAATATAATTATATCNTCTTTACGGTCTCGTAATGGAGTGACACGCATTTGNACAACATTCAACCTATGATATAAATCCTCCCTAAATTCACCCTCTTCAATTGCCTCAATTATATCACGATTAGTAGCNGCAACAATTCGAACATTTACTCTTTGNTCTTCNGTCCCTCCTACTCTAACAAATGTACCATCCTCCAAAAACCTTAATAACTTGGNCTGTAAAGATCGTGACATCTCACCAATCTCATCAAGGAAAAGTGTTCCTTCATTTGCTTCTTCCACTTGTCCTATTTTTTGTTTTACAGCACCAGTAAAAGNTCCTTTTTCATGACCGAAAAGNTCACTTTCAAGTAATGATTCTGGTATAGCGGCACAATTTAAACGCACATAGTTTTCTTCACGNCGCTGACTTGCTTGGTGGACTGCGCCAGCTATTAATTCTTTTCCNGTTCCGCTTTCTCCAAGAATCAATACTGTAGCNTCTGTTGGCCCAACTGTGCAGATCATTTGNCGNAACTCTACCATGCTATTACAATTACCAATAATATCATCAAGTTGATTGCCAATGTTAAGACGAGCTCGGAGATTAGTATTCTGCCTAATTAACTCATGCCTTTCTGCACATCGATTAACAGAATGAAGCAACTCTTCAGGCTCAAATGGTTTTGATAAATAATCAACAGCTCCAGATTGTATAGCCTCAACCGCAAGCTTTGGGGTTGCATAAGCAGTGATCATTAAAAGAGGAATATCAGGCCACCNCTCATGTGACTCTTGGAGNAATTCATAGCCNCTCATACCCTCTAACCTAGCATCAGTAATAACCATAAAATAGCTATTACTACCTATAGCCTCTAATCCATCTTCGGCAGANTCTACCATGTCCGCCTTATAACCATGGGACTCCAGAACAACTTTTAATGATTCACGCATATTGCGCTCATCATCTACTATTAATAATTTTGGCAATTTAGATTTCAAGACTGNAAACGCATAGCACTCCTTCCAGGGAATAGTAAATTGAATCGAGTGTAATTTCCAAGTTNAGAATCTACTGAAACAGCCCCTCCATACAGCTCTGTATTNTGTTTAACAATAGCCAATCCAAGCCCTGTTCCTTTTTCTTTTGTTGTAAGATATGGNTCAAACACCTTATCTATTTNATCNNANGGNATTCCTGGNCCNTTATCCTCNATAATAACTGATAAAGTATAATTACCNCCATAACTTGTCTTTACNNATATCTCACCTTTTTCACTAANAGCTTCACGNGAGTTTTGCAANATATTNATAAATATTTCACTAATATGCATTTCTTGTGCAAGTAAAGGAGGTAAAGCTATACCATAATCACGCCGAATNCTTGTCCCAAATTTGNTACCANTTGGAAAGACCTGATTAATTGANGACTCTAACACATCATTAACGTCCAATTTAGCTAATCGCCCTTCTGCCAACTGTGCAAACCCCATTAATTTGGTTATAACTTGATCTGCTTTGTTTACTTCTTCCCGCACAAGTTCAACCTGCCGCTGAAAAACCAAATTCCCCTCAGACAATTTTCCAAGAGTAAAAGCAGTATTGTTAATTATTCCTAATGGATTCTTTATCTGATGAGCAATCTCGGCGGCTAATCGGCCAGAGGCTTGTAACTGACTTTGCCGACGGTCGAACTCCTCTTCCTCTGCATCCATTCGTCGCTGCTTGTCAATTAGAACCTGCAGAGCATAACAACATGCAGTCATAAGCACTAACAATAATGCACGAAGCATAACTGGCTCAACAGTTATATTCTCAAGCTCTTCATCTGAACGAGCAACAACAATATCAAAAGCACCTGCACATAAATAAATTACACTCACACACAAATTAGCCATAATTTGAGATGTCGCAATCGGCATACTAATTGCATTACGAACTTGAAGACCAAGAAACAACCAAAATAAAAAACTTTCAAACCCTCCAGTTAACTCTGTCATCATCGCTAATAAAACAGCATCAAATAAACAAATAGAGAAAACCAACTCTCGTAATACTCCTGTTGAGAATTCATCCATCCGAATCAACATAACTCCAATCACTGTATTCACGATTAAGCAAAGAAGAAAAAACCATTGGATCGTTTGAAACAACGTCCATCGAACACCGTCTAATTCCGGCCAGGAAGAAAAATATAAATAATAAACTAGCAATATGAAGTAAACAGCTTTAACGGGAAGCATCGTGTTACGCTCCATAAAACGAATACGAACGCGCTGTTCATTCTCGTCAGGGGCTACTGATCTAAATAATTGTAGAAACGACCACCAATTCTGAATACCGATTCTACTCTCACTCGAAGTCATAATACTTAAGGACCTATAAGCAATTTAAAACTTGAAGTGCTCTTTCAGAAATCCCTTCTACCGGCCAAATTCTACCAATACCCTCATAGCCACATGAAAGCATTCCCTCATCTGGGCCTATAAACTCCACCCCTCGATTACTCAAAATAGAAACATTCGACCGTGTTGCCGGGTGGTTCCACATCTTACCATTCATTGCCGGCGCAATTAAAACAGGGGTCTCCGACTTTAGCGCAAGCGCGGTGCAACTCAATGGATCATCAGCTAAACCATATGCCAATTTAGCGATAGTATTAGCAGTTGCCGGAGCTATTAATAGCATATCAGCTTCATCAGCAATATTTATATGTAACACCGGCGCTTCACCTCGATCATATAGACTCCTTACAACCGGGCGTCTAGTGAGCGTTTCAAAAGGTAAAGGTTTTACAAACTCTTCCGCATCCGCAGATAAAATTACATTGACTCCACAGTTAAACTTTGTCAGCAAACTTGCCAAATCAATAGCTTTGTGAGCTGCAATCGAACCAGTCACCCCAAGCACAATATTCTTTAAATCATTCATCACTTTTTGCGGTCAAACCTAACAGACTGAATTATCATTTGCATTGCTTCAAGATCAGCTTCACGAGTCCCGCTGATAATTGAGTGATCAAATAAATCTTTCTGAGAAATTTCAGCTTCTGCAATTGCTAAACGACNNATTATNTCTTCTTCTGAGTTATCNCCACGNCCTCTAAGNCGTTTCTCTAATTCATCCAAACTTGGNGGGCAAAGAAAAACTGTTACAAGAGCCGACCGCAAAACTNAATCATCTTCAGCTCGTNCCCGTANGGTCGCCGCCCCNTGCACATCAACATTCAATAAAACATCNTTTCCTGCTATCAGCTTTGAACGAACTTCGGACCTGAGAACACCATAATGATTACCATGAACAAAAGCGTTCTCAAGAAACTCTTTACCATGAACTCGAGCTAAAAACTCGTTCTCATCAAGAAAATAATAATCCTCTCCATCAGCCTCATCGGCTCGGGGAGAACGAGTAGTACAAGTAACAGCTCGACAAGCTGTTGATAAAGTTGAGCAAAGACTATCACAAAGTGTTGTTTTCCCAGTTCCTGACGGAGCTGAAATCACGATGAGAAGAGATATGTTCTCAATGTCACTATTCAACATTCTGCACTTGTTCTCTGATTTTTTCCAACTCTGTTTTCAGGGAAACAACTTCTTTGGAAATAACACTATCATTAGCTTTAGAGCCTATTGTGTTTACTTCTCTAAACATTTCTTGAGCTAAAAAATCAAGCTTACGCCCAACAGGTTCATCAGTCGTTAAACAACCATGCATCTGCTTGAAATGACTCTCAAGCCTAACCAACTCCTCAGTTATATCAGATCTATCTGAGAAATAAACAATCTCTCGAAGAAAACGCTCATCATCAACATCTTGAAAACCAATTTCAGCCTTTGANAGNCTCTCAATTAAGCGCTTTTTATGTATATNAAGCACTTTAGGAGCATGTTTAGAGACTTTATTANTTATTTTCTTCAGTTTGCTCAATCGCTTTGTCAAATCTTTGCACAAATAATGGCCTTCCTTGGCCCTCATATTCTGGAGCTGTTTCAATGCTTGATTCAGNGCCCTTTTTAATCCCGGCAACATAGTAACNGGATTAATTGTTTTCTCTNCCGTCTCCATAACACCAGGAAGACGAAGTAAAGACTCCAATGAAAGGTTGCACTCTATATTCATACCTTTAGCAAAATTACTTAGCTCNTTTTTATAAATCTCAGCTTGATNATTATTAATAATTATAGANCTATTAACAGATCCATTTGGCCTTTGTATAGATACTCTGCCGGAAACTCTGCCCCGCGAAACTGAAGAAAAAATAGCTTTCCTTATATCTGACTCTAATGAATCAAGTTCACTAGGTAAACTTAAAGCAACTTCTGCTTGCCTACGATTAACCGAACTTAATTCCACAATAATTTTAAAACCTTTATTAACACTCTCTCCAGAGCCATATCCAGTCATTGATTTCATTTTTTTCAATATAAGTAATTATAGGTTCATGTAATACTCATCAACTCTATCTGCAACATCACGATAATCTATATCACGTTCATAAATCTGCTTAAATTGCTCAATTGATTCTTCTTTTTTGCCAATTGCTTCTAGCACACATCCCAATTGATAATAAAGATCCATTTTTTCATTATCCATAACCTCTTTCTTATCAAGAGCATTTTGAAGTGTTCTAGCAGCCATATCATTCATTCCTCGCTTTGAAAAACATTGGCCAAGATAAGCTAAAGAAGCTATTTCACGATGAGGGCTAGCTTGNGCCCGTTGAAAAGATTTTATAGCCNACTGTATTTCATTGGCTTTAAATTGTANGACTCCAAGCTCAAANCGAAGTGAAAGNTCAGAAGGGTAAGTNTCAGCAAGTTTTTGAATCTGATCTATTTCAAAAGAGTCACGTTCTTTACGGAGTTGNTCTACGTTTTCAATGTCAATCGATTCGATCCTTTGGTCGTAACTTGACAATTTAGCCATTAATATCGCCCTATCAACNCCTGCATCAGATCTGAGGTTCGTTTTATTAAAAAGCTCATAATATTCTACAGATCGATTGAAATCTTTTTTACGACTATATAATTCAGCAAGAGACCTAATAAGTTTCAAATTCTTATTATCTCCCTCTAAACGCTTTTCATACTCTCTTATAAGGTTATCAGCAGTAGACTCTTGCTCTGAGCGCCGATTTTCCTGCTCAAGCAAGACAGCTCCTGACTCATCTTTAAGAACGGCACGATAATCAGCCTCACCTGAGGCAACTTTATCATACCCTCCCTCAGACATAGTAAGTCTCGCTGAAAGATTTTTAGAGAGCTGTAAAACAGATAGATCTTCAGGATAAATTTTAGCAAGCTCTGAACAACATTCATCAGCTTTAGCTATTTCTCCTACTTCAACAAGTGCATCACAATAATTAATAGTATTATTTTTATCACCTGGCTGTTGTTTCATAACCCACTCCCAAGCAAATAGAGCAGTTTTATGAAACCCTACCAAGGAGGCCGCTTCACCTAAAAGCTTGTTACCCATAATACTATAAGGATCTTCACTTAATATTTGTTCCGCAACCTCTATTGCTTCGATAGGATTATTTCTTAAAGCTAATTGCCCTTTTGGCAATAGCGAGGAAGATGTAGTTTTACTAAAAATCTTTGAAAAACTACTTTTTTTCTCAGCTCTTTTAAATTGATTAAGGCGCAATGCTTCACGGCACTCAAAAAAACCTGGCTCCTTTTTCAATGATTGTTCAAACAACTTCGAAGCATAATCGAGGTTATCCTTACGAAGTGCCGAAATCCCCTTCTCAAAATAATCTCGAGCTTCAGGGTGAACCTCTTTTTGGGACTTTTCTTCCATTAATAATTCAGAAAGGGATCATAATGATTATGAACTGTTGATGCAAACCAGCACATCATTATGTTGTTTAAGCGTTATAGACAGTTGCTCTGATTTTATACGTCGTGTAAAATATATCTCCACCTGATTCAAGGGTCACACATGAGCAAGGAATTGAACAAAAAGGAAGNCGATAAAATAAAAGANGACGATCAGCTCCAAAACGAAAANCCAGAGNAATCTAAGGATCAAGAAAAACTCGAAAATGAGCAAGAAGAGCTTTCACTTCCATCCCCAGATGAATTAAAGGAATTGCGAATTAAGGCTACAAAATCGGAAGAATATTATGAANGACTTTTAAGACAAGTAGCAGAAACTGATAATTTGAGAAAGCGATTGGCTAAAGAAAAGCAGGACGCTATCCGATATGCTAATGAATCATTAATAGAAAAATTATTACCAACTATGGATAGCTTCGACATGGCTATTTCAGCAGCTAACTCATCTAACGAAAACACAATTGACTCCCTCAAAAAAGGAGTCGAAATGGTACATGTTCAACTTAAACGAACTTTAGAGGACACAGGGCTTACAGAAATTAACGCAACTGGGGAANTTTTCAANCCAGCNTTGCATGAGGCTCTTTCCAGAAAAGAAACTAACGAAGCGGCAGATGGAACTGTAATTGAGCAAATNCGCAAGGGCTATCAACTAAATGAAAGATTAGTACGACCTGCTTCAGTCATTGTTGCANCANCAACNAATAGTGAAACTGAACAAAAAGAAATTAAAGAATAATGGCTAAGTCAGATTACTACGAATTATTAGGCATTAAAAAGGGAGCGACTGAAGATGAAATCAAGAAATCCTACAGAAAACTTGCTGTCAAATACCACCCGGATAAAAATCCAGGTGACAAATCAGCTGAAGATAAATTCAAGGAAATAAGTGAAGCTTATGAAGTGCTGAGTGACTCCGAAAAACGATCTAAGTACGATCAGTTTGGGCACGCGGCATTTGGGCCTGGTTCTCGGTCAGGNCGTGGAGGNGGGTTTCATGATCCGTTTGATATTTTTAAAGATGTTTTTAGCGGAGGCGGTGGAGGTGGTGGCAGTAGTATTTTTGAAGACCTNTTCGGAGGAAACCGAAGATCTGGGGGATCTAATCGAGGTTCAGACCTTCGTTACGATATGGAGTTGACCTTCGAAGAAGCCGTCAAAGGATGCGAAAAGGTCATTAATATTAATAAATTNGACTCATGCAGCAGCTGTAAAGGTAGTGGAGCTGCTAAAGGTGGAAAAAACACTAAATGCAANACATGTGATGGTCAGGGACAAATTATNCAATCACAAGGATTCTTTAGCGTTCAACAAACTTGCCCCCGATGCAAAGGGACAGGCAGTNTNATTGANAAACCTTGTAAAGAATGTAANGGNGATGGNCGCATAAAAAAATCTAGTAAAATAACTATACGAGTACCAGCTGGCGTTGATTCAGGCGCTCGACTTAGATCAACTGGTAATGGAGAAGCTGGGATTTTAGGAGGAACCCCTGGAGACTTATATTGTGTTTTGCATGTTAAAGATCACGAAATNTTTGAACGTGATGGNGACGACCTCCTCTGTGAGGTCCCTATAAGTTTTTTACAAGCCACACTCGGTTCTGAGATAGAAGTTCCAACTCTGGACGGAAGGGCTCGAATCAACGTACCAGCAGGAACACAATCTGGAACAATACTTCGACTAAGAGACAAAGGAGTCAAAAANATCCAAGGGTATGGTAACGGAGACCTNCATATCCGTGTAATCGTTGAAGTTCCCACACGCTTAAACTCAGAACAAAAGCAAAAACTTACCGAGTTTGGAGAACTCTGCGACGATAAAGTTAATCCAATGAGAGGGTCTTTTTTCGAAAAGGCCAAGAAGTTCTTCAGCTAATTCTATTACCATGCATCGTTTTTATATCAGCCCTTCAGAATCGAATAATCGACCATTAGTACTAAACGAAACCGAATCAAAACACGCCCGCTCAGTTCTAAGACTTCGCGAAGGTGACCGAACAATAGTGCTCAACGGAGAAGGTAAAGAAATGCTTTGTGAAGCTTATGAAATTCGGAACAACTCTATAAAACTAAAGGTAGTCAAA
>PAOJ01000010.1 GCA_002708005.1 Verrucomicrobiales bacterium | reverse complement strand
TCTTGCATTGGGCCGTCTCCGAGAAGTTCAAAGCGATAATCAATTTGTGCGTCGTCAAATGCCTTAAGTAGACTAGGTAATCGGTCCACTCGTTTTTGTTCTTCTTGTATTCGACCAATCCATCCAATAATTACCGGGCGTTTCACTAATGACATGCGATTTGGCATAATGGGAACGCCATCTATTGGGTAAGGTATTAATTGAATTCGATTGTCTTTACTTAATTCAGGCAGGCATTCGGCTACAAGTTCCATTAACGTATTACTGACACAAAGAACTCCATCAAGCAGCTCTTTCTGAGATTGAAGAAAAGGGCGTAAGTTTGTCCAATCTGAATGCAATATTCCGATTCGGCGCTTTGCGGGTATCAATTCGGCTAGAAACTGTAATCCCCACATGTTATGGCAAACTGCGACTNAATCAGGAAAAAGATCAGAGTGTTTAGCTAATTTTTTTCGAATACATCTGATGGAATCCCATCCATCCACTCCAAGCCCTGATATGTTANGTTCCTTGAAGTTATTTGCCTCAAAGCNNAATAAAAAATGGGAATCTTGCTCTCGAGAGTGATGACGTTTAAGTATAGATTGCACGCCTCCGAGATTGCGGAAATATGTAAAAAAATGTGTCAGGCGCATTACTAGGCCGTGCGTATGGTCTGGGAGCTAAACTTTGGAGTCAAATGAAACCACCATAATTGTGGAAGCATGTTAANCTAAAAAGGTTCAAAATGTAATGACAATGTATTGACAATGTATTACATCAGGCTAGTTTTGCGAGGGCAGATATGGATTTTGACTGGGCAGATTTACCTTTTGAGTGGGAAGGATTGACTTCGAAGGACGTTGAGGAATCGTTCGAAGATCCCTTTTCTTGCAAGTTTTTGCCTGATTCTCCGCGTTTTTCTGAACAATCACGTTATTTTAACTTAGGTATGTCNACTTCGGGTTATGGNATTTTCAGCGTTTACAGGACGAATGGAAAGCAAATCCGAGTAGTTATGGCCCGGGGTTTCACTGAGGATGAAACCTTTTTTTATCAGAGAAAGATGAATCAATTAATCAGTTGATTAGCCATGAAAGGAAAAGTGAGTTTTAACCGGAATGAATCAGATAACCGATTGGGAAAACGTACCTCATTTCGAGGACGAAGTTGCGGAAGCAGCATTTTGGGCTGGTTCCAGCATNTCTCCCCGAATGATGGAANTAGCGTTGGTACGAAGTGGAGAGAATACGGAATCAGTCACCATCTCATTGNGNATGGATCCGCGTATGCTTTCCAAAATAAAGCGGCTGGCTAGAGTTAGGTACCTTGGGTATCAAAGTATGATCAAACAATGGTTGAGTGAGCGATTGGAGCAGGAAGCGAAAGATTAATGAAAAGACGAAGTAGCACATATGGATTCACGNTAATTGAGTTGTTGGTAGTTATTGCGATTATAGCTGTTTTGGCATCTCTAGTTGTTGGATTAAGTGGCACAGCGGGTCGCAAGATGACAGAGTCGAGGATTCAGGCTGAAATAGCTGCATTAGATACAGCTATTGAGGCATATAAGGTTAAGTTCGGTCATTACCCGCCCGATAATCCTGACAATCCAGCTCTCAACNCTTTGTACTATGAGCTGACAGGAGTGCTTTACAGTTCAACTCGAAGAACTTTTAAAGATCCTNAGTCAGGGAATATAATGAGCCCTAAACTCATTAAGGAGCGCTTTGGTGTTGATGGTTTTGTTAATGGCAGTAAGTCGAAAAGTGAATTAAAAAAGTTTTACGAGCCGCGTGCTGAAAATGTTCGTCATTTAAGTGAAGAACACGGTGAAAATGACGAAGGGCATGGGCATGAGGCTCATCATTCTGACGAGGTTCATGTACTTTGTTGCCCGTCGCCATGGCCATTTAGCAGGGATGATCATCCGGTTGTTCTACGAGGTAAGGAAGCTAAGACCCTTAATCCTTGGAGATATGTTTCTGGGAGACCCGTAAATAATATTAAAAAATATGATCTCTGGGCAGAATATGTGGTGGGGGATGAAGTGTGGATAATCAGTAATTGGAGAAGTGAGCCATTTCCTCGTTCACAGCTCTCTCGATACTATAAAAAAAGAAAAAGATAGAAGGATACTTTTTATGAAATCAATCAATATGCAAAAAAGCCGGCGTATGGTTCAGGAAGGTTTCACATTGGTGGAACTATTAGTAGTAATAGGGATTATTTCCATATTGGCTGCTATGTTGTTACCCGCGTTGAGCGGGGCTAAGGATAGCGCGAAGAAGGCTCAGGCTAAGACCGAGATGCAAAATATTGCTGGGGCAGTTCGTCAATACAACGCGGAGTATAATCGTTATCCAATCCCTCCACAGATAGCCAAAACTCTTACTGCAGCTTCTCCAGACTATACATTCGGTACCATGCATATGACGGGCAGCCGTGCTCGTCTTTTAAAAAACAATAAAGGAGAGAGCCTCCCAAAAATCGCCTCGTCAGGAAGACTTCAGATAAGTAATGCCGAACTAGTAGCCATCCTTCAAGATGTTGAAGCATTTCGAAATGGGCGACCGACTTCAAATCGGAATCACAAGTTGAACTCTCGAAAAGTGAATTTTTTGAATGCTAAAGATGTTACTTCCGAAACTCAGCCAGGTGTAGGAAAGGACGGTGTGTACCGTGACCCTTGGGGTAACCCTTACATTGTGACAGTTGATGGAAATTATGATGGTAAGGTGATTGACGCTTTTTATGGTCGAGGTTCTGTTTCAGCAGGCGCAGATGGAGAAGGTTTGAATGGTCTAGTTAAGGTCAAGGGAGGTTATCAATCAAACACTCCTGTAATGGTCTGGTCCCTAGGTTCTGATGGTCTGGCTAGCGCAGATGAGAAAGCTAATGTAGGTGTTAACGATGATAACATTTTGAGTTGGCAATAAGTTTTGCCAATTAGGGCTGCACAATGGACGAAAGAAGAATAAACCAGCAGGGCAATTCANCGTTTNTAAAAACGTTTGNGCTAAAGCTCTGGGGTNACGTTAGAGCTTTCACTCTGTTGGAATTGTTGGTTGTTATTAGTATAATTGGCATTTTAGTCGGTATTTCATTGCCGGCNCTAAAGGGGTTGGGTCGAACTGGGACTAACACGGGAGCGGCGCGCCAGTTGTTGGAGGATTTAAGGTATGCTCGCCAGCTGGCTCTGCGAAATCGATCAGATGTGTATATGGTTTTCAGTCCTTCCAACGTTTGGGATGTGATACGTAATGTGGATCAAGAGAGATTACCACCGCGTAAGAAAGATCCTAGATTGTTATCTTTGACTAATATGATTGAGAAACAGTTCAGTGGTTATGCGATTGTTTCAATGCGGACGGTAGGGGATCAGCCGGGCCAAGAGTTTCCTAATTATTTAACGGAGTGGAAGAAGTTGCCTCAAGGAATGCTGATTGCTCCTCATAAAATTGTTCAATCAGGCCGTGATGGAGGTTTTAGTACTCAGGTAGTGCCTTTCCCTCTAGCAGATAGTTCGCCTGCGATTGTACCTGTAGTGGGATTCAATTCTCGTGGCCAACTCAAGTCAAACAGTGANGAAGTNATTCCGTTGGTTGTTGGTAATGTGCTGCACGAAAAAGATAATTTCGGAAATTATCTTCCATTTAGTCCAGACGTGTTAATTACGGGAGGTTTTTCTGATGTGATTTCAGAGGGCCAATTGAANACCAGNTATCACGATCAGATTCGTGTNAATTATATCACAGGCCGCGCNCAACTTGAAACATGGGAGGGAGAAGAGACGAAATGAAATTAATTCGATCATATAAAACAAGGCTAGTCGAAGGTGGCTTTACAATGATTGAGTTGGTTATGTGTCTTGGAATTATTTCATTTGCGTTGGTAGCAATTATTGGTGTTTTACCCGTTGGTATTAATGTGCAAAAAGATAATCGTGAGGAAACGATAATTATTCAGGATGGAATGTATTGGATGGAGGCTATTCGCAGTGGAGCTACTGGTTTGGATAATTTAACCAATCATGTTGATTATATCAGGATTGACGAGACTTCAAATCGGGCTGGCTATCGCTGGGAACCAGTCCCAGCTTCTCCTGGTGACAATCATTTATTTCTGCCAAACGGGGCTGCAATAATTGGCCTATTAAGTATGCCGATTCAGGCTGATTTGGTAGGGCCAACACAGGTTAAAAATTGGCCGCAAATTGATACTGGATCTGGAGAGTATAATTATATTCGCGCAAAGGTTCGTGCAATTACTGGTAGTGCCGTGGACCAAGCGGACTTTGCTCGTGACTTGGCGTTTTCATACAGAATGACATCCGAGGTGCGTCCAGTTCGAACAGTGGAAGATTGGAGTGGCTTCGGGGAGGGGCGCCCAGAAGTTGGAAGCATAAATAAGTTTCGNAAATTAAATTTTTATGAGATCAAACTAACGTTTGAGTGGCCGGTTTTTGAATTTGATGGTGAAGAGACAGTGGGACCGAACCGACGTGTTTTCCGGTCGATGGTAGCTGGCCGTTTGGTGAACCGTGAGCTGAATCGTTTAGAGCAGACCACTGGGCAGTTTCTTGAGAATCCTAATTCTGCATTTTTCTTTTTTGAGCCTCTTAAGTTTAGTACGCCGAAGTATGTTGCGCAGTAGATGAAATTCATCGCTAACANCCGTCCATTAAGGNNCAGATTCAAGNGGGCATTTACCCTTTTGGAAATGCTTGTTGCGGTCTCTGTGATGACACTGGTCATCTATGTTTTGTATGCGCTGTTTGACCAGACCCAGAACGCTTTAAAAAAGAATGCTGCGCAGGTCGATGTCAATGAAGGAGGTCGAGCAGCAATGGAAATGATTGTTCGTGAGNTGTCTCAAATGGAGGTTAGTGGTTATCCGCCAGTGATGGATTTACAAAGTGGCTTAATTCTTTCGGGCAGTAAAAGTTTCCACTCTAGATCTACTCCGGATATGAATCCGCTGTTACTTGCTTTTCAGCCAGATACGTTGACCTCTGAGGGTACTAGTGAGGACTTGGAGCAAGGTTTTCGAACTAATATTTTGCAGGATTTCACATTCACCAGTCGTGGAGGTTTAGGATTTGATATTACTAGTTATAGGGTGGTAAATGCTGAGAATGGAATTGGTACTCTTGGCCGCTATATGACCAGTGGATCGCTTCATTCGACTGATCCGAGATCTTCAATGGTTAATAAAACCTTGGCTTTTAATTTACAATTCGATTCGGCCGTTAATCAGCCNTCTGAATCTGAAATATTTCAGCCTATTACTGATGGAGTAATTCATTTTCGAATCACTGCGTTTGATCAATTTGGTCGTGAAATTATGGCGTCTGTTCCTTGGCCGAATCCTCTTGGGCTAAACTTGCAGCGACTTAATTCTCAAGGTAAGCCTTTGTATGGTGTTCACACTAATCGACCTTTGGATGGCACATTAGTTCAAGAGGNAGGGGGGCAAACTCGTGCCTGGTTTTATGGGGCTTTGCCTGCGTATTTTGACTTAGAGATAGGAGTTATTGAGCCTGAAGTGCTTGAACAAGTCCGGGCGCTTCCTCCTCAGTTTCAGGCTAATTTCATAGGGCAAAAAATTAACAAGGTCTCGTTGTTTCGGCAGCGTATTCCAATCAGGCAATTGCGGTGAAGTTTTTTAGAGCACAACGTGGCGCGGCATTGGTGATTACCCTTATTATGTTGGGGATGGTCACCACGATGGCAGTGGTGTTTCTTTCTATCAGTCGTAGAGAGCGGGCATCGGTGTCGGTTGTCACAGATCAAACCGGAGCGCAATTAATGGCTGAAACGGCTGCAGCTCAGGCCTTATCTAAAGTGGTTGGAAAGATGGTGGCTACTCAGAATCCTTTGGCTTATGGCTTTTCTGTTTCGACTAACTACATTAACCGATTTGGATATCAGCCTGGGAACTTATCACCCACCAATGTTGGTTATGTTTATCCAAATGGCCGTTCATTATCCCAGAATGATTTGCTGGTAAGTCTGGCTAAATTACAACATCTGCCTCGGCCGCCGGTCTTTGTTGATACCAATGCACTTGGTTGGAGGCCGAAAAATTATACTAGAGTAGATGACTTTCGTTTCTATTTAGATTTGAACAGAAACCGTGCTTACGAGCCAACAGGCCGACAGGTGGTTACTAACTTTGCAGGGAGGCCAGTTGTTAATCAGAGTGGCCAGCTGTTAACAGATTATTTTATTGGTGATCCGGAGTGGATTGGTCAGCTTGATAATCCTTCTAGACCTCACGGACCTACTAATCGTTTTGTTGGGCGTTACGCTTATATGGTGCTGCCTACAGGTCGTTCACTCGATATTAATCATATCCATAATCAGGCTCGGGACCCCATGAAACAAAGTCTGGATATTCCGAAAGGTCGAGGTAACCAGTATCTTTACATGCGCAATCAGGGTGTTGGTTCTTGGGAGTTGAATTTGGCAGGTTTTCTTGCGCAGCTGAACCCGATTCAATGGTGGTACTATTACGATTGGATATCTAAACCGGTTAATCCTAATGGATTAACTTTGCCTAGAGCGGACAGATTGTCATTTTCAGATTCCAGAGATATTTTGATGTATCGTTATAATGGAGCAAGGAGGGATTGGTCGCCAGGAGATAATGTGCCGCAGGGCTTGATGGGCATGTTGCCTTCGCTTGGATTGCCACTTGATCAGGCATCGCTAGTTCGATCTTCATTTAATAAAGTGGACGATTATTCTGATGGTCCGCTAATACTAAATGATACGCCAAAATATGATAATGAAGACGGTGTGCGTATGGATCCTGTAATAGCACCTTGGCCGGGTGCGGATAATCCACGTCGTTTTACGGATGTTCAGCAATTTCTGACGTTTCAAGATTACATCGATCCGCCGATGCGAGCTACTAACTTTGTAAGTCGTTTGCGCCAATCAATGGAGGTTCATCCTAAGAATAGCAGAGCTCGGAAACGCCTTGATTCCTACGACCGATATACATTCTACAGACTGCTGGATCAATTGGGTGTTGATTCAGCGCCAGCTTTAAGAGGCAAGTTAAATATCAATTACGCCAATGATTGGAATACTGGTTACAACACCCANACAAATTGGACTGCTAACGAGTTTATTAATAGGGCTGCCCATGCCATGTTGAGGGCGAGTGTATCTTCACAGTTTTTAACCAATAANGTCAGCGGTGTAGCTTATAATAATTACTCTATTGGAGAGTCGTTGGTGAATCCTGATGTTGGTATTGCTGGATTGCAGCATCCTAAATTTCCTATTCCACAAAACTATCTGTTCTTTAATCCTACTAATACAGTTTCAACAGGTGTTCAGATTTATCCAACCAACGCTTATTCTGCTAATGTACACCGATTGATTCAATTGGCTGCAAATATTTACGATGCATCTAGGGCTAATAAGTATATGCCTCTTTCAGATTTAANTCCTGATAATTATGTGCCTGATACCCCAACAGTGATGCGTCCAGTTTTCCGNAAATTTCCCGATCCAAATAACGGACCTCCAGGGGTATTTATTTCTCATTATGCTCAAGTGACTAATGACTGGCGTAAATACGCTCGCCCACAAAGATTTTTCGATCTTACAAATGTGATTACTTCCAATCGTTTTCCGTTTTATGATGGGACACCTGACACAGATCTAGATGTTAGTATTCATGGGGTGCCATGGATTGTGGGTGCCAAGAAGGGCTTGCCCAATTTTA
Organism: Verrucomicrobiales bacterium; assembly: GCA_002708005.1. Lineage (GTDB taxonomy): Bacteria > Verrucomicrobiota > Verrucomicrobiia > Limisphaerales > UBA1096 > UBA1096. The sequence continues at coordinate 64,917 of PAOJ01000010.1, read as the reverse complement.
ATGAATATTCGGTGGAGTCGCTTGTTCAAGTCTCTCGTCGTTTAGAGGTAAACAAGCAGCATGTTAATAATATTCTTCCTTCAATGAGTAGTAACTGGCGTACAAACCAGATGTATACACTCGGTATCACTAATGTATTTGGAATAGAGGCATGGAATTCTTACATTAATGCTCCGAATACAAACGGTTATCCTAGGAGGTTGGCTATGGATGTCAGGCATCGTTATGAAGTTGGCTTATGGGATCATAGCACTGAAGGTTCAGCTGGGCAGAATAGTCCGATTCTTATCACAAATATTGTATCAAGGCCCTATCGGAAATTTGAAACGCTAAAGGATGGTTGGAAAGGCGGAGAATATAAAGTTCCTCTACAAGCGGCATTAACTACGGTTACTAACTCTATTTACAGTACTGCTCGTAAGCGTTTTTATCCTGCTAACCGTGCATTTACAAATGTGTTTGAGGCTGGTTTTGCGGTGCCGGATTGGAAGCTGCACATTACAAATCGAGTTCAGTATTTCTTGGTAGATCTCGAGGAGGATCGTTTAATAGATGTAGTTAATCTCGATGATATGGTTACTTCGATGGATATTACCATGCAGTTGAGTGGTCAACAGGCTGGTTCTGCNGGGCTTTTTGCTGGTTCTGGAATTAACGAAGGAACTTTTTGGAAAACTAATCGTTTGAATCCTACGCAAGGAAATCTTAGTCCCACACTCGGTGTAGTTGATCAAATTCAAGTTTCGAGAGGGCAGCGTCAAGTTAGTCAGGGTTTTTGGCGTAGTTATAATAGTGATCCATATGCCGGAAGAAACAAAGACAAAGCAATTCGAGATTTTGAGGATTTTCTTCAAGGTCGTAACCGTCCAAGACGTCCGTCAGATCTTATTCGGAAGCAGGCTCCTTACACTCCAGCTAGGAAATTTTATAAACGTACCTCATGGCAAGCCAATGATCCGCTTGTTCATTATACAATAAACGATCTAACAGATCCTCTTGTAACAGATGCAAGAAGTACCAATAACGTGATTCAAATTAGGCCTCCAAGTATTTCATCTGCAGAAGTTATAGCTAAAAATTCTAACCTAGGCCGNCAGAATGAGCGTTATCAGCCCTGGGGTGGNAGTGGTCAGTTGGCNAGCGTTAATGCATTTAATTATTATCTTAAGGATCCTTTGATGGTGGATAGTGATGCGTGGAAATTTCCAGAGAATAAATTTCCAAGTATCGGTTGGTTGGGCCGTGTGCATCGCGGCACACCGTGGCAAACGATGTATCTAAAGTCAGGTATGGCTTCACTCACAAACTGGTGGTCGTGGGCAGGAAGTGTTGGGACTCATCCAACCAATGATTGGCGTTTGCTACAACTTTTTACAGCTGCTCCCAATGAGAATGCTGCAAAAGGGCTGCTGTCAGTTAATCAGACCAATTCTGCAGCTTGGGCTGCTGTTTTCGCCGGGATGCCGGTGTTGTCCAATTCTCTGCCTGATAGTCCGACTTTGGGTGCTGATGTTGCTTATAACGGTACTGAAGAGACTCCCTTAATTATCCAGCCATCAATTCCTAAAGAGTTTCCACAACATCCTCAGTTGGATTGGATTTTGAATGGTACTCACGGATTGCCGACCATGTGGATCAATGGGAGATCGAACGTTATAAATGGTTTATATCAGCAGAGAATGGCAATGGGAGGATTTAGAAATTTAGGGGATATTCTTTCAACCCCTACGTTGACTGAGTTTTCACCATTTTTGAATCTGGGCCGTGAACAAATGGCTGTTAGCGGTGTGCCTACTGAACAGCAAAAATATGCGATTCACGAAAATGTGATGGAATGGTTGCCTCAACAAATGCTTTCACTCGTTAAGGAGGATGAGCCGAGAGTAACAGTTTATGCTTTTGGGCAAACACTCAAGCCTGCTGAGCAATCAATTGTAACGCGGCCTGGGCAGTTTTACGGGATGTGTACCAACTACACTATCACTGGTGAGGTCTTTACCAAAACGACGTATCGATTCGAAGAACAGTGGGAAGGTACAAATCAGGTCTACCGCGCCGTTGTGGAGGACTATCAGGTATTGGAAGAGCAGTAGAGTAATATGAAAAATAGGCAAACACTCATCGCGGTTTTATTGACGACAGTCATTGTCGGTTTGGCGTACTTGAGTTTTTGGTTTGGTCTAAATGAAAAGCCAGATGATTTTGTTATAAAGCCTTTTGGTAATGTTACTGCTAACAAGTATGTGCAGCCAGTTGATTTAGTTAATTCAGCGAAACTTTCAGCTACTGTTGCTGCATCTGTAGAGGCTAAGCCTGAAGCCGATAGATTTCCTTACCGACTAACTAACACGAAATCGCCCATTGGAAACTTGGTTCGAAATGAAAATGCAGTGTTATTGCGTAACGCATTTATAGACACTTCATTTGACACTTCATTAGAGATTCCAGAATCACTCTTGGCCGGGGATAATCCAGAGACTTATATAGCACAGGCAAAAGGGCCTGTTACTGCAGCCTTTCGAAGGCATATTTCTGCCAAGGGTGGTAGGATTATTTCTTATATCCCTAATAATGCTTATTTAGTTCGAATNGGAGTTGATGGTGCTCGTCGTTTGAAGGAGTGGTCAGGTACTCAGTCTGTTTTGCCATTTCAGCCTTATTATAAGCTGGAAATGAAACTTTTAGAGATGGCGATTACTGATCAGCCTTTACCTGTAGATGCTCTATTGAATGTAGTATTGTTCCCTGATAGCGAGTCGACTGCAGTCAAGCACTTAGCTGACTTGGGTGTTGATGTTATTACGCAGGATCGCACACCATTTGGAACTAAGCTTGTGGCGAGAGTGCCTAAAGATCAGCTTACTGCTCTGGCAAGGCTTACTGAGGTTCAGGGTTTAGAAAGGCATCGGTCTCGCCGTTTGGCTAATGACCTAACTAGGCCACGTATGGGTATAGAGGTGTTTAAGGCGGAGAAAGCAGCCGATGGTACTGTAACAAATGTTGTAAGTGAGGATTATCTTGGGCTTAATGGTTTAGGGATTTTTGTNAANGTCAACGACTCTGGTGTTGATGANAANCACCCTGCNTTTGGNAANAGAGTNAAAGGTTCAGGNGNNGGGTCTGACACCAACGGNCATGGCACNTTTGTTGCAGGGATTATTGCTGGCGACGGTTCAGGTTCCGATTCGATCATTACCAATCCTCCTCCGGGCTCATTCGGTGATCCCGATTTCAAAGGTATTGCTCCAAAGGCTCGTTTACATGTGCTCAAGGCTAATGACAGCAAGGTAAACAATCCAGTTTCTGATAACTGGCTTCAAACCGAGGCTGCTGAAGAAAATTATAATCGTAAAACCAGTGTTAATGTATTGATTTCTAATAACAGTTGGGAATATGAGGATCAAAACGACTACACTTGGGCAGCAGCTAGTTATGATGCTGCAACTCGTGATGCCTTACCAGAACGAGCAGGTGATCAGCAGGTGATTTATGTGTTTCCGGCAGGAAATTCAGGGGCTGGCACAGACAATGGCCTCAACGCTAGTCCTGGAACTATCTCGGCGCCAGGTACTGCAAAGAATGTTATTACAGTTGGGGCTTTGGAGAGTGGTCGAGAGATTGAAGGAGAATCTATTACCAGTGTGACTAATATGGTCACTGAGATTGATGAAGACGGTAAAGAAATTGAGAAGGAAGTCGTAACTACCACGACGAATACACCATTTGCAGGTATGACTGATTCAAATAATCAGGTGGCGGCGTTTTCTAGTAGAGGTAATGTTGGGATTGGCATTGAAGGGACCTATGGTCGATTTAAACCAGACGTAGTAGCACCTGGTACATTTATAATTTCTACAAGATCCAGCGATTGGGAAAGTTCCATCACATCTACCAACGCACAGGAAGACGCTGATGCATTAGAGAAGTTGAATGATGATCTTGGAGATCAATACCGTTATGAGTCAGGGACGAGTGTGGCTGCTCCAGCTGTGAGTGGCATGCTGGCCTTGATGCAGGAATTTTATACCAAGCGATTAAAGCGCACCAACAGTCCTGCTATGATGAAGGCTTTGTTGATAAACAGTGCACAATCTGTCGACCGGCGCTATACGCATGATGTTAACAGTACTGTGAACCATCAGGGGTGGGGTTTGCCGGATCTCCAGCGGGCTGCGCCAGCCTTGGCTGATGCCAATCGTTATGGAGAGAATCTTTGGCCAACCAGAATAATAGATCAGAGCTCGGAGAATGCTTTAGCCACAGGTCAAAGTCTCTCTTGGGATATTAGGATAGGCGAAGATGCCATGAAGTATCCTTTACGTTTTACATTGGTTTGGACAGACCCAGCAGGAAATCCAAATGCAGCAGTGAAGCTTGTAAACGATCTTGATTTGATTGTGACTCCGTTATCAGATTCAGATCAGTTGGAACCTGAATCTGATGAGCCTTCCGATGACGAGAAATCAGATGTTTATTATGGAAATAATATTGGCTCAAGCGTGTTCAATTCTGTGGGTGCAACTAACGATGTGGTTAATAATGTTGAGAATGTTTTTATAGAAGAGCCCAGTTCTAAAAAATACCGTGTCACAGTTTACGCTCGGCGTGTGAATGTGGATGCCTTATCTGATTTTTATAATTCAGAGGAACCAAAGGATCATGTTGATGTAGTTCAGGATTTTGCGCTTGTTCTGTCTAGTGGCAATCCAGATGTGGAGAGCGCCTTCGATCTCAGNGAAGCAAAGCCGGAAGAAATAGAATTACCGGCAATTACCACTCTAACCAACGGGGCCCCAATGCTCGGTCAGCATGTTGGTGCTAATTCAGCGCTTGCAAAGACTGCTGATACTAATCTTTCGGTTTACGCTAATCGTCGTGGTATTAGTAATCAGTGGCACTTCTTTACTTTCACAAATGCGCCGCCGGAAAAGGAAGATGGTGACACAAATGAATTGGGCGAAAATGACNGTGAAGAAAATGCTGATGAACCTGACTTTGGTAAATATGTAGCGTTCATTACATTCATGCCACCCAATCTGTCTGCACCTCGTCAACGTGAAGCAGATATAGATTTATATGTTTCGCGTGATCCGAAATTAACTACTTTGGACCCAAATGTTCTTGGTACGGCTTTCAAGTCTACAAGTCGTGCGGGGTCTGAATATATAACTTTTGACGATGCTAAGGTAGGCAAGGATGAAGTCTTTTACATTGGTGTTAAGTCAGAAGATCAGATGGCAGCTGAATTTGGTATAGTTGGTTTATCTAGTAGTAGTCCATTCGGAGGATTAGATAACGGGGGGAGATTAAATATGATGCCATTACCTGGAGTAATACCTGATGGTTCAGCTTCAGATCCAGGTGGGGTTTCTATTTTCGGTATTTATATTGGTCAGCCTTACGAAAGCGTTCGTAAAGTAACGGCTGTGAGTTCAATTTTTCATCAGGAGATTGGAGACTTATGGGGTCAATTAAGTCACAACCGTAACTCTGTAGTTTTAAATGACCACACGTTAGCAGATCCGTTGCCTAATGAGCCTTATCCAACAGATTTCGTGTTTCAATATGATGACGATCTGGATATGCCTCAAGATTACCGTGATTCGGCTGAAGTCTTATTCACAGATGGTCCAGGAAGTCTAAATGATTTCAAATGGGAACCAGCGATGGGTGTATGGCAGTTAGACATGATTGACAGTGCTATGTCTTTTACTGGTGTGGTGCAGAATCTTTCTGTTACCGTAGATGCAATAAAGGACTTGAGCTTGATTGGAAGCCAAGGAATTGATGTGAACCTTGAGCCAGGTGAAAGTGAGGATTTCTTAATTAATGTTCCTTTCAATGCTACGAATATGATCGTCCAAGTGACGGATATGACTGGACCAATAGACGTCTATATTAGGAAAGATAATGAGCCAAAAATTGAACCCAAAGATTGGGATGACCCGGATGATTTTGAGCCGAAATATGATAAATCCACAGTAGATGCTGATTCAAGTGAAGGGGAGTGGGATGGTAGTCCTTCCAGAGGGGAGTTGCACTATGGGCTTGGTGATACCCCACCACTTAGCGAAGGCCGTTGGTTTGTTACCACAAAAAATCCTGATTCATTCAATGATGTTGATTTTCGACTCAGAGTAATTTTTGAGTATGACATCTCAATTGAAAATTCTATTAAGTTGGTTAGTGAAGAGCCCGAGCCAATTAAGGATGATCTTCTTACTAAGTCTTTTCTCACAGTAACTAATGATTTTTTGGTTGGCATGACGGAGGTAGGTATCCGAATTGATCATCCGCGTCTTGCTGATTTGGATTTACACTTGGTGAGTCCTCAAGGAACACGCCTTTTACTTTCAGAAAACAGAGGGCATACGAATACTTCATATGGTTTTACAAAAACCGATGTGCTTGAAGGTGAAACCATAATGGAAGATGGGTTTGAGAGCCCAGATAAGTTTTTGATTGATAACTCTGATAAGTTCAATTCAGGGTGGGAGCTTGAAGGTGGGGGGGCTTTTTCATACATCTCTGAATATTTACCTAAAGCGCATTCAGGAAATAAGTTTATTGAATTGTTTGGAACAATTTCAACCAATGTTAACACGGTGGTTGATAAGCCCTATCGTCTTAGTTTTGCTTATGCGAAAAACCCTGATTCAGATGAATCAGCTCAAATGCGAGTAAAAGTTGGTGCAGATGCCAATCTGACGTTAAAAGCTTCACAAGAGAACCANGACAATACGGTAGCTTGGCAAAAGCAAGTGGTTGAGTTTATTGCAACTGATACGGATACTAAAATTGAATTTGAATCAGATGAAAATACAGTATTGCTAGATACTGTTTTGGTTGAGGCTGTTAAGCCTGCAACACTTTATGCGATTTTTTCTGAGTTAGAAAATCTGGCCCAAGATAAAATAAAATTTGGCAGAGCCCCTTATGCAGAAGAAGAAGATCAGGTAGTCTTCAGTGGATTCGAGGGAGCTCAGATTGGCAGTTATATGGCTGACGAACAGGTTGATGGTTGGACGGTTACAAATGAATGGTTTAATATTACAAAATCTAATCAATCTCATAGTGGTGATTTCTTTGCAGTTCTTGAGCCTTTTTCGCAGTTTGATTTTGTTAAGTCGGGTGCAGCTATTCAGCGTGATTTGCCTACAGCAGTCGGCCAGGAATATCGTTTGAGTTTTGTTACCCGTTCAGATGGTGGTGAAGCGGAGTATGTTTTAGGTGGAGTCATAACCAACAGTCTTGAAGGTTCGCTTACAGTAACGGAGTCGATACCTGAAAGTTCCGTTTGGATAACTAATAGTATTAAATTTGTTGCGGCTCGGTCTTTCACTCCATTTACAATTCGCGCAAATGATGCACTTGTGAATTTGGATACTGTTGAGTTAATTGGTCCTGGCCCCCACAATTTGGCAGAAGAGTCATTAGACGTGCTAAGAGGGGAACGCGCTATGGGTGAATGGGTGCTTGAAGTGCGGGATCATCGTTTGGGTCCAGATAATGCATCATTAGCAAGTGCAGAGATCGATCCTACTTTAGTTAGTTGGTATATTAAGATTATTGGTAGTCCATCAGAAGATACCAGAGTGACCGATGGCAAGGGTCGGAAATACACACGCGATGATACGGCAGATCCTTTGGAAAACGGAAAGAAGGAACGTGGCAGAATTGCCGAGGATGAGATTAATTATTGGACTGTTGAAACGTGTGAAGATTCCACCAAGCTTACGATTGAGCTTTCATCGATCAAAAAGACCAAGAATGCGAAAGTTTCCCTCTTTGCAAGTTACGGTGGTTTTCCTAGTGGTGATGCTTCATCTGATGATTATGTGCGAGTTGATATGGACGACTCCTATTTTGCCGAGTTGACTTTGGATGAGAGTGGTCATTTGCCAATCCGACCCGGTGAGTTGCTATATTTGTCAGTACAAAAAATTGATACTAATGCAACCGAGCGAGCTGTTTATGATATTAAGGCTAAATGGGATGGTAACTGTGGAGACCAAGATCCTCCCGTAATTTCTTCGGTTGAACGTTTAACCCAATCTGAGGGTAGTAAATTGGCTAGTGTAGCTGGTGAAGAATTTACTAGCTTTGTTTGGAGTATTCCTTCTGGAGCATCATCTGCACTTCTTGAGTTAACAGGTCTAACTGTTGATGCGGATGTTGAATTGGTGAGTTCTAATGGAAAATATTTTAGGAACAGTATTAACTCGGGCTTAACATCAGAGCAGATTGTATTGCGTGAAGGCGATTTTATTTCGAGTCTTGATGGAGATTGGTTGGTTTTAGTTCATAATCGTGAGTCCAACACGGGCGAATTCACAGTGAATACTACTTTGGCTAAAGATCAGGGGAATTTGATTTCCTCACAGACGATCCAACTAGATATTGAAAATCAGCAATGGCCTTCGATTGTTAAGCTTAATTGGCCAACCATTCCAGGTGAGCGTTATGTTTTAGAATCATCAATTGATTTATTAAATTGGATTCCAGTTAAGGAAGTGGTTTCTGAAACAGATGGTGCTGTTTTAAAAGTTCAGCGCTTATGGTTTAGCGAGCGGTTCTATCGCATAAAACAAAAAATCTCTACTCCTTAGATTTAATTATTTAATCAATAAACTATTACGAGATTTGATATATAAAATAAGAAAATATATCATTTTAATTCAACTAATTATTGTCCTATGGAGTTCTCCAGTTCTCAGGGGCAGAGCGGAAGATAGGATTGATTTTAAACATGAGGATTATAGTGAGGAAAATGGACGCATCAAAATTAGAACCACTTCATTTTTATTTGAGCGTGATTTAATTCCTAAATTAACTGTAAAAGGAGCATATGTTTATGATGGAGTTTCAGGAGCCACTCCTACTGGAGCTCCACCGCTTCCAAATGAAAGTGAGGTTGAAACAACTGAAATCAAAGATATAAGAAGGGCGGGTTTTATTGCTGCAGATTATCAAATTGGAAGCCATAAGTTATCGCCTCAATTAGCTTACAGTAGTGAATCTGATTATAAGTCATTTGGTTTATCATTGATAGACTCAATGGACTTTAATGACAAAAACACGACGATCACCATTGGAGCAAGCCATGATATTGATAGAATTGTTCCTAATTATGGAATGAATATTATTCGTGAAAAAAATAAAGATAACTCTCAGGTAATTGTAGGTTTAACTCAGTTAATAAATCCTAAAACTGTATTTACAGCTAATTTAACTCTGGGATATTCATCCGGTTATTTAGATGATCCTTATAAGGGAGTTCTGTTTGATGATCATTACTCTCCCACTACTGAGGAGATTAAATCATTAAGTGAATTTTTAAGTTTAGATGAAATTATTGATTTATTTGAATATAAAGATGGAGATCCATATGTCCTTTTTCCTGAAAACAGACCATCAAAGAAATTCCGTCAAGTTGGTTTGCTTTCACTTACTCATTATATAGAAAAATTAAATGGCAGTATTGAAGGTGCTTACAGATATTATCACGATGATTTTGGAGTTAATTCTGACACCTTATCACTAACTTGGCGGCAAAAAATTGGAGATCAATTTATAGTTTCACCAAGCTTTAGGTTTTATCGCCAATCTTCAGCCGATTTTTACAATCCTAGATTTAATGTTGGAAGTCCAATCCAGCATCCAGAGGCAACACCCAGTCACTATTCAGCGGATTTTCGTTTGTCAGAATTTGACTCTTTTACTTACGGGGTTAAGTTTAATTATATAGTAAGTGACAATCTTAAATTTGATTTATCATTAAAAAGATATGAAATGGAGGGTAAAGATAACAAGACATCCCCAAGTGCATATGCTAATGCTAACATCATTACTGGTGGTTTTAGGGTATGGTTTTAAAAAAGAACAAAATTGTTGAAGAAAGAACTAATTCATCAGTTGTTTTTAAATCATCCAACGAATTAAACGAAGTCAGTTTTCATGCGTTAGGGACAAACTGTACTGTAAAATTTAGATCTGATGATCCTAAAGATTCAAATGAGTTCGTTAATCATTTGCTAAATTGGATAATTGGATTCGAATCNCGTTATTCAAGGTTTTTAGAAGATAGCCTTGTTAATATTATCAATAAAAATTCCGGAATTTCTCCTGTAGAAACAAATGAAGATGATGACAAACTATTTTCAGTATGCAACGAAATGCATTTTTTTACCAAAGGTGTTTTCGATCCAACTTCTTTGCCTCTATTAAATTTGTGGAATTGGAAATCTAAAAACCCTGTAGTACCTGAAGATTCATTAATTGAATCAGCAAAAAAGAAAGTTAACTGGAACAATGTTGAGCACAAATCAGGTTCATTTTTTCTTCCTCACGAAGGGATGAAATTAGATTTAGGAGGTATTGGTAAAGAGTATGCAGTTGATCAAATTGTCAAGATTGCTGCTGTTCAATATGGTTTAAGGGATCTGATGATTGATTTTGGACAGGATGTGTTTGCTTTAGGTGCTCCTTCTGGTAAGCCGGCATGGCATATTGGATTGGATGATGCTCTTAATCCTGGAAATTGTTGGGCTGGTGTAGCAATTAACAATTCCGCAGTCGCCAGTTCAGGTGATTATTTAAGATATTTTAAATTGGATGGGATTAGATACAGTCACATTGTTGATGTCCGCAGTGGGTATCCGGTAAGGAATGATTGTAGGTCGGTTACTGTGATTTCTCCAAGTTGTGTTATGGCGGGAATACTTTCAACAACTGCATTCATATTGGGTGTTGAAAATGGATTAAAGCTTATTGAAAGTTATTATCGAGCAGAAGGTTGTATAACAACCGAAAAATTTCGTTCAAAAACAAACAAATTCGATGAACATATTGTGTCATAAATTTCTAATAAGGTTATTTTCATTTGTTATCCTTCTAACTTTTTACTCTTCAGGCGTAAGCCAAAATGAAGTTGGTTCAAAATTTCCTGAATTTAAAAAATTTAATTTGGAAGCTGATAATGAATACGATTTAAGTGGTAAAATTTTGTTAGTAGATTTCTGGGCATCATGGTGTAGGCCGTGCAAAGATGCGTTCCCTGTCCTTAATCAAATTCAAAAGCAATACTCCAAAAATGAAGTTCTGGTTGTTGGGATCAATGTCGATAGAGATAAAAAATTAATGAAGCGTTTTCTCAAGAAAAATGATTGTAACTTTTTAATTCTTCATGACGCTTCAAAAGATTTAGTTTCAAAAATGGACTTAAAAACTTTTCCCACCTCATTCGTTGTTGACTCAAATGGAATAATTAAATCTGTTCATACCGGTTTTAATAAAAAAACAACAAAGAAAAATTATATTAAGGTGATCAATGAATTAATTTCAAAAAAAACAACAAATGATCAGTAAACTTATATTATTTATTTTAATGATTAACGCACTCCTGCTCTCTGGTTGTTCTTCAGTAAAGCCTTGGGAGAGAGATATCTTGGCAGATTACACAATGCGCTCGGATAGAGATCCGCTTGAAAATATGCTTGCCGAACATATGTGGTTTTCTAGAGAAGCGGCATCAGGGGGGATGTCAATTGGTGGTGGTGGTTGTGGTTGTAATTAAAAAAGTAATGAACAAAATAAAATATATAACATTTAGAATTAAGTCATCTGTGCTGGTAATGACCTTGGCTCTTCACATTGCTCCATTATCTAAGCCATTGATGAATTTAATAAAGCATATAACACCAAGTTTTGCTTATGTATCAAAATTTACTGTAGCATCTGCTGCATTGATGGGAGGTTATGATACTGTATCTGGAGCTTCGACAGAGATAACTAGTCCTTCGACTGCTAAAGGAAAAGTAGGGGAAAACTTTGTTTATCGTATTACTACAGCTCCCAGAAGCGCCAGAGTGTTCATGGCGTCACCTTTGCCTGATGGTTTAAAAATGGGAACAGGAAGTTTGAAAAGCTATATCACTGGCAAGCCGACTGCTCCCGGAGTTACTAATGTTAGGTTAACTGCGTCAAAGCCTGGTTATGGAANAGTATACAAGAATATATCAATTGTTATAGAGGCTTCTGGAGTGCCACCCGAAATAAATAGTCTTAAACCAGATTCTATTACGATTTATGAAAAACAGAATGCCTCATTTAGTGTGCAGGCATCTGGGACGCCGCCATTGACTTATCAGTGGATGTTAAATGGGATTGAGTTACCTGGAGAAAATGCCAGCTCAATTAATCTGAAAAACGTTAATGAAGCTCAAGCAGGACAGTATAGCGTGAAAATTGAAAATCCATTTGGGAATCTTACTAGTGGTAATTATTTACTGAACGTTAAACTATTGGCACCTGCTCCCAAGTTTACTTCTATCAGTAAATCTAATGGGCTTATTAATTTAAAGTTAGATACTGTAAGAGGCAGAATTTACAAAATAGAATCTACTGAATCTTTAGTTAAATCCAAATGGAGTATTGTAAGAACTATAATCGGAAAAGGGGTTAATGAAGTAATACAAATCAATGATTTAAGTTCTAATCAAAAATATTTTAGGATTATATTAGCTGATTAAAATTTACACGATTCTTGTAAATTTGAGAGTTGATTTGTTTCTGTTAATCGTCGAGCCTGTTCTGAACACGGATGACAATTTCAGGCAAATCTAATGAACGTGAAAATCCATTAGGCGACTTGGAGGAATGGGATGACTTCATCAAGGAGCGTTATCCAGAGCCAGCTGAAAAAAATTCTCTTGTAGGAACTAATCCTGAGAAAACGGAGGATCAGTTTCGGGACTATGAGGCTGAGGCTAGAGATTCCGTGAAAGAGTTTTACCGCTTAAATCATCGTGGTCAAACACTCGATTTTGTTCGCAATAAAAGATCGGATTATTTGCAGCTAAATCGGCGTGAAATGAGTGTGTGGGAAGCTGCTGAATTTTTGAATACTTTGGTAGATGATAGTGACCCGGATACTGACCTTTCACAACTTGAACATTTACTTCAGACTTCCGAACAGATACGTAAAGATGGTCATCCCCGCTGGTTTATTCTTGCTGGTTTCATTCATGATTTGGGTAAGGTTCTATGTTTATACGGTGAACCTCAATGGGCAGTAGTTGGTGATACATTTCCTGTTGGATGTGGTTATTCTGACAAAATAGTTTTCCCTGAGTATTTTCAAGAAAATCCAGATAATAAAAATGTAGAGCTGCAAACTTCTCTTGGAATTTATGAAAAAGGGTGTGGGTTGGATAATGTTCTTCTGTCTTGGGGACATGATGAATATATATATCATGTTACCAAAGATTATCTTCCGATTGAGGCTCAGTATATGTTGCGTTATCATTCTTTTTATCCTTGGCATCGTGAAAATGAGTATGCTCATTTAACAAATTCGCAAGATCGCGAAATGTTGCCCTGGGTTTTGGAGTTTAATCGTTATGACTTATANACCAAAAGCCATACNGCGCCGGATGTAGTTAAACTGCGTGCTTTTTACGAAGAACTGATCGCTGAATTTTTCCCAGCCAAACTTTGCTGGTGAGCAAGAAAGATCATAAGGTCGCTGCCTTGATGGAGGGTATTGAGGNGGGTGAACATGATCCCCACTTAGTTGGATATCTGCGTTGTTTCAATTCTCAGAAATTTTATGAGGCGCATGATGTTTTAGAAGCGCTTTGGTTAAAGGATCGCACTGGACCAGACGGTGATTTCTTTAAGGGAATGATTCAATTTGCAGGTGCATTCGTGCACTTACAAAAAAGTCGAAATAGGCCTGCAAAAGTTCTCTTTTTACGATGCACTACATACCTCAGCAAATACCCTAGTAAATTTTACTCTTTAGATGTTGCTGGCATTATAAAATTAGCAAAACACAATGCTTCATTTCTGGAAGAATGTGAGGGGGAAGGTGAAATGTTATTAAAAAATATTCCTGAACTTAATCTGAATGAAATTTATAAAGCTCATAAATTGGCAGACTAATTTATAGCAATAAATAAATTCAAAATAAACAATATGAATGAAGGGCTTGTTTTTTTTAAGCTATCACTAGCCCGCAAATGAAAAAAAGTTGCGCAAAGCATTAATGTCGCTAATCCCAAGGAGGATAGGAGAAGAAAACTTTCATTCCATATACTGATTAGTAAAAAAAATGAAAGGACAACTTTTATAAATCCAACAACATAAAATGTTGAAGAATTTAGACCATAAAATAAAAATTCCTCCTTCAAGCTGTTAGTATTACCTCCCCTAAAATTGGTTTTTAAATTTGGTCTTAAAAGCCAAACCGATAAAATTACTATAGGAATGGTTAATTTTAATATAAGTATAATTGTCATAGTTAAAGGTGTTTTATAAGGTGGGAGAAACTTCTAAAAATTACTAATTATTAGAACTAATTAGCATATCCAATGATCTTCTTGCACCCCAGGCTCTATCCGTTGGAGATTTCATTGAAGATAATTCTTTAAGCGTCTTGGTCACTAACTTCCTGTTGTTAGAACTCAGTTCATTTTCTGGAAGTAACTTAATACAATTAAGAGTCATTTCGTAAATATCTGCACATGCTTCATGGTTTCCATGATTAAAATGAGGAACTCCCATAGTAATGCCTTTAGTAATGATTGATTCAACAGTATTNAGCTCAGGTGTAAACGTTGGAATTANCACTGAATCGATTACATGTATTACACCATTGGAAACCTCAATATCTGCCTTNAAAACTTTAGAATTATTGACGAAAACGTTGTCATCTTTAATTGTAAATTTTAGGTCTTGTTCGTTTAGCGTTCCTAAGGGTAAAAGCGGTAATTGGTCGCTTCTGAATTTTCCGCTTACTAAATGAAATTTCAAAATTGATTGAAGTTTGTTTAGATTTTCAGATTTCAGAAGATTCNCTAAATCTTTATTAGGGATTTTAGAGAACGCTTCATCGTTGGGTGCGAATAGTGTAAATGGACCATCGGATTTTAAAACATCAACGAGTTGAGCCGCATCTGCTGCCTTAATNAGAGTGTCAAANTTTCCAGATTTTTGAGCTGTTTCAACAATATCAGCTGCAAAGACTGAGTTGAGTAGGCATAGTAATGCCGCCAATAATAATTTTTTCATAACATTTAAACANTTCCCAAATAAAATCTTTAAGGCAAATAGAATTGATTTTGAAATTCATAATTATTTGACTAATAACGCTTTAAAGGGGAGTGATTGGTTATGAAATATTTATTTTCATTTTTGGTAGTTTCAGCACTTTTCTTCTCTGAAAATTCAATCAATGCTGAAGAAAAAAATAACAATAAAATTATCATTGAATCAAATGACTTAATGAAATTTAGTAAGTCATCAATCAAATTATCACAGGGAAAAACCTATGAACTAGTATTGAAAAATATAGGTAAACTTCCGAAGGCAGCTATGGGGCACAATTTAATTATTCTAGACCAGGGAAACGACGCCATAGCTTTTGGGGCTAAGTTAATTACTGATTACGGAGCAACCGCAGTTAATGATTGGAGACCAGTAAAAGCTGGAAATAAAGTTTTGGCTCAAACGAAAATGTTGGGTCCCAATGAANCAGATACCATTAAGATCAAATTTGACAAAAAAGGCAGTTATCACTTTATATGTTCCTTTCCAGGTCACTTTGCCCAAATGCGCGGTATAATCGTTGTTGATTAACTTAAAATTTCCTTTTTTTTTAAGCCTAAAACTCACTCATGTGAGTTTTTTTTGTCTTAAAATATTAAAAAAACCTATATTTTAACTATTAAATAAAAAAAACCTAAAAAAAACCTTGATCAATTTCATTAAACCTATAAATTATCTCCTTCAGAGGGATAAAACATGAAAAATACCTACAATAAGAGGATAGTTAATACTGAAAAAACTCCTAGTGATATGGACAACTTCAACAGGTATCACAAAGACTTAAGCACTTTTGAACCTATTTCAAAAGAAGAAGAGATTGACCTTGCGAATCGTATTCAAAAAGGAGACGAGGATGCCTTTAATGAGCTTGTACAAGCAAATTTAAGATTAGTAATACTTATTGCCGGTGAATATGAAGGTTTAGGTTTAAGCTCTTTGGATTTAATAAGCGAAGGGAATTTAGGACTAGTCAAAGCAGCTAAAAGATTTGACGTTAATAAAGACGTAAAATTTTCGTTCTACGCAGGTTTGTGGATCCGCCAACACATCAAAAGAGCCTTAAGTAATAAAAGTCGAACAATCAGAATTCCTGTGAGTATGATCGATAAAATAAATACCTTAGAAAAACAAAAAAATAAGGATTTGTATAAGAGTGAAAGTGATAGTTTAGAAAGCAATAATGATACAGACGTTAATAAGGTCTCTAACAGATTAGGAAGATTAATAAATCTTGCTAAGACATCTTATGTTTCAATAGATACACAAATAAATGATTCGGAAAAAAGTACGTTATCAGATGTTATTCCGGATACTAATATTGAAAACCCTAATGAATCTGTAACCAAAATTGATGATTATGATTTAATTAAAGACAATTTGAATGATTTAAATGAAAGGGAGCAGCAGGTTATAGTAAACAGATTTGGTCTAAATGATGAAATACCATTAAAGTTAATAGAAATTGCAAATAAAATGGGTCTAACTAAAGAACGCGTTCGGCAGATTGAAGAATACGCTCTTATAAAGTTAAGAAGGCTTTTCTATAAAAAACAAGGTGACAACAGATTCGTATGCCCTACTTGACAGAAGAGTATGTTAAGTGGACTTTTGGAGCGTGCAACTGATTGATTGTCCCAATATAACAAAAATCACTTCTGGCATTTCGCCAGTAATGTTCGTAAAAAACGCTGTTTTATTCCCAAACTGTAATATTCCATTAAGAATTTTTGAACCTAGATATCGCAAAATGTTAGATAGTGTTTTTAAAGGTTCCAGATCTTTTATTTTATCCTTTGAAGATGGTGACAATGGAGACTTAACTAACTCAGTTGGAACAATGGGCCTGGTTACTTCTGCTGTTACGCAATCTGATGGTAGCAGTATTGTAATGTTAAATGGTCTTTTCAAAGTTAAATTAAATAAGATGGATAACACTAATGAGCTGTATCAAAATTGGTCTTATGAGAAACTTGAATCCACTAGTTTTGATGCTGATAATAATGATTTGCTCGATAAATTGAAAATTACTTATAATAAATTGTGTAATGCCATAGATGGTAGTGACTATCCAAAGAACTTGCCTTTTTCCAAAGACGCAAGCCAAGCCTGTGACACAATTATAGAATTTCTTGTTTCAAACATATCTCTTAAGAAACAATTTTTCCTCTCAAACAATATTAATAATAAAATATCACTAACCATAAAAGTGATCGAATCTGTTTTTCAAAAGTAAATATATACTAAAATAATGGAAGGGTTATACAAAATAGGAGCAGTTTCCAAAATTACTGGTATCAATATACCTACACTAAGAGTTTGGGAAAATAAGTTTAAAATAGTTGAGCCAAATCGAATCAATGGTACTCAAAGAGGTTACACGAAAAATGATTTAGACAAGTTATGTATAGTTAAGGCATTAATCGAAACTGGAGATTCTATATCATCTTTAACCGGTCTAGACATTAGTGAACTAGAACTGAGGCTTGAAAAAAGCTCAATTCAAAAAAAGAATTTTACCCCTAACGAAACAAGGGAAAATATTTCTGTAATAGTTGTTGGAACTATGGTCCCGAATTTTGATAACCCAATTTCTGATTTACCGAATATTAGGGTTATCAATAAATATGAACTTTCAGATTTTTCAGAGGATGAAGGAATTATTGAAGACAGTGCTGATATCTTAATTTTTGAAACACCAACTCTCCATGTTAAAACTGTTTCCTGGGTCAAAAGTATTATGGGCCAATCTAGCTTCAGTAAATCAATTATTTTATATAGATTCGCAAGTGGTGATGCTTTGAAAGCTGCTGGTAGAGAAAAAAATATAAATATTTTAAGACAGCCAGCAACTTCTAATGACATTCAAATGATGTGTGCATTCGCTTTAAATAATAAGATAGAACAAAAAGAAATTCTCCACNTCAGAAATAACAGAGAAAAAGAAGAGCCTGTTATTACTGATTATGAGCCATTTACTGATAANGAGCTTTGGGAAATATCTGTAATGGCTAATCCAATCCATTGTGAATGTCCAAAGCACCTATCAAGTATTATTACTAGCCTTAAAGGTTTTGAAAAGTACTCNGCCGATTGCGAAGAATTAAGTCCNGAAGATAGAATCCTTCATGAAGAGCTGGAGAANCATTCAGTCGAAGCTAGGANGATAATGGAAAAGGCATTGAGAAAAGTAATTAAAGAGAATTCAATCAATTATTCTGTAGCAAACGCTTCATGAATTTTTAATTAATTTTATTAAATTTAACACTCTCACCATTTGACTCAAAATATTAATTTGTTAAATTTATATAACTCCAAAAGGAGATATTAAAATATGAAAAAATTATTATTGGGAGCATTGATGTTAGGTTTAACATTTAATGTTCAAGCAGCCGACTCGAAGAAAGCTGATATTGTAGACACTGCAGTCAAAGCAGGAAGTTTCAAAACTCTTGTNGCAGCTGTTAAAGCGGCTGACCTCGTGAAGACACTTAAAAGTGAAGGACCATTCACTGTATTTGCCCCTACTGACGAAGCATTTGCCAAATTGCCCAAAGGGACATTGGATTCATTATTGAAGCCGGAAAATAAGAAGAAGCTTCAAGACATTCTGACATACCACGTTGTAGCAGCAAAAGTTCCTGCAGCAAAGGTTGCCTCAGGTAAGGTCAAAATGGTTAATGGCAAAAATATCAAAGTAAAAGTTGCATCAGGAAAAGTGACGGTCAACAAGGCCAATGTCATTAAAACTGATATTATGACAAGTAATGGTATCATTCATGTAATTGATAAAGTCATTATCCCGAAGGGTTAATTTACTAATATAATTAAACTTTAAGGGGGGGGATTTTCCTCCCCCATTTTTTATGTCTAAAACATTAATAGTTGGAAGTAGCGAAGGGTTGGGTTTGCATTTAAAGAAAAAAATTGAAGCTACCAATCAAGATGTTATCCATATTTATAGGGAAGAAAAAAGTGACAATATCATTGAAATTGCAGGGGATCATAAAAACGAAAATATTAGTAAGATTTTCTGCTGCTTAGGTAATATTAATTTAAAATCTATCCTATCAACATCTTCTGAAGATATGGTAAATGATTTTAAAACAAACTTGGTTATACCGCATGAAATAATCAAAATATTTTATAGAAGTTTGATTGCGAATGAGGGGTCTATAATACTATTCAGTAGTATAGCTGCTACTAAGGGTTTATCTTTTCATTCATCAATATCAGCTAGCAAATCAGCTGTTGAAGGATACATTAGAGCTTTAAGCGCAGAACTTGCACCTAGGGTTAATGCGAATGTTATAAGATTAGCTTTAATGGAGTCTCCAATGTCGGAATTTATTTTTAAGAACGAGAGATCTAAGAAAATTTCATTAGATATGCAACCCATGGGGGAATTTATTAAAGCTGCCGATGTTGCTGATATGGCTTTAGCTGTATCAGCAAATAGAAGTGTTAATGGTCAAATAATTACGGTTGATGGGGGGATTTCGACGATCACAAAGAAAGCCAAAGTCTAAATGCTTTTCTAGAAGCACGTCAGGTTTAGGAACAAGAATTCTATATATAAACATTATTTTTGCATGAGAAATTCAGTCTACTTTTTATGAACCCTAATTCTTTTACTTATTCATCCAATATAAAGGTATCTCCAGCCTGTGCTTACAATTGGCATGAAAGTAAAGATGCATTAATTAAGTTAATGCCCAAAAATTTAATTGATATTATTAAATACTCTTCGATAGCTGATGGGAACGAACTACATTTGGAAATAAAAGTTTTTTTTGGTTTATTTAAAATAAATTGGATAGCAAAAATAGAAAATGTGATTAAAGAAAAAGAATTTAGTGATTTACAAATTAAAGGTCCATTTAAGTTTTGGCATCATCGACACGCTTTTATTGCAGCTAAGAGTGCCGATGAGTGCATCATGGAAGATCAAATCAATTTTATTTTGCCTGGTGGGCTTATAATTAATTTTTTATTTAAACCATTAGCAATTTGGAATCTTAAAAGAATGTTTAAAATGAGGCATATTAAATTAAAGAATGCTTTGGAAAATATTTGATTAAATGGCTACATCCGCTTCTCCGAGTATAGTTTGGTTCAGAAAAGATTTAAGATTAGAAGATAACCCTGCTTTTTTTAACGCCGTTAAAAAAGGACCTGTAGTCCCAGTATTCTTATGGTCTCCTAATGAAGAAGATTATTCCACAGGAAGTGCCTCAAAGGTTTGGCTTTACTACTCATTACTTTCATTAAAAAAACAACTTGAATCATATGGCCTTAATTTAATTATAAGGAAAGGTGACTCTCTTAAAAACTTATTAGAAATTACAGCCTCAATAAGTGCTAAAGTGGTATATAGCAACAAAAGGTATGAACCATCATCTATCAAAAAAGATCAAGAAATCGCCAGCAAGTTAAAAGACATTGGGTTAGAATATAAAACATTTAATGGTAATTTAATTATAGATCCTGAAGTTGTTTTAAATAAAAGCAATCTACCGTTTAAAGTATTTAGTCCCTTTTGGAAAAAGTGTTTGTCAGTGGCAGAACCGTCCAAACCCTTGCCAATTCCAAATAAAATTATTTCAATAGAAAAAAAGATTAAAAGTCTCGAGATTAGAGATTTAAATCTAAGAGAGAAAGAGCAATGGGCTTTAAAAATAAATAATTATTGGGACTTTAATAATGGATTTGCCCAAAAAAAAATTAATTCTTTTCTAGAAAATAATTTTAATGGCTATTGTGAAACTCGAAATTTTCCGAGCATTGATGGGACATCAAAACTCTCCCCCTATTTGCATTATGGACAAATCAGTCCCAATCAGATTTTTTATGAATTAAGCAAGTCAGGTCATGAGAACTGGAAGAGTTCACAATTTTTAGCTGAAATTGGTTGGCGAGAATTTGGTTATTATTTGATGTTCCACTTTCCTAATACGATTAATGAACCTTTAAGAAATGAATTCAACAAATTTCCTTGGATTAAAAATGATCTTTTATTTGAGTCATGGAAAAAGGGAATAACCGGTTATCCATTAGTTGATGCTGGCATGCGAGAATTATGGGAAACCGGCTGGATGCATAACCGTGTAAGAATGGTCGTTGCATCATTTTTAGTTAAACACTTATTAATCGATTGGCGAAAGGGCGCAGATTGGTTTTGGGATACTCTTGTTGATGCTGATTTAGCCTCAAACACTCTTGGGTGGCAGTGGTCTGCTGGATGTGGAGCGGATTCAGCTCCGTACTTCAGAATATTTAATCCTACTACTCAAGCGGAGAAATTTGATTCTGATGGCAATTATATTCGGCGTTGGATTCCAGAACTAAAAGACTTTAAAGCTCCAAATATATTTCAGCCACATAAATATAAGAATGAGCTTTTTTTTAATACTTCATACCCAGATCCTATTGTTGATCATTCAGAATCTAGAAAAAAAGCTCTACTAGCTTACGGCGAAATAAAAAAATAATTACTATTTAAATAACTAAATTTTTGAATACTGCAAAATTAAGGCTCAGGTTAGGTCAAGTTAACATTGGTATTTGGCTATTACTCAGCATATCTGTTTTATCTTTTAAAAAAGAGATAGAGATGAGCTTTAGTGTTATTGGTTCAGTTTATATTATTAGTGCATTTATACTTGGAAGTATAATTATACAATTGCCCTTCGATATTATTGGGGCGCAAAAACTTTATTCACATGGACAAAAAAATAATAAATGGATTACACAATGGTTCAGAGGGATTATTTCGATAACAACCTGTTGGAGTTTATTGTCTTTTTTGATATTTCTGCTTCAGCCAAAATTAGGTTTTTGTCTGCCCATTTTGATAACGATAATTTTAGTTATTAATTTCCAAAAAAAATTAACAATTTTTGTAAATGCTGATAAATATAATTATTGTGATCTTCAAAATTTTAAAGGCCAATCAATATCTCTAAATTGTTCTGAGAGAACTTTTACTGGAGGATTATTTTTTGGCTTTGGTAATAACAGTCAAATAATTCCCGATTCTTGGTCTGGTTCTTCATATTTGGAGATTGAGTGTTTTAGGCGCTCTGTCATCGTTAAAAATAAATTTGTAACGCGTGCATTATTCTTTCTTATTTTTTGGAACTTACTAGGAGTTTTAATAGGTGAGACGCAAGGCTTATATTATTCCGATAATATCGGGATAAGTATTGTTTGTTTAAGTTGCTGGATGACAATTTGGAGTTTTTTTGCCTTAATTCTCATGCCTAAATTTAGTCATTCCACTGTATATTATGTTGATTTTTTATCCAATAAATACGATTCAGATAAATTGAAAGAATGGATCAAAAAGTTTTCTGAATTAATTGATGAAAGTGATAATAAAAATAGATTGGTCCAATCCATTTTCTATCCTATTCCATCAGCCAATGATCGCATAAATGCACTTAAATCCGCCTCTTCATTTTGTTTTGGTAATATATCTAGACAGAATCTATTTTTAAGCTGGGGAGTCTTCAATCTATCTTGTAGGAGCGTGCATTGTAATATAGGAAGACCCGTGCTTTGGGTTTTTCCTCCTAGTGCTTAATAGATAACATCTTTTTTAATTATTGTTTACTTGATAGTCGCTAGTTTTGCATCCCATTCTCTTCCTGTACAAAGTGATAGCCCGAGTCACATTGGATCTAGCAGTCCGTCGAGAGTTTGATTATCTCATCCCCAATGAGATGGAGAGTAGCGTGCAAGATGGGACTCGGGTTAAAGTGCCGTTTGGTAGCCGCGAGGTTTTAGGAGTGGTCACGGCTGTGCTTGCTGAATCTCCACACGCGAATCTTCGTGAAATTATCAAAACGGTTGGCGTACATGCATTGGTGACTCCGCCTATACTTAAGTTAGTCCGATGGATTTCAGAATATTATTGCTGTGCTCCCGAGGTTGCAATGAAGGCAGTTTTGCCTGACTCAGTTCGTAAAGAGGAGGAAGGTTGGCGTGAACGGCTTTATGTGCGAGCGCTTCAACCTCATGATAAGTTGCCAAAATTGACCAAGCGACAGGAGGATCTTTGGAGTATTGTGGAGGAATGGAAAGAATTGCCTTTGCAGGAGTTAGTGCGTTTAGCTGGCACTACATCTGCAACAATACGAAAGCTTGAGGATAAAGGTTTGGTTAGTATCGCACCTCAAATTTCTGAGCGCGACCCTTATGCAAAAGAGCACATTTTGCCAACTAATCCACTTGAGTTAAATGATGAACAATCAGTTGCCCTGAAAAATATAATCAAGACTATAGATTGTTTGGCTAATTCGAAAGATCACGGAAAGGGCATTAAGGGAAAAGGTGTTTTTTTGCTACATGGAGTGACGGGCAGTGGTAAGACAGAGGTTTATCTTCAAGCCATAGCTCATGCGCTTGAGCAGGGAAAAGGTGCGATAGTTTTAGTTCCTGAAATTTCATTAACACCTCAGACTGTGGAACGATTCAAAGCTAGATTTAGTCACGGTCCATTGCAGACTTTGGTTGCAGTTCTTCATAGTCATTTGTCTGCAGGGGAAAGGCATGACGAATGGCATAAAATTAGACAAGGTAGAGCAAGAATTGTTATAGGGGCTAGATCAGCGGTCTTCGCGCCGGTGGAGCCACTTGGATTGGTTGTTGTTGATGAGGAACACGAACATTCTTACAAACAGGAGGAAGCTCCTCGTTACAATGCACGCGATTTGGCTGTTGTTCGTGGTCAACAAGAGAAGGCTGCGGTTGTTCTTGGTTCGGCGACTCCTTGTATGGAAAGTTACTATAATGTTCAGCGTAAAAAGTATGGACTGCTTTCGTTGACTGAGCGTGCAGATGAAAAGAATATGCCTATTGTTAGAGTAGTAGATATGCGCAATGCATCTCGTAAGGATAAAGGTATGAGCATATTTTCGCCTCAACTACATGAAGCCATTTTGCAAAGGCTCGAAAAAAAGGAGCAGGTTATGCTGTTTCTCAATCGTCGTGGTTGGTCTAGTTCATTGCAATGTACAGAGTGTGGTTATGTAGCTGAGTGTCCGAACTGTAGTGTTTCTTTGACATATCATCGTTCGGCGCAACAGTTGATGTGTCATATTTGCGGTCATGTTGATTCAGCTCCAAGTAAGTGCCCTGAAGAGCATTGTGGGAATTCATCAATTCGATTCTCTGGTCTTGGCACTGAAAAAGTTGAAGCTGCCTTAGATAAGAGTTTCCCGTCGGCCCGGGTTAAACGTATGGATTCTGACGCTCTAAAGCGTAAGGAAGATTACCGTAGAATATTGGGTGATTTTCGCAGCGGAAAAATTGATATCTTAGTTGGTACGCAAATGATTGCTAAGGGGCTTCATTTTCCCAACGTGACATTAGTAGGTATAATTCATGCTGACTTAAGTTTACACATACCCGACTTTCGAGCTGGTGAGCGCACATTTCAATTGCTTACTCAAGTTGCTGGTCGTGCTGGACGTGGTGACGTTGAAGGTGAGGTTTATGTTCAGTCTTTTACGCCATTTCATCCGGCAATCCAGTATGCACGTCGCCATGATTATATTGGTTTTTATGATCAAGAGATTGAGTTTCGACAAGAGTTGCATTATCCGCCAGTCGGTCGCATAGCTTTATTAACTTTGCGTGGACGAAGTGAGGATAGAGTTCGTTTTTTTTCTGATCATTTACGAAAAGAAATGGATATTTTGGCAAGTGAACTGGGTGATGTTGTTGTTGCAGGGCCTGCGCCTGCGCCATTGTTGCGAGCAGAGAATTTTTATCGCTATCAGATTATGATACGAACGCCCCGCATGCCACAATTAAGTCGCCAACTTTCTGCTAAAATCGATTTACTTCAAATACCTGATGATATACGGCTTATAATTGATATCGATCCGATGTCGCTTAGTTAATATCATAGAATAGTCAATGAATAAAAAATCAAACACAATGCTTTCTCAAATTGGCCGTCGCACGGCTGATTCGCCGATTTCTTGGTTAATGAAAACCAAACTTGAGAGGCCTAATTTAGTATCGCTTGCCGCTGGGTTTACCGACAACGAATCATTGCCGCTTGTAAGTAGTCGTCGACTATTAAATGAAATATTAAAAAATGAAGAGGCCGGTCGTTCGGCTCTGCAATATGGATCTACTGCGGGTGATGATATCTTGCGTGAGCTTACTGCTATGCGTATCGAGCAATTGGATAAAATTTCAAGAAATANAAAAACAGGTGGTTTAGCANAGCGTATGGTTATTACTCATGGGTCCCAGCAATTCCTTTATATTTTAACCGAGGCACTGTGTGACCCTGGAGATATTGTGTTGGTGGAGGATCCTACTTATTTTGTTTATCTTGGTATAATGCAAAGTCGAGGATTGAAGGGGCGGGGGATAGCTATGAATCGTGATGGAATTGACCTTGAGCATTTAGAGATGGTGCTTGAATCGCTTCGGAGATCTGGAGAATTGAAGCGAACCAAGATGCTATATCTTGTTTCTTATTTTCAAAATCCAACTGGTAGATCAACTAGTTTATCGATCAAGAAAGAAGTGCTCAATTTGCTTAAAAAATACGAGCGTGCTGCTGGCCATCCTATTTATCTTTTAGAGGATGCCGCCTATCGCGAACTTGGGTTTTCAGGACAATCGGATCCTTCAGCGATATTTATTCCAGGGGCCTCAAGTCGAGTCATATATTCTGGTACTTATAGTAAGCCATTTGCGACTGGAGTACGTGTGGGTTTCGGCGTTTTGCCGGATGTTCTGCTGGCTCCTTTTTTAAGGATTAAATCTAATCACGATTTTGGAACGAGCCACTTAATACAAAAACTTGTATTGGAAGCATTGAGGTCAGGTGAGTACGCTAAGAATTTGGCCAAAGCTCAACATCGATATCAAATGAAAGCCAATGTTATGAATGATTCGATCTCTAAGTATTTTCCTGAATTAGTGAAATGGGAAAAACCAGAAGGAGGTTTAAATTTTTGGGCTGAATTACCTCGGTCGATAAATACTGGATTAAAATCCAAATTTTTCAAGGAAGCATTGAATCAAAATGTACTCTATGTGCCAGGCAATCTTTGTTATGTCGATGATTCCACTAGGCGTAAACCTAACTATAAAATGCGACTTAGTTTTGGCGCTGCTTCTGAAAAAGATATTCGTAAAGGCATTCGAAGTTTGGGGAATGTTCTTAATAGTTAATTTTCAACTAATAGGATTTACTTCAATGGTGGAGGTGCGCTTAACTTTCTATATAGCCATGCCTCAAGTGGTCTCAGAGGAGAAAGCCAGCGGTAAAATGGAGAGTAGTATAGNCTTAGCCGTATAACTGATAGAAGCATGACAAAGGAAGTTCGGCCCAGTTCAACCTTGGAACCAATCTGGTCAGTCCATTCCGTAGGGACTTCTAGTATTTTATACCCAGATCTTTTCAGAGCATAGAGNAGGTTAATATCAAATGCCATATCAGCAACTGTAAGTTGACTGTGTATTGCTTCGACAGATTCACGCCGCATTACCTTTGCTCCACATTGAGTATCACGAATACCCATCCAGAAAAAAAACTGAATAATTGCGTGAAATGTTCGACTAGCAAAACGTCGGCGTAGGGTTTGCTCTTGATGTAATACTGAGTCCTTTAGCCAACGTGATCCAATTACGCAGTCAACATTTTTACATTTCTGGATAAGATCATCGAACGCGGCTGGCGGTGTTGCGCCGTCGGCATCAACATAGCCGACTAAATCTACTTCAGGGGTGAGCTTGAGGCCCTCAATTAGTGCGCCTCCTTTACCAACAGGTTCCGGAATATTTACATAACTTATTTCCGGGAACTGTTTTTTAGCAGTTGTTACAACTCCGAGCGTGTTATCTTTACATCCGTTGAGTACGACAACCATGTTAAAACGCTCGGGGTGGTGGGTTCGAAAATAATTAGCATAATCCTCAAGAACAGGGCCAATGCGGGACTCCTCGTTATAAGCCGGTATTAGCAGCAGAATATGGGGCGATGCATTGGGCACTTGGTCGGTTTACCCAAAAAAGGCAATTTACGCAATACTCACCATACTGTGAATGCCCCGTCGAGGCCCCATAGCTGTGAGCCGCGATATTTTTGCATTTGATCGATGTCCTTCCACCTTACAGATCCATCAAGCCATCCTATGTTACCGCCATCAGCTCCGACATCCTTCGATGAGGCTCCTTCGGCGCTGGGGTTGGAGTAGTCAACTACCCCTTCTGTGTCACTGCCATACTCGAAAAGAATTGGTCCGTTTGAACCGTGAGGCGCAAGTGTATGTCCAAACCCTGGTGACCAGGTATTTAGATCGGTCACTAGAGGCAAGCTAGGGTCGTCTGATAAGGTTTGCGGTGAGATCCAGCCTTGAAATCCATCCATTGCTTCCCATGGGGTTTGATAATGTCCTCCCAGGTAATTGTAACCGATAACGTACCCCCAGCCTTCAAAAAGCCATCCTTTTGGATCTCCAAATGGTTTACCAAGGTTGGCACATTCATAAATATTAAAGGGTGCGTATTTTAATAAAGATTCACGAATGGGAGTAGAGATTAGAGGGGTGTGATCATCCATTGGATCTTTTGCATCGGACAAGCCGCTTGGTAAATACTGGTCATGGTCACCGCCATACATGTGGGCAACCTGAATAAATTGTCGGATATTATTTTTGCAATATGTTCTTCGTGCTCTTTCCTTTGCGCTAGCTAAGCTGGGTAGAAGAAGTGCAGCTAGAATGGCAATGATAGCAATAACTACCAGTAATTCGATAAGAGTGAAGCCTTTACGTGCTATGAGGTTCATTTGCTCCTAAGCCGGAAAAACTGTTGTCCAGTTTTGTTGGGGCGAATACGAACTACTATCCGGTCATTCTCCTTAGCGGGGGCACCGCTAACTTCGTTCCATTTCGACTCTTTGCCTATGGATTCTGTGGACTCAAGTATGAAAATGCCTTTGGCCGGCCACGAGAACTCGAGATCATTGCCAGCTAACTGAACATCCAGCGGTTGAGGACTAACAATCATTTTACTCATTTCAAGTTTGTGAAGTGTTCCTTTGGAATTCCTCACATAAAGGCTGTGATTAGCTAGTACTGGGACAGTCCAGCAGGTGCCATTTAATACTTTGGACTTGGCTAGTTGTTTGAAACGTGTTGGTGATGCTTCAGCGATGTAGAGAGTTCCATCACGAGTGAGGATTATCAATTTGTTATCGGCAGCTGTAATAGAACTACATGGCATATTTGTTTTAGTCCACTCAGTCTCTCCAGTTTTCATATTAATACAACGTACAGTTTTTCCTCTGTCAATTCGCCCATCTGCTCCATAAAGATAGTCTCCTATAATCACGCCCGCATTAAAGTGTATGCGCATGTTTCTATTTTTCCATTTAGAACGAGTGCTAGTAGTACTTAATTCGATTAATTCCCCGTCACGTGAGTTTGAAGTAAGAAAGATTTTGTTGTTGTACAATACCGGATCAGCAGCGTTGACTTCTGCACTGGTCCGAAACGATTTTTTCCAGAGTTGTCTGCCATTGGAAAGATCGACTCCGTATGCGCTATCTGCTGCAAAAATCACGAGAGCATCCTTGCCTTTATGATTGTAAGGTACAGCGCTTGCATAGCCAGCTGTACCAGAGCCGGTTTTCCACGATAAACGACCTGAATTTTTCTCCAGTGCTACGCCGCGTGTGCCGACATTGTAAATCACTTGATTGTCCTGAATTAGTGGTGACGATGCAAAACCCCATTTTGGAACTTGAGCATTGTAAAGACGTTTTAAATCCTTTGTCCAAACTACTTTACCTGATTCAACGTTGAAGCAGTATGCTTTCCCAGTTTTACTTAATGTATAGA
The DNA here is from genome assembly GCA_002708005.1 of Verrucomicrobiales bacterium. Lineage (GTDB taxonomy): Bacteria > Verrucomicrobiota > Verrucomicrobiia > Limisphaerales > UBA1096 > UBA1096. The sequence continues at coordinate 35,938 of PAOJ01000010.1, read as the reverse complement.
CATGGTTGCCATCCACTGTGGGAGTTGCGTTGGGACCTCCATCGTAGAGGTTTGCAGTCAGCTTTTCTGAGTAAGTATGCCTCCATAACTCATCGCCGGTGACATCGTCTAGCGCAATTACCTGATCGCGATTTGATTTGTTTCCCATGGTGAATACACGACCATCAGATACGGAAACGGTAGCAAATCCTGTTCCTACTGATGCTTGCCAGAGTTTATTTGGGCCACTTGATGGCCATTTTTGAAACCAATCACTTTCATTTGAAATTCCGTTATGATCGGGGCCACGCCAGTTTGGCCAGTCTAATGCTCGGCCGAGATCGAAACTCGTTGTTAGTAGGACAGATGCGAAAAGTATTTTTAGTTTTTGTCGGAACATGTTTTTAAAAAAATAGCCTAATTAAAAGTATCGTCAACTAACCTTTAAGATTATTAGTAAGTGAGCAAAAAAGATGCCATCAAGGATTTATATCTTTCAGCTCTTAAACATTAAGTAATATGCAATTAAGTTGCGTGCTTTATTTTTAAATTGCGTGAATTCCACTCAAAAATTTCTAATATTTTGTAACCTATAAAAACTATCAATTCAGTCTATATGGTGTCTTATACGAGTCTTATCTATTATAGGCGTCTTTAAGTGATATCGCATTAATTGAAAATTCAAAATGGATTTATAATTATATTTTTTTAATCAAAAAAGCGTCCAAAAAGCTTAGCCGCGAGTGCAGTGCCTATAGGTTTAGCTATCTTTGTGAACAGCGGTCTTAAGTCTTTTAGTGTCTTCACATTTTGAGTGATATGATTTTCTAAATTAACATTCATATCTTTCGAACTAGTGGTTGATCCGTTTGCAGAAATTGAGGTGAAACGTAAATTGTTCCATGAGAAATTTAGGTTGCCGACTGTGAAGTATAGTGGTGAATCGTCCANAGTTAATTGGGCCGTTGTTTTAGCTACAGCATCGGGTAAAGAAATTAAGTTTCTAGAACCTTTATTAGTTTCTACAAGATTGAATTCTTCAATTCGGATTCGAATCTGACGAAAGTGCGGTTTTAGCTTTCTTCGAAAGTTCATCAATTCAGAAAAATCACAGTCGATGAACAGATCATCAATTTTTAGCATTGAAGATCCGCCATATTCAGGAAGATTAAAAACGGTAATTTTATTAGCTGCTATAGTGGAGTTTAAAGGAAATCCGATTTCGAGTTGTCCAATTTGNACATCCATTCCTTGTTCTCGAAATTCACTTACAATCCACCACTTGGTTAGAGCATCTTTGGTTAGAAATAGGCCAATAGCTAAAACTATCATTAGAATTAGCAGGCGAAATGTCCAGCGGAACAGAAACCGCATAACAGGGAATTAACAAATCAAAGGGTGAGAGACAATCTGAAAGGTGCTAATTACTATTTTTCTTCTGCCAATCTTTGAACTTCGCGGTGATTCAACTTGCCGGTGCCCAGTTTGGGAATTTCTTTCAGTACATGGATTTCTCTTGGTGTGCAGAGATTAATTAATCCAGCAGAAGCTACGGCATCACGAATCTCTGAAGTTGTAAGATTTGGTTCATTAGTTACAGCGATTAGTTTTTCTCCTTTATCTGTATCGGTCACTGCAATTACGGCAATCTCACAGTTTTCGCCGTGATGAGGAAATGCTCCTGCCAGAGCATCTTCTACTGCGGTTAGACTTACCATTTCACCGCTAATTTTTGCAAATCGTTTTGCCCGGCCCTTTATCCAAAAATAACCATCATCGTCTACTTTTACTATGTCGCCGGTATCATACCAACCATTGAGTGATTGGAATGCTTTATTTGCATCCTCGTTAAGGTANCCCTTCATTACGTTTGGACCTTTAACGAAAAGGCGGCCGGCATCCTTGACTCCGTCGACTGGCTCCAATTTCCATTCCATATCTGGAAGAATACGACCGACTGATCCAAATCTATTGTCTGCCTTGGTATTAGCGCTAATACCAGGTGAACACTCTGTGACTCCGTAAGCCTCTGTAATGCGAATACCGAATTTCCGTGACCAAGTATCTGAAGTTGCCTGTTGAATTTTTTCTGCACCAGCTAACAAATACCGAATATTTCGAAAATCATACGGATGAGCTTTTTTAGCGTAACCATTTAAAAATGTGTTGGTACTTAGGAATATNGTTGTGTTGGAATTATAAACGGCTGTAGGGATTACACGATATTGCAACGGTGATGGGAAAATTGTTGTTCGCAAACCGCGGCACATTGGAAGTAATGTTCCTACAACTAATCCGAAGCTATGAAACATTGGTAAGCAGTTGAAAATGCTGTCTGTATCAAGGATATCCACCATCGCAAGCAGTTGTCGCAAATTGGCTAGAATATTTTTGTGTGTTAATTCCACCCCCTTCGGAATNCCCTCAGATCCGCTTGTGAACAAAACTACAGCCGTCTTATCGGATGGTATGTGAAACTGTGATTGCCCAAGCCTTAACTTGTGTTTTATTAGTATAGCTAATTTAGTTGGGGCTGAAACTTGTTCACGCACTTTCTCTAGATATATAAATTCGATGCCGGCGTCCTTCATTGGCTGTATATTTATACCGGCTTTCTCTAAAAATGCCTGAGATGTTATTATTTGTTTCGCTCCAGCCAATTCTGAACATGTCTGCATTATTGGAATTCCACTGCTGTAATTTAAAATTGCTGGAACTTTTCCAAGTCGCCATAGTGCTAGAAGAGTGATCGGTGTTGCATTGACATTTGGTAAAAGTAGCCCCACTCGATCGATTTCAGGTTTCAGTAGTTTTTGGAATTGCCCAGACAATACCTCTGCTCCCACCATTACCATTCGATGATTAAGGCGTTGCCCAGTAACATCCTCTAGTACTATTGATTTTGGGCGCTCCCTACCCATGGAAGCTATGGCTGTTAATAAATCTTGAGGGCCTAACTTCATTTCAGTCTGAAACTGTAGTCCCATCAATTGCTCTCTTAGCCATTGCGTATAAGCTTCTCTAGCTTCGGATCTATTACTTAGTGTTTTCGGTGCATATTGGGGATCGCTGAAATGAATGGTTAATCTTGGAAAGATTTTTTTCCATCCAGGATGCTTTGAATAAGGCAGGCGATGAGCATTTCTTTGATAGCAGGTTATTATTTTTGCATTAGTTTTTTCTANTAGAAAGCCGGTGCCTTCAAATAGTTTCATCAAGCTGCCTGTTTCTGAGAGGCGTCCTTCGGCAAAAAGCACCAATCGTCCACCACTCTTCAGAAAGTTAGACATTTCTTTGATGGCAAATGGTGAAGCATTGTCTATGGGAAAAGTGAACCGGTTACGCATTATAAACCGAAAAACCCAGTGGCTATCAGCACGCGTTGAAGAGACTACAAATTTCCAATCCTCCTGAAGGCAAATTCCGACTATCCACCAGTCAAACCAAGATACATGATTAGGAACGAGTAGAACTGGTCCATCATCCTTAAGAACCTTAGCGTTATATATTTTGAATCCGAAAATAATTCGGGCAAAAAATCGACTTATAAATCGGAATAATGGCATGTCGTTATCTATTGATCGGGGGCAAACTTAAATCTAAGAGATCGAAACGGAAACCAAAATCATAGAGACACTAATTTCATTATGATAAATATCTTATTATAAAGAAAAAGCCGACGTAATCTCGTCGGCTTTAAATTATTTATTTAGTTAATATTTATTAAGCGAACAACTTGGTGACTGCCTTGGCTTTGACTAATTCACGAGGTTGNTTCAAGTGATTGTATACGATTGTTTCTGGGTCGATGCCGAAAGAGTGATAAATCGTAGCTAGTAATTCACCTGGATGGACAGGATCCTCAACTGGAGCAGAGCCGGTGCGGTCTGACTTTCCGTGAACATATCCTTGTTTGATGCCCGCACCAGCAATTGCTGCTGTGTAACAGTAAGGCCAGTGATCGCGGCCATCTGCACTATTACTATTACCAGAAGTACTTACGCCTTTTGTTGGGCTGCGGCCGAATTCTCCTACAGCAATGACCAAAGTTTCATCTAGCATGCCTCGTTGGCTCAAGTCAGTGATAAGCCCTGACAGTCCAGCATCGAGCATGGGTGCAGCCTGATCTTTCATTCGCTTTGGTAGCCCAACGTGAACATCCCAGGAATGGTTGTCAGAATTCGCAACTTTTGGCCAGACCACTTCCACAACTCTTGTGCCAGCTTCAACTAGNCGGCGTGCCAGCAAGCAGCTTTGACCAAATGTATTTCTCCCATAAAGATTACGGGTTGCTTCTGATTCTTGTGCCAAATCAAATGCATTGCGAGCACGGCCAGATGCTACAAGATTGAGGGCTCGGTCATAGTATTCATCAAGTTTAAAATTAGATACTGCCTTGTCTATATCTGGTGATGCATCATTTATAGCATCGCGAAGGCGGGCACGACGACGAAGGCGTAACTCAAATACATCCGGTCGCATTTTAAGATCGTCTGTTTTTACGCGATCCATTTTATTCATATCCATGTCTCCTCCGTCAGGATAGAGATAGTATGGATCGAATGATTTGCCTAAGAAACCTGCTGTGCCGCCTTTGCCAACTACGTTGCTTTCCTGTAAGGGGCGAGGCAGCATAACAAATGGCAACATTGGTTCTGTGGTTGGACGTAATCGAACGATATTAGAACCAAAGTTAGGGAAATCTTTTGGGCTTGGAGGTTCCAGCTGACCAGAAGGACTCACTTTGTCGGTCGTGTAACCTGTCATCATCTGATAGATCGCAGCTGTGTGGTTGAATAATCCATTAGGTGTATAACTCATCGACCGAATCATCGACATCTTATCATTTACCTTAGCTAGTTTGGGCATCAGTTCGGTAAAGTTTACACCGGGAATTTTTGTTGGAATCGGCTTGAAGATGGACTTTACATTTTCAGGCGCATCAGGTTTGGGATCCCACAAGTCTATATGACTAGGTCCTCCTTGCAAGTAGCAGAGAATTACATGTTTTGCCTTGCCCCATCCTGGGCCTCCTACATGACCAGCTTCGGCGGCCCGTGCCTGAAGTTTAAGTATATTGGCTAAACCTAAACCCATCATGCTTGATCCTCCAATGCGAAGTAGGTCACGTCTTGAAACCTTCAAGTGTGGATCACATAAGTCCTTTCCTGGTGCTCCTGGTATCGTAATCATTTTCTTAAATTGATTTTAAAATAATAATGTCTTGTTTCAGATAAGTTAACATTTTTCTCATGATCGTCAACGGTTGAATAAGAACGCTGGACTGTTGATTAGTGCCCAAGCTATGTCTTGTGCCGCTGTCAAACGGACAGTTTTCTGTTGCGATTTGCTTAACTCTAATGCACGGCGAAGTTCGGCAAGTTTAGGATCTATAGTAAGTGGTTTTTCTGCTTTTGCTAGGGAAGANTTAAGTTCCTTGAGTTTTGGATCCTCTGGTCGTTTTTTCTTGGCGTTTTCAAGTTCCTTGTTTTTAGACGCCAAATCCTTGTCTTGCGCCTTGAAGTAGTCTGTAAGGCGTTTGTTTTGATCGTCGCTTCGCTTGTCTAGGGAGGTTGCTAAAATAGCGCTAATATCTCCTGGGTGACCGATTTCAACTTTTTCATCGGTTGTGACGAGAAGGCGGAATTTACCAATTGAGTGTTTGTTGCTGTTGTAGTTTTGGTTTAATGAAAAAGTTAAACGTGATCCTCCCTCAGTTCCAAATTTTTCTTTTGGTATGAAAATGGCAGTTCTGTCTGTTCCTAGTTTAGGGCTAGCTGCCCAACCTTTATTATCCACCTTTCCGTCTATTGCTTTCTTTACGTCGAAATCCTTTTGATTAAAATCTGACTTCGCTTCCTTGAATGAAACTTTTTTAGATTTTCGACTTTGCTCTTTTCCTGTCGAGATTGCCTTAAGGCTAAACTCAGTTAGAACAAAATTGCCATCGTCATTTCGGCCAGGACCTTTTTTGGGTAGATTGTCGTCTGCCAGTAATTCAAGACGAACTCCTGTTATGCCGTTAAGTTTGGTGTCAGCATTGATAGTATATATTGTCTTTTTAAGATCGCCACTTGCAAAGATTACGTTTCCNTTACGCTTCTCAAGCTTAGTGCCGTTTGTAGCTTTTAGATCGCCAATTTCTAAATCTTTCCATTTAGTTGTTTTTGCTGCGGAACCCTCCCATTCAGTCAAGCGTTTGGCTAGTTCGTTGTCATAGGTTTTTAGTGATTCTTCCGCTTTTGCGATGCGTTCTTTTTGTTTTCTGTCGGCATCGGCTTCACGTGGTGCAATCTCCATTTCATATGCCTCTAGTTTAGTTTTAGCTAAGCGGATGGCATCAGTGCGTTTCTTTGCACGTTTTATTTCGATTGGTTCGATTTCTTTCTCATGTTGAGCTAACTGATTAATTGCAGTCTCGTGTTCTGACTTTACGTCTCCGATTATTTTTTTTGCTGCTGCAATTTCTTTCGCGGTGGCATGGCGGTTCAGCACTCTAAGGAATAATTCGTCAACCATCTTTTCATCGTCTGCCATGTCGGATACAAGTTTAGTAATAGCATTGTCTTTTGAGCTAATGGCATTGTCTACAGTTGGCCCGCTAATGAGTGCCATAATTGGACCCAATTGAAGTTCGTTAGAACGTTCACACTCACATGCGCTTTCCCTCGCTGGTCGCCCTANATTACCCAGAAAACCATCGGCAAGTTTTACTCCTGAATCTGGAAGNTGTGCGGCCCGTGTNCCTTCAGGCACNCCTGGAAATTTACTTTTAGTGCCGGTNACTCGGTAAATGGAATCAAACAAAACCTCAGCTGGCAGTCGTCGTGCTTTGGCGTGTGAGAAGTTAATGGTATCATCTTCATTCCATTTATTAGTCTTTACGCTTAATTGGTAAGTTCGGGATTTCGTTATAATTTTTACCAAATGACGAACATCGAAACCGCTTTCGGTGAATTCCTTTGTTAGCCAATCTAGTAATTCGGGATTACTTGGTGGATTGCCAGCACGGATGTCGTCAATTGGTTCAATGATACCGGTTCCGGTCATATAACCCCATATGCGATTCACATAGCTCTTGGCGAAATATTCGTTGTCTGGGGAGGTTAGCCAAGAGGCGAAGCTTTCACGCCGGCTTCCATCTTTTGGGCTATTGTGTTCGCTTGCAAATGGAAATGCAGGTGGAGTGATTTCACCTGTTCTATCGTGCTTGGTTTCTCCTTGATTACGATCATATATAATTTCGTAAAGGGGCTTGGCTCCTTCAACGGCCGTTCCTCCTATACGTTTATCCCCAGCCTTATCGTCCTTCTTTAAACTAACTTGAGCAAAATAAGCTGTGGTCTCGTAATATTGATCTTGTGTCCATCTTTCAAATGGATGGTCATGGCATTTATTACAGTTAAACCTGGTGGCTAGGAAAAGATGGGTGGTGTTTTCCATGATAGCGGTGGGTTCTCTTAATATCTTGTAGTATGAGGCAGGGGGATTGTCCTTGTTGGAGCCGCTTGCTGTAATGATCTTTCGTGCAAACTCATCATAGGGGGTGTTATTTGCAATTTCATCTCGAATCCATTTGCGGAATGTTGATGAACCCTCTGTTCCTAAAAATTTCCTGTTAACCAGTAACATGTCGGCCCACTTGTTTGTCCAGTGGTCGATGTAGTTGTCACTGCCTATAAGTTTGTCGATTAATTCATCCCTTTTAATTTTGCTATCTCGTTTGTCAGCAGCAAACTTACGAACTTCCTCGCTACTAGGAGGTAAGCCTATTAAATCGAGGTAAATGCGGCGAAGAAAGTCTTCGTCTGAGCTTAAACCTGATGGAAGTGTTTTAGTGCGCTTAAGTTTGGAAGCAACAAATTCGTCTACCTTGTTGTTATATGGCATTTCTTTCCACTCAAACCCTGAGCGATTGCCCATAACAGTAACGATTGTAGATGCGTAAGCCCCTTCAAATCGGGCAAGCATAGGAGCTTCACCTCGGCGCGCTGTGGTTACTAACCCTCCTTTATTGGTGGTAGCGATGTCAGAGTTTCCAGTTTCTATGAATGACTCTGCAGTTACATCGCGTTTTTTTCCGTTAGCATATGTTGCAATAACACGCATCTGTTGCTTGTCGCCAATCTTTTGAACTACAGGATTTTGTGGGTATAAATCTATTCCCGTTACTCTGGGCGAATTGATCTCAAGTTTGGCTCCATTCGCGATCCAACTCTTAAGGATTTCATAGTAGTCTTCTCCCAGCTTCGTTAACTGTCCGCCTTCATGTGGCACAGAGGCGGAAGCCTTTAGCAAGATTAAGCTATTATCTGGAGAAGCAATGTTAACCCGGCGACTTGCCAAGTCATCCGTGAAGGCTCGTATATCATAGATGGGATCATAGCCTCTTAACGATAGCTTAAAGCCATTCCTTCCGTCTTTTGAACCGTGGCAGGTTCCAGCATTACAGCCTAATTTTGATAATACTGGCATCACATCACGAACATAATCAGGTTCAAAATCACTGGCGCTTCCAGCCACGCGAACGGTCACAGTTGTTTTTTGATTCTTGTGATAAATTTCAAGCTTGGCTTCTCCGTCCTTGATAGGAGATACCATTCCACTTTTACTAACCTTAATGATTTCTGAATCCAACTTGAAAGCAAAGTCTCTAGACGCGTCGTATTTTTCACCATTACCCTTAACTGCAGTTAATAGCATCTGGCTATAGTCAAATTTTCCATTTAGATTAATCTCGGAAGGCTCCACTGAAAGTGCGATTGCATCTTGAAGTTTTTCTTCTGTCATAGGGACAGACATGAATGCCCTTTTAAAACCAAGTGACTGGGTTTCATACAAACGCACTACTCCGTCCGCACCGCCAACAGCAATCGTTTCTCCGTCAGGACTAAACGCAGTAGAATAAACCGAGGTGCCAAGCGATATTTTAGACAAGAGTTTAACTTGCTTGGTGTGGTATTCTGCAGAAAGCTTTTTAGAGTTTCCGTCCAACGGTCTTTCAAAGGCTTTTTTTAGGGCGTCATTTACGCTGCTGTCGTAGTCGGAACTGTAGAGGTGTAATGAGCCAACTCCGTTGTAGCTACTACCAGCAATTATCTTATTTCCATCTGGCGCAAAGTCGAGTGCGAAGATTCTACCAGGCATTGGAGGAAACTTGCGTACAAGGTTTGAGTTGTCCCCAATTACGCGCTTTGTTACGCGAGTNAATCGGAAAATCTGCGGTACTCCGTCTGACCCNCCAACCAATACCTCTTCTTTTTTNGGGTGAACTGTAATGGCATGAATCCCNCCCTTAAGGGCTCCAGGAGTAATTGAAGTGATGTTATCAACAAATCGCTGTGTAGCNACTTCAGTCAATTTTACTGCCATGTCCCGCCCAACAGAAATCAAGTGATCTCCTTTATTATTCCAGACTGTATCTAATACCCAGTCATCGTGCGAGTCTTTGAAGAGAACTTGTTTTCCATTGCTGATGTCATAAGCGCGAAGTGTTGAATCTGAAAGTCCAACGGATACTTTTTTATCATCCGGTGACCAGCTTACTCCATACAATGTGTCATATCCAACTGGGATTGACATAGACAGGGTACGATTATTGACATTCCAAATTTGTATTTCTCCGGAACGCGCAGGCAATCCGCCAGCTACTGCAAGTTTTTTGCCATCGTGAGAGAATTTAACTTTTTGTACTCGCTCAGATAAGCCGACTAATCGACCAGCTAAACCGGAACCATCGGTGTTATGAAGAAGGACCTCGTGATAACCGGCTACTGCGATCAGCGAACCGTCTGGAGAATAATCGATTGACGAAATCACTGGAGGTAAACTGTATACCGGTGGGTTATCCATGTTGTAGAGTTGTTTAGCACTTATCGGTGTGTCATCAATTGCGCCCTCTGCAACCCATTTCGTAATTATGTCTATCTGTTCTTTGGGTAATGGATCTTCTTTTTGTGGCATCTCAGCCTCGCCATCGATCGGCGTAATTAATGTAATCAAGTGACTCTCATCTGGTTTTCCAGGAATAATTGCAACCTCTTCACTGTCTCCNCCCTTCAGAAGTGCTTTGAAAGTTGTCATTACATAGTCACCGTTGGCTTTNGCAGGTTGGTGGCAACCGTGGCATGANGCTTGAAAAATAGGTCGAATGTCGTTGTAAAAACTAACTTTTTTGGCCTTATTTTCCTCTGCTTGGATAGATGATGTTATCAAGAAAAATGCCAAGGGTATAAATTGAAAAAATCTTTGTCTCATTAAGTTTTCCTTAAAATACAGTAATGTTGTACGCATCCACGCGCTTTTAGTTACATTTGCTTGGAAAAANCNTACATATTCCAGTATTTTTTTCAATAAAAATTAAAGGTTTTAGAAGTTAAGTGACTCAATGAATCCAATGAAAAAAGGATTTTGAAAACCTATTTTGTGAATTGTTATTTAGTTAAGAGNGAGAAGTCTTTTTGGCGGTGATAAAGGCGTTAAACATTAGGTAGCGCCAAGGGCCAAGATTTAGAGTGAAATCGATCANTTTAGGGACATGTCGGTCAGTACATTCAACGCTACAAACTTCACATCCATTTTGTTCCAGAAAGAATTTTATTTCTAATCCATTGGTAGCAACGATAGCATCATCATCGGGCTGAAAAGTTTCGCGCACTATTGGCTCCATCCGGTCGAAGCGTACTGTATTTGGATTGTCTGCTATTTGTTGTCTTTTCGCTCGAAGGCGTTGCCAGTTTTTATATTTATTATTAATGCCTCTCATCTTGGGATGATAATCGCGAAAGCCAATGGCACGAAAAAAATTTGGACTGGATAGAATAATGCGACCACCTGGTTTTACTACACGGACCAGTTCAGTGATGAACGCTTCTGGCTCTTCAACATGTTCAAGAACATTTAGTGCTCCTGCGCTGTCAAAGGTGTTATTTTTATAAGGTAGTCTGACTCCGTCGTATAATTGGCAAAGTTTGCTAACTTTTTTCGCCTTGGCAATATTTGGCTCAGAGACTTCAACGCCATGTGCTTCATGTCCGGATTTCATTAGTCGACGGACGACTTGGCCAACTCCGCATCCAATATCTAGAATTTTGCTGCCTGTTTGTGTTGGGCAAAGTGCTTCTGAATATTTTGCATAAAACTCATCATCCCAATCTTCAAGGAAATTGGCATATTCTTTGTTATTGCGGTAATACTTTTCCTGATGGCTCATTAATCAGATTTTTTTCGATTGTCGGCAACAATGAAGCCAAGTAGTCCGAATCCACTAAGTATGGATGCGAGGCTTACGTAAAGCCAGGTGGCAGGAGGTTGGAAACGAAAGACTATATCGTGTTGTCCAGGTTTTAACTCAACACCACGCATAACGGAGTTGCATCGAAGTAGTTCTGCAGGTTGTCCGTCTACACTGACTTTCCAATGTGGCGACCAATGGTCATTAAGCAATAGAACAGCTTTGGAAGTTGCATTAGCGCTCAGTCGAATTTCTTTTGGCTTATATTCTTTGATGCTCACACTTCCGGCTACTTCACCAGGTTCTGCGGTTGATGGGGGAATTTGTGAGTTTATGATTACCGTAGAGTGAGGGTCGAATTCTCGACTGGCCAATGTGTCCAATGTGGCTGAATTGTTCGTTTGAACTTGCCAATGACTATATAGCTTAGCCCTAGGTAGGGCTCCATCAAATCGGATTAGACAATAAGGTCCGTTTGGTTGAAAATGTGTGGTCAAATCCTCGTAACTCGGTGCATTTGGATTTTTCATGTCTGAACGCAAACCAATTAGGAATGAGTTGGTTGAGGTGAATCGGCCTTTTTCAGTATCAAAATGTTGATTAAAAATCGACACGTCATTTGTGCCGCCGAGAATCCATCGAGTGTTAGTCAGCTCCCATCGCCTTCCTTCAAGGTAGTGTGTTTTGGTGTCGCTGTTAATTGTAAATCTGCGTTCGAATGCTTCGTGGTCAGCTGCCATTCGAGGTGCTTGTACGATATCGATTGACTGTATGTTGTTATAAAGAAATTGATGCTGTAGCCACTCAATACGATAGAGTCCGCTTAGATCTCTGTCAGATAAACGCGAGATGGTGACTCGTCCTTCATGGGGTGATTCGCTGAGCTGATTAATTAATGGATTCTGATTCTCATANTTATNCTTGTAATCATCGTATTGTATCCAAGGTAAATTGGCTCGAGTAAGGTCTACAATGACCAGTAAAGCTAGTCCNATTACAAAGGGCGAAGCAGCTTTTGTTTTGAGTATTTTGGCTACAAAAAACACACTAATGACTAGAAAAAATGAAGTGATGATTAGCTCTTTGCCGCTAAATGAAGCCATTATTGATGCTTCTTCNAATGTGAAACCTTGGTCGGAAATATGTTTTGCTAGAAGGTTTTTGAAAGAATTTAATATTAGGCTAAAGAGTAAAATGACACCAGCAACGATAGTTGAGCCAATTATCCATTTTCGAATTAACTTTGAGTTTTCTTTTGTCTCAATTCTAGCGAGGCGAATTAATCCTTCGACACCGTAACCGCATAGAATAATCAGCGCAAAGTGCATCGGGTGAAGAAACTTGATAGTGTTTCGCATGGTGTTGAAAAATGGCAACTGATAGATGAATTGGTAAAAAATTGCATGTTTTCCAAAAGCTAAAAGTAGAGATGACAAAGCAATGAATCCCCAAAAAAGTATCATTCTGCGTTCCGTTTTCGAATAAATTGAAGATCGTTTATTTAGAGCCAGAAAGGTTGCCCAAATCGCAAGTAAAAATACAACTATACCCACGTACTCGCCGGATCCGGAGTGGCGTTTTAAAAAACGATCTTTATTCTGAACAAGGCTCATCAGCTGTGTTGCTTGATTGATGGAGATATTCATAACTTGAGCAAGCTCACCTGGTAAAATATTACGTTGGCCAAACGCTGCAATTATTTCTTCCACCTCGTTAATCTGTTCTAGAACTGGATCTTGGCCCATTGATCCCCAGTATCTTCCACCATCAAGTGAAATTAATTTTTCAGTGTCATAAGAGCGAGGTGTGTCAAGTCGGTATCCGTAAAGACCTGGCACCACGATTCGTAAAGCTTCCATTTTAGGTAGACTCCATTGTGTAAGAAAATTCCATTGCTNTTCTTTTGCAGCTTGCCTGTTTTCGAATTGATCTTTGGAAGATCCTTGAAGCTGTGTTCCAACTAGAGTGGAAATGGTTTGCGAAGAGGCTAAAACGGCAGCTATTGCTACTACCGCTATTCCTGCTATCCCTCGGCAAGCTGTNTGACCAAGATTTGTTTGCTTGCCGTTTTCAAGCGGTTTGATAACGAATCCAAATAATATAAATACTGCAATATATAGACTGAAGAGTGCTCCTATATCATATCCTTCCATCAATCCGAGTCCGACGCATATTCCGGCTATCGTAAGGTTTATCCATGGACGAGAATCTAAAGCGCGTAGTATGAATGCTCCGGCAAGAAATGTCGTAGCAAAAGTTAGAGAACGTGATGGTAGGCCCCAGCAAGCATAGGAGACTATCTCCATGTTGAATGATGCAGCGATTGCTCCGATGGTGCAGGCAAGATTGCGAAGGCCTAGTGTGCGAAAAAAAAACCAGGCAGAGAGACCTAGAATGATCAAGCATATAGGGGTGCACCATTTGAGATAAAGAACTGATTTTTGAAGTAGCAACCCAAGGGCCATGTATATACCAGGTGAGGCACTTGGCTGTTCATAGCCTAGCCAGTTTAAATCGTGCCAATATCCGAAAAATGTTCCGGGCATTTTGATAGCATCACTGCTAATTGAGCCGAGAGGACCATCATTAGAGAAAAGGGTCATCTGAGGCTTGGTGCTATCCCAAAAAAGAAACAGAGTTACTATAATCAATAAAGCTAATACGCCCATAAATGGCTTGAGCCAATTAGCTGTCCGTTCGGTTGAGAGAAAAGGTAAATTCACTTCTACTTATTGCCAGTGCTCTTTCTTAATTGATGAGCCGAAAAAGATGTCACGAAATAATACGGTAATGCATCCAAGCTGCCAGTGTAACCATGGCACTTTGGGGCGAGCGGATTGGTAAATTCGCTGCACAAAATCTGGTTTTTCGTCTGCCATCTGTTGCATTTTTACCTTGGAACGGGCAGCAAACATGCAGCGTAGTTTTTGTTTGCGTACCCACCGCGGCAAACCAGCTTGCTTCATTAAGCTAAATGCATGCTGAATAGCCTCCCATTCATCTAGCACCCAACTTTTGATATTTTCTTCGTTGCGTTTTGTCATGCTGAATGGATGCCGTCGTATATGGAGTAAAACTTTAGGTACTTCAATACATGAGGTGCTAATTTTAGCTAGATCTGAATAAAAAACACAGTCAGCGGCGTGGGGCATGTCGGTGCGGAAACGNACAGGGCAGGATTTGCCGAGTGTCTTGATAAGTGTTCCTCCAAGCATTAGTGATTTACATTCACTATGCTGAGCTAGTAGGGCGTCAGCTGAGACTGAATGTGAAGTGTAAGGTTGNCTGATGGGGCTTTCAATAAGCTTGCCATCTTTGTTTATGAATGCGGAAAGGCAATAGCTAAAGGATTGTCCAGGGACGGTCTTCAGTGCGTTGCTCATTTGTTCCATAAATTTAGGCAGTAGGATATCATCTGCACAAATGAAGTGAAGAAAGTCACACTCAACGGCATAGTCCAGTGCTCGATTGAAGTTCTTGAAAAGTCCCTGGTTTTCATCACTGCGAATAAGTTCGCATTTCAGTAATTCATACGACTCCACGAGTTTAGCTGTGTTGTCGGTCGAGGCGTCGTCAATTACGATAACGCGATCCGGCTTTAGAGTTTGTGAAGCTAAAGAATCAAGTGTTTCCAATATAAACCTTTCCCCATTGTATACTGGAATTACTGTTATGATTTGCATCTTTTCGTTCATGATGCTTGGGAAAGTTCAGTGATCATTTTTTCCCAGTTTGGTGGCTCGTAGCCAGTAGCAAGCTTGAATCGTTCACCATTTAAGCTCCGGTCACAGACGAATGAATCATCAGGTTCAATTGTACCTTTCCAGCCGAGTNTGGATTGGCAAAGTTTGAGTAGGTCGTATTTTGATATTGGCTCACTGGCTACTTGCCATAGGCCGAAGAGTGATTGATGCTGAGTCAGTATGCGTTCGACAATTTTAGCCATTTCGATTGNCGTGAAGCCGCTGTATATTGCGTTGGTATAGCCCTTAATGGTTGTCCCATGTTGACTTAGGAACCAGCTCAATAAAGAAAGGTTTGAATCGATTTCGTGGCCTATGACAGATGACCGGATTGTTACGCAATGGCGATCTGTTACTTCGCCCAAGTGCTTTGTTTTACCATATATGTCAGTAGCATCGGCGGGATCTTCCTCTAAATAATTGCCTTTAGATCCAGCGAATACGCAGTCGGTGCTAAAGTGGATCAAACGCGTGCCCAATTTCTCACATTCTTTAGNCAATTGATGAGGGAATTCAGCGTTCACCCTGCGGATTCTAGTATCTTCCGTAGATTTGTTGAGTTGCTTGATGATGCCAACGCAATTAATAACAGCTTCTGGTTTGGCTTTTTCNAGTGTTCGGTTGAGTACATCTCGATCGGTTATATCCCTCACTTGTATTGAAGTTGAAGGGTCGAAAATTACATGAGATGCGTAATCGGCAACTGGTTGGCGCAGTGTCACCCAAACTTGATGTTTTGTTTGAAGGCTTAGCGATAGTTGATGTCCCAACATCCCGCTTCCTCCAAGAATGAGTAGCCTCAAGGCTGGTCCCCCTTTTTGTGTATGGCCGAAACACCGCGTACATCCTTAATCGCTACTAGATTAAATGCATGCTTTGGGTTGTTATTAATTCGAAGAAAAAGTGTGAGTAATTCGTCAAAGAAAATGGATCCCGGAAGATTATGTTTTGGGCCTGCCATGTAGCCTCGAAGGTAACGAGTCCCTGTGGTGCCGTAAACCTGATAGCCGCGGTTTTCGAATTCATGAATATTCCACCCTGAACGGTGCCGTTGAAACTCGTTTCCAAATTCTGGACCTTGCGGCACNAAACCATTTGGAGTTTCAAAGATAATATATTTTCGGCTTAATTTTTCGATGCGATCTANAAGTTTTATGCCGTCAGTTTTTGGTATGTGCTCAATTAGTCCGTAAAGGGTTACGAGATCAAATTGAGTATCAATTTGGTCTTTCAATATNTCTGCATGAATGTAGTTATCATGAACCCCACGTTTTTTTGCGGTATCGATTGCGTCGATAAATGCATCAAGTCCAGTGGTTTCCAATTCTGGCCGAAATGCTTGAAGATGAGAGTAGGTCCCGCATCCAATATCTAGAGCAGTTTTAATTTCTCCTTTGGCCACAATTCGTGCTGTGAAATCAGCAGCAGATTTAGGCCGTAAAAGTTTTCGAAGCGGGTTGGCCATATGCNTTTTAATTAGTTAAATATAAAGTTCAATTTCACCCATNTTATCGAGCAATTTTGCAATATCTTCATATTTATTAAGTTGGTGAGTGTTGNTGGATGTGTATTCAGATCCTAGCGGGTTATCAGATTGATGTTTTGGCGCATTGTACTCTGGGTGCACTGTGTAAAAAAGCTCTTCATCCGTAATGCGTCGCATTTCGTACTCATTGACAAGAATCTCGTGAAGTTTTTCACCAGGTCTAATTCCTGATACTTCAACAGGATGACTTTCTCCTTTTTTGCTAAACTTTTTACGCACTGAATCGGCAAGTGTTTCGATAGTGCAAGCGGGGGCTTTCCGAACAAATATTTCACCACCGACCGCGTTTTTCATAGCGTGTAATACAAGTCCAACAGACTGGTCAAGTGTTAGAAGAAAACGTGTCATCTCTGGAACTGTAATGGTTATTGGTCTATCACTTTCAATTTGCCTTTTAAATAGTGGTATAACAGAACCGCGACTGCCCATAACGTTTCCGTATCTTACGCAGCAAAACTTCGTTTCGTTTTCATTGATNTTTTGGCTGCAAACGATTTTTTCCATCATTGCCTTNCTNGTGCCCATTGCATTAATTGGTTTGACTGCCTTGTCTGTGCTGAGGGCTACGAATACTTTTACTCCAGCAGCTTTTGCTGTACGACAGGCATTTTGTGAGCCTACTACGTTTGTTTTGTAAGCTTCGAATGGATATTTTTCGCAAGAGGGTACGTGTTTTAGTGCAGCTGCATGAAAGACGAGATCTATTNCTGCCATTGATTCTTCCAACCTCGCTTCGTCTCGAACGTCGCCAATGATGTACTCGAACTGGGGAAATTTTTGTTGCATCTCCCATTGTTTTTTTTCGTCTCGGCTAAAGATTCTAACTATAGAAGGTGACTGTTTAAATAGATGCTCGGCTACTCGATTCCCAAAGGAACCGGTGCCACCGGTGATCAATATTTTGGATCCGGAGATGTTCATGCCTAACCGGGCTGAGTTTAGGCTTCTGGCTATTAATTGGCAATGGACAAGACTTGAAACCTACTAGAACTAAGACTATTATTTTCTCATGAAACCAGTAATTGCATTGTTGATAGGGCTAATAGGGCATATGGCCTTGCAGGCTGAGAATAATCAATTAAATCCTAAAGAATCCGTAAGTCTAGCGAAGCGTGATCTTGTTGAATTAGAATTCGATACTACGGTTGGTCTTGGATATCAGGTATATTTCAAGCAAGGAAAGACTGACTGGGAGCCTTATGGACAAGTTGTCGAGGGAAATGGAGAAGCGGTTTCTATTATCTACACAGGTGATGAGTCAGGTGTGGAGTTTCGTGTTGAAACCGTCGACTTGGTTAAGTCAGAGTCAGCTAAATTGCCAGAGGGAATCGAGTATAAACTTACGGGAATATATCGCCTCCGAGGCAGCTACAAAGCTTGTGTGGCAAAGGTGGATAGTCGAAATCAGATTCCTAGAACTGCCTACTTTACTTTAGGTGAAGGGGAGGTGGCAGGGNCAATAAAAGTAATGAGTATTGATTCCGAAAAAGGTTTAACTGAAATTGAAGCTCATGGTGTTGCTTTGTCATTGAGCTTCAGTGGAAATGCTTATACGACNAATACATCAGTTCCATTGGTAGCACCAACAATCCCTCAAGTTCCCACTGGAAGGCCGACAGTTGTTCAAGGCCCTCCAAAAGGGAAAGTGTTTATGAGTAATAATGATCCTTACTATAAGGAGGCGCAAAAGAAAGCTTACACAAATCGTTATTCAATTTTAGATAAATCTAGTGTGAAATCTATTAATAGACATATTCGGAGTAAACCGCAGTCCATTTTTACCCCTCGTGTTTCGTCTCAGAGTTACTTGCCTCAAATATATATTCTTCCNAAGTCACGCGCTCAAACATACAGAACTCCCCGAAGATAAACTTCAAAATTTTAGACAATGATTACTTTTTTAACTGGAGCGCTCGTATTGCTTATCGGCATCGGTGTTGGATTATATATTTCAAAGAAAAGTTAGGGTAGTATTTTATNTANTTTTATAGCTTCAATGAACGTTTGTTTTTAAATAAAGGAGCTGAAAGAAGCCAGAAGATCCTTTAGTTATTCAATTCATCTAANAGTTTTTGGTGAATATTCTCGAAGCCGCCATTGCTTAGAACGCAGAGNATATCGCCAGGCTGAGTTTGGGGTATAATGTGACTCACAATATCGTTGGCAGTTGGAAGGTAATATGCATCGGTGCCTTTAGATCGAATGTCTTCCATTAGTTGTTCGGGGTTTAAGCGTTCTTCTGGAGGAACCTGATCTAATCGGGCTATTTCAGCTACTAGTACATGTTTAGCNAAGCTTAAAGCCTCTGCTAGCTCCGTTTGAAAATGGTTGCGACGCGTTGTATTGCTACGAGGTTCAAATATTGCCCATATGCGGCCATCTGGGAACCGTCTACCTAGTGCTTTGAGTGTTTCACGAATCGCGGTTGGGTGGTGTGCAAAGTCATCTATAACTGTGACCCCTTTAATTTCTCCTCGGATTTCCATGCGCCTGCGTATGCCTTTGAATGTGTCAAATCCTGCTTGAATTTGTGCATCATTCAATCCCGTATAGCGTGCCATTAGAAGAGCGGATAGTGCATTGCGAACATTTAGTTCACCTATCATCGGAATTCGAAATTCGGATTTTCCAATCCGAAAGCTGGATCCTTTCTCGTCATACAATAATTTGTCTGCTTGTTCTTCGCATTGGTTACTTAGTCCAAAACGACGAACAGGACAGTGATCAATATNAAGGAGGGGGCGGATGTTTGCTTCATCACCATTTGCAAGAAGCAGACCGTTTCGTGGTATAATATTTATCAGTCGTTGAAAAGAAGTTTGAATTTCATTCAGGCTGCTAAAAATGTCTGCATGGTCGAACTCTAGATTATTTATAACGACTGCTTCGGGTAGGTAATGAATAAATTTGCTACGCTTGTCAAAGAATGCTGTGTCGTATTCGTCGCCTTCAAGTATGAACCAATCACTTTCAGTAAAGCGTGCCCCTTGGCCGAGATTGTTTGGGATACCCCCTATAAGGAAACTAGGGTTAAGTCCATTGTGTTCAAGAATCCAAGCTAGTAGCGAAGCTGTAGTGGTTTTGCCGTGGGTTCCTGATACAACAAGTGGTCGTTTTCCGCAAAGAAAGTGATGCTTTAGCAATTCTGGAAGTGAGCAGTATCGAAGCTTTTGTTCAAGTGTAATTTCCGCTTCGAGGTTTCCTCTTGAAATGGCATTTCCAATAACAACTAAATCTGGTTTATGAGCTAGATTGGATTCATCAAATGGCCTCGCTTCAATACCTCGCTCCTCGAGGAATGTTGACATGGGAGGATAGATTCCTTGATCTGATCCAGAGACAGTATAACCGCGTTCTTTTAATGCTGCAGCAACTGAGGCCATTGCGGTGCCACAGATGCCGACAAAATGTATGGATCGTGCTGCGTCGATAGAGATCCTTATTGCATTTTAAGTAGTTCAGGTGCTGTCCAAGGATCTACTCGTTTGGAGGTTGCCGTTCGAATGCTACTGACTTTATCTGGGGTTATTGGTTCACCACGGTGATCCCATTCACGTCTTATATACGTCAGGATGGCAGCAATTTGATTGTCGTTGAAACCAACTAGCGCAGGCATTTCAAGATCGTGTTTTTGTCCGTTTACAGTGATTGGGCCAACAAGTCCTTGAAGAACTATTCGTACGAGTCGCTCATCACTTTTTAGAACCCAGTCAGAATCGACCAAAGGGGGNGCGACTCCAGCCTGTCCCCGTCCATGTCCTTGATGGCAAGCTGCACAGGTGAAGGTGTAAAATTGTTTTCCTTGGTCAAATAGAGTTTGTTCAGGTTCGGTAAGTGGGCGTAAAGGGGGGAGTGGTTTTACACCTGGCTTACCTTTCCAAAGAAATAGTTTGTCAATTGAGTTAGCAAGTTTTGCTTCCTCAGGGTATTTGGATTTTTGCAATTTGGTAAGCATGGAAGGTTTTTTGTCATAATATACTGGTTTCCCTTTGGACTTGTTGCGATCAATTCCGCGCAGAATTGCGAGACGTTGCCAGTCTTGAGTGCGGCGACCGTAGGTGTAATAAATTAGTTGTCCAACTCTGGAAGGTCTTCCTTCCTTGAATACACAATCTGCAAGTGACTCAATGACTTTTGAGTGATGTTTGGCTTTTTTCCAGCGCTTTTCGCCTAGAAGCAATTCAAGAAATTCCAATTCCTCTCCTGCTAAACCAGAAAGCGCGGCATCCAAAACATAAGGCTTATCTGCATGATTATAGAGTGCGCTTTTAATAGCCATGTGAGTTAAAATGTGGTTGTGAGCTCCGAGAGAGAGAACCATTTGTCTGAGTTCGGTGATATCTTCTGTTTTAGTGTTTATTACGAGTTGATCGAGAATTGCGTCATTTCCTGGTACCTTAAGCCAGGGTTCAGCCAAACGTGCCGCAGACATGCGAACTGCTCTATCATTGTCTTTTAGTGCATCAAGAATAATATCAGGGCTTATAGCAGCTCGACCTTCGAGTGACCAAAGTGCATGCATTCTTCCAAGCGCATGATCTCCGTCTTTGGCGACTTTGGCTAAAACGGCATTTATATCATCCTTGCTTTCAACAAGCAGGCGTTGAGCAGTGTCACGAACCCAGCCGTTATCATTGCTCAGTGCAGAAACAAGTTGATCACTGCTAGCTTTGGCTAATTTTTGTGAGGAAGTGTTCTGCCCTTTGTAAACAACACGATAAATCCGGCCGTTATCAATACCTTTTTCCAAACCTCGACTTTCGGCTTGGTTGCGTAGATAGCTTGTTAGATAAATTCTGTGCTGAACTATTCCGCGGTACATGTCGACTATATAAAGTCCTCCGCTAGGGCCATTGTAAAGATTCACTGGTCGAAACCTTTCGTCACTGCTACTCATCCACTCATTTCCATTTTCAGCATTTTCAGCAATTATATTACCGCCTATTTCGATATGCTTGTTTCGACGAATGAAATTGCCACTTGGCTCACATATAAAAGAATTGCCTTGGTATGCCTCAGGGAAATTATCACCGCGATATATTACTGGACCACAAGCGGCAGTATATCTAGAAAGGCGACCTTCTAATGGGCCGCTAGATCTAAGAGTGCCTTTTCTATAAGCCCGGTTCACACCAAGGTTTAATCTTCCGGGCCAAGTTTCCTGACTTTTAGCTAAGCGTATGGCTGTTCCTCCACCTCCTCGAAATGGATTTCGTTGCAAGTACTCAGATGGAATCAGGTCTCCGCGAAGCATGTCACTGTTGCTGTTATAAAAAATCCTACCCAGATTATCCATCGTGATACCCCATTGGCCACGCTTGATTGTGGGTTCCCTTTGCCATTCACCATTAGTATTTCGAAAACGTACCGTGTGGTTTGCACTGTAGATCCAGTTGTCTAGCGCCCACATAAGGCCATTGGCAGCATGTTCGGGATTTGCGCTTTTGCCACGAGCAGGATCGGAAGCCACGGCATAATCTGTAGCAATAACGGTTTGCTTGTCTGCTTTGTCATCGCCGTTTGTATCTTCGAAAAATATTAATTTGGGAGGTTCAGCTACCATTACNCCACCTCGAACAAGTGCAATTGCNCTAGGAAGAAACAATCCATCCTTNAAGATGGTTGCCTTGTCCATACGNCCATCATNATTNGTGTCTTCAAGNATTTTGATGCGTCCGATTTTATCNTGCTCACCAGTTGCATCCGGGTCGCGCATGTAACCACGCATTTCGACCACCCACATACGACCATCCGGTCCAATTTCCATCGCTACAGGAGTGTCCAACAGCGGTTCCGCAGCAACAATCTGTACTTCAAAACCCTTNGGCAGGGTGAACGTCTTAACTGCTTCCTCTGCTGATAGCACTGGTGCGGGCGGTACCTTTAAATGTGGGAATAGATTCTTTTGCACAGTGCCTTGCTTGTCTTTGCCATCCCCGGCTTGCCCAAGCACGGATACTGCTAGTCCTAATGAGGCGAATGCACAAATTATACCTTGAAAGTTCATTTTTATTTAAAATATATCTTTAAATCAGTTTAAAACAAATCGTGAGGACACATTTGATTAACCCGGCTGGTAAATTTAGCCAAGTTCCAAAATTTTTTCCATTGTTAATATCTAAAGGCTAAAGACTTTTTCTCTGAGCCCAAGTTAAGCCGGTCAAATCCTTTGTTTTTGAAGGAATAATCATGCTTGCAATCCAGCCAGCGAGGAAGCAAGAGATGGTTCCAATAGCGCTGTAGGTCAGTGTGTGCATATCAGTGTGAAACTTGAAGAAATAAAGTGCTAGTGCAGCAACTAAAACCCCTATCCATGCGTGAATACTTGTAGTTCGATTAGTAAATATAGCCAAAGTGAACAATCCTCCCAATGTGCCGAGTATAAGTCCTACATATCCCATTAGTGTGTCCCACAAATTTTTACTGTCCTGAGAAGCTATATATAGCGCTGAAACAGTACCAAGAAATCCAAGTATGACCGTGATTCTCTTAGCCATCTTTAACAGGGATTCACTGTCTAAACCTTTCGACAAAAAGTCAGTTGTGAATGCAGTGGCAATAGAGTGCATGCTTGAATCGAGACTCGACATTGCGGCAGCAAAAACTCCGGCAATCACCAAGCCTGCCAGACCGGGAGGCATTTGTTGAAGAATGAATTGTGGGAAGATTTGATCAATCTTGGATATTGGTTCCAAATTAGCAGGCTGCTGTTGATAATAAACAAACAATGCTGTTCCAACACCAAAGAAGAGCACAGAAACTGGTATACTTAAGATTGCATTAGTCCATATTGCTTTTGCTGCTTCTTTTTCAGTTGATGTGGTGAGGTATCGCTGGACAACGGCTTGGTCAGTTCCGTAACTTAGAATTTGTGCAAAGAGTCCGCCTAGAATAATTACCCAAATAGTGTCTAATCCGTTGATGAATTTCCAATCCGTTTTTATCATTTCAAATTTGCTTTGTCCGGCTAGAGATTTAGCTTTTAGTATTGTTGCAAAGCCCCCATCAACTTGGCTAATGATGATTAGTAATGCAATGAGTGCGCCACCGACTAAGACTACTGTTTGAATAACGTCGGTCCAAATGACCGCTTCGATTCCACCTAGTACTGTGTAGATGGTGCTAAGGATGCCCATAGCAATAATGCAATACTCAACATCCCATCCTGTCACTGCAGATAAGGCTAGAGCAGGAAGCAATATTACGATGCCCATGCGAGCAAGCTGAAAAACAGCAAAGCTTGCGCTGCCCAATTTGCGTAGTCCTGAGTCGAATCGCATTTCTAGGAATTCATAGATACTTGTAATACCCAGCCGACGATAGAAGGGAAGGAAACAGAATATAATGATCGGTGCCATGATTGGAATAGCCATATTGAATATGAACCATGTCCAATTGGTTGCATATGCTTTTGCAGGTAAGGAGAGGTATGTTATTGCGCTTAACATAGTTGAAAAGATACTCAGGCCGGCGGCCCACCAGACGACACGTTTTCCTGCAACAAAATAGTCTTCTGCAGTTTTGTTTTTGCGTGAAAAATGCAGCCCAATTCCAATGAGNATAATCATGTATAAAGTTAAAACTATCCAGTTTGCTGTTCCAAAACTTCNTTTTGCCTCTTCGATATCAATTTTCCATATATTCGGAGTGCGGATACCAGGACTGCTTTCACCTGAAGGTATNATAATCGAATTNCCCCATTTGACGGTNGTAGTTGTAACATGNCTGCCAGTCACTACTGGGTCTAANGCATCTGGAGCAGTNGCNCTGCGGAAGCTTTCCTCAAACTTGCCGAATTGGCGCCATCGACCAGTGATGGTATTGAAAATCAAGATGTCTCGACTGAATCCNATGTGAGTGTCTTGAATTTTTTGTTTTTCTAAATTTAATGCTGACGCCGCTTGTGTGTTCCCTGCTTTGTTAGCGGCGTTAATTTGAGCTGAAAGGCTTTCAAGAGTGATAAATCTTTGACCACTTGCACCTCCGAAAATCAACAGACTATTCGATCCTACGGCAGCAGCAGTTCCAGCCATAACACAGCGGGGCTGGTTGTCACCTTTTGGTTTTATGTCCTCAAGTTGATCCCAGATTTCAGTCTTTGGGTTAAATTTGTGGGCATCTTTTAGCATATCCCACTTGCCGGATTTATCCTGCATCCGCCCACTAAAAATATATAAACAGTCTACTGCGCCGTCACTTTGACTGGCGGCAATGAGATGCGTTCTTTTTGGGCCGTCCCACGGGGATNTCTTTTGCCACTTAAAGTCTTTTTGTCCGCGCTTGGACAAGTCTAGTGACCAAAAATTATTGGATGCTCCTTCGCCACTATCACCGCCGGCCACGTAAATAGTATTATCGATCAAAGCGCCAGCTGCGGCGGTGGTTTTTTTGGGTAAGTCAGGGTAATCGGTGTCCAGTGAGACTAATCCGTCTTTGTAAGAGATTGCGAAGACCTTAGCTGAAAGATGCATGGTCGAATTGTATGTTTTGGTNGTCTCATTTTTGGTGTGCTCCTTCCATTCACCGCCAATACATATCAACCCTTTTTCTGTAGGAATTGAAACCCCGTAGCCAATTAACTGTGGCAACTTGGTTTTTGATTCTTTGATAAGATATTGTTCGCCATTTTTTGTGACGATGAAAATTTTATCGTAATAGACCTTTGGTGAGTTGTAGCCATCGGCGGTTTCCCGCCATGGTTCGCCTTTAGGGAAATTGGCTCCCCCTGCCAGAATAAGTGCGTTGTTATGAACTCCAGCGAATGGTCCAGCGACTCCAAGTTTTCCAGGAAAATCTGGCAAAGCTTTCCAACTTAGTTTGTTTTCCTTTGCTAGAGTAAAAACGCTACTGAATGCAATTAGGCAAATAATTCTAAGAAACATAGTTGCTGTGTTAGGTTTTAGTGAAAGGAAACATCATGTGTGCCTCGATTGAACAAGGCGAGTCCAAAGGAGAATCCTTAAACTATAGTTAAATTTTAACTTTGAATTTTTCCCCTTGTTTTATGGACTTAGCGAAGCCAGCCATGATTTGTGGAATCTGTTCCAAGTCTTTAGTACTAACGACTTCGACAGGTGAATGCATGTATCGATTGGGTAGGCTAATAAGTCCNCTAGGTATTCCACCACGGGTCCAAAAAATAGCATCGGTATCAGTACCGCTGGTGGCCGAAATAGCTTCATGTTGTAAGTTGATTTTTAATCTTTTTGCTACTTCCTCAATGCGCTTGATTACCTCTGGATGATTACAGTTGCCATGAGTAACTGTGGGTCCTTGCCCAACTTTAATATCGCCATGTTGCCGTTTATCTACGGTGGGGTAGTCTGTGGCATGGGTAACGTCCATGACTAGTGCAACTTCAGGGTGGAGCGAGTAAGCGATCTGCCTAGCTCCGAAAAGGCCCACCTCTTCCATTGTGTTAGCGACTGCGCAGACTTCAACATTCAATTTAGTCTTGTTACTTTTAAGTAATCGAAGAGTTTCAGCCACTGCCCATGTGCCAACTCTGTTGTCAAAAGCTCGAGCGATTACTAAATCATCCCTGAGAATTTCGAATTTATCATTAAGTGTAATTGGATCACCAATACGGATTAATTTTTCTGCTGTCTTTCGAGAACTTACTCCAATATCTACAAACAAGTCCTGAATTTGAGGTGAGCCGTTGGTGCCACTTTTACTCTTCATCAAGTGAGGAGCCACGCTACCAACTACTCCCTTTACTGGACCTTTTCGACTATGAATTGTAAGTCTTTGAGCTTTAGTTATGGATGGATTGGTCCCGCCAAGTTTACGAACGTAAACGTAGCCTTGGTCATCGATGTAATTGACAGTCATGCCGATTTCGTCTGCATGGCCAGCAAGCATTAGGCGGGGACCACCGCCTTTGTTTAGAACAGCAACACAATTGCCATAAGAATCCGAGTAGGTTTCATCAGCGAATTGATCGACATAATCTAGCCATACCCTTAGGCCTCGAGATTCATGTCCAGATGGGCTTGGGGTGTTCACAAGAGTCTCTAGGAAATTTAATGAGCGTTTATTCATCTGCCCCTGATTACGAATTAGGAGGGAGTGCTTTTCAAGGCCAATTTATTCTAGAGGATTATGAGATTGAAATATTAGTATGTAGCTATCACTTTAAATTGCCATTAAATTGTTTTCTTGAAGAACGATAGTAGCGTCAATTAAATTTTACTTGTCATGTAATTGAGTAATAGCAATGTTTCTTTTAAGTTAATTTTCTTTGATCTATGAAACATAGAAACCATGCATTTACATTAATTGAGTTGCTTGTGGTTATTGCAATAATTGCTATTTTGGCTGGTATGTTATTGCCGGCTTTAGCTAAGGCAAAAGCTAAAGGACAGGAAGTGTTTTGTTTAAACCAACTCAAACAGCTTTCTCTTGCTGCCAAACTTTATTCTGGTGATAACGAAGATAGGTATGCTTGGACTTTTTCACTTATTGGTAATCAACAAAACCGCCGGTCTTGGTTTAATTATCTTTATGACTATCAGGAAACAAAGGCCACACTCCGGTGTCCAAGTAAAGGTTACGAGCGTAAAGAGACCCTTTACGATATTGAGCGTACTACAAATAATTACGCAGCCAATTTTCAGCTTGGAGGTTGTGATTGGCCAGGAGCATGGGAATTTGCTTCTCTTAAAGAAAGTGCCGTTCGTAGTCCATCCACAGTTGTCTACAAGACCGACGGAGGAACTTTGCCAAAAAATACTTCCGACCCAATGAAGGCTGTTACAACTAAATCTCCAGAGAAAGCTGGTTGTTGGATTGTTCAGGATCCAGCCAGTCAAACGCCATGTCCTTGTGCTTTGAATCCTGGTGATCAAAATTGGGGTGGGCCGCATTTGCGGCATAGCACAAAGAGTAACGTNAGTTTTACTGATGGACATGCTGAGGCTTTAAAGGCGTCGAGGTGGTATTGGGCTAAAACACCTTGGCTCGACCCAAAAAGAGGGGGTTAAANGNGTTTTACGCTTGAGCGTTTTTAGACTAGCAGGGATTCTTTTGGAGTGAGCGAGGCACGGGAGACTCCACAAACTATTCAAAGCCGAAAAGGGCATGAGCCGATTGCGGCTTTGACAGCCTACGATTATCCTATGGCTAANTTGATTGATGCTGCCGGNGTGCCTCTTTTGTTAGTTGGAGATTCATTAGGTATGGTGGTGCTTGGTTATCCNNATACAACNCAAGTTACACTTAATGAGATGGAGCACCACGTTCGAGCAGTTGCNCGATCGAAGCCGCGTGGATTGATCATAGCGGATCTACCTTTCAAATCCTATGAATCCCCTGAGCAGGCTTTAACNTCAGCNCAGCGTTTAATTGAAGCTGGTGCGGANGGAGTTAAGGCTGAGGGTGGGCTTGGGATATTACCTCAGGTCGAATCAATTATTGCTGCTGGGATTCCCTTTCTTGGCCATATTGGTATGTTACCTCAAAGCGTTGTTGAAGAAGGCGGATATAAAGTCAANGGATNTAATCCTANCCAAAAGGAAGAGTTGTTAGCAGATGCCTTGGGGCTTGCCGAAGCAGGNTCTTTTGGCTTAGTGCTNGAATTGGTTAATGCTCAGGTAGCGNATGAAATCACTGAGAGAGTGAGTATTCCNACTATTGGGATNGGTTCAGGTATTGGCTGTGACGGTCAGATTTTGGTTACNACTGATTTACTTGGAACATCTTCGGACTTTATTCCAAAACATGTCCAGCCTGAGGAATTGCTTCGAGATCGTATGATGGGCATGATTCGTGTTTGGAGNAAAAGTCTCTNTATTTCAAAACAATGAGCNANTTAACCCATATTAATGTTAGAGGNGAGGTGCAAATGGTAGACGTTTCGGTTAAATCGATTCAAAACCGNGAGGCGATGGCTCGNGGTGAAATNTTTTTGNNTAAAGNGACNCTTGATGCTATTGAGAGNGGAGANACTGCTAAAGGNAATGTNCTAGCTACAGCAAGATTAGCTGGAATAATGGCAGCTAAAAAAACAGGCGAACTGATTCCTCTTTGTCATCCTCTTTCGGTCACGCATATAGAGGTTAATTTTGAAATTCCAGATAGCCGAGATCGCATAATTATTACTAGCTCTGCNCGTATCTCTGCCAAGACCGGTGTAGAAATGGAGGCTTTGACAGCGGTTTCTATAGCTGCTTTAACTATATACGATATGTGTAAGGCAATCGATAAGGAGATGGTTATTTCTAAGGTCAAGCTTACCTCTAAGACTAAAAGTTAATAGTAGTTTAATTGATTCGCATTATTAACTAATTATGTTATTATGTGCCTCCAAAAAACGGGCTTTATACGATTATTATTAGATGTTAGAAAATATAACTATGCCTTACGAATCCCCCTGTGCTCAACCAGGGGGCGGAGGTCCTTTAACCTATGATTTTGATCGTTCGGAGTTTTGGCGGGCTATTCCCAAGTGGAGTGATATAGATTCGGAAACTTTTGGCGACTTTCGTTGGCAACAGCGCAATTCAGTTACCTCAATTCCTGGTATAAAAGAGACTTTGGGTGAAAAAGCCTCTTCTGCATTAATTTCTGATATTGAGGCTGGTCTATTAAAGACACCGATGAATATTCGTCTTACTCCCTATGTATTTTCTCGAATTCATTGGGAAAATTTTGAGAACGATCCAGTACGACGCCAGTTTTTGCCTTTGGGATCTCAGTTTGTTCCTGACCATCCGTATGTTATGGATGACTCCTTGGCCGAGGATGGTCACAAGGCTACACCATATCTTACACATCGTTATCCGGATAAGGCCCTGTTTTTACCTATCACTCTCTGTCCAGTTTATTGCTCCTTCTGCACGCGTAGTCGTGTAGTTGGNGGAAGTACTGCAGTGAAAAGTAAGTCAACTTACGGAGCNAAATCTAATGAATGGGATTCTACTTTTGAGTATATTCGTAATCATTCCGATTTGGAGGACATTGTAATTTCAGGTGGTGATGCTTTGCTATTACGCCCTAATCAAGTTCGNGAAATTGGAACCACCTTGCTCGAGATTCCAACTGTGCGTCGAATTCGTTTTGCTACTAAAGGTTTAGCTATAATGCCGATGAAGTTTACAAGTGACACTGAGTGGGTAGAGGCACTTAATGATGTATGTCAACTAGGGCGTGAAAAGATGAAAGAAGTTGCCCTTCATACTCATTTTAATACTGATCGTGAGATTACTGCNTGGACGTNTCNNGCGATGNAGACGTTATCTGAAACTGGGGTGCGTGTTCGAAATCAATCTGTACTTATAAGTGGTGTGAANGATGCTTTTGATTGCTTGCACTATACTNCNAAAAAATTATCCAGNCAGCTCATTCANCCTTATTATATTTATCTNCACGANATGGTNCCGGGGTGTGAACATCTTCGTACGACTGTTCGTAAGGCTGAANATTTATCGCGTCGNCTNCANGGGGCAATNGCTGGATTCAATACGCCAAGAATGGTTTGTGATGCTCCTGGCGGAGGAGGTAAACGAGAAATTTCTAGCTATACTCTTTATGACGAGGAGATCGGGGTGTCTGCTTGGACCTCACCAACAGCTAAGCCTGGTGATATTTTTTACTACTACGACCCTATCGAAAAACTGCCTAAAGAAGGTAGGGACCTTTGGGCTAATGATACCGAGATTAATAGACGTTTAGTCAAATTTAAGGCNAACGCAGAAGCTNAGGCTGAAGCGACCCGAACTTGACGGGTTGTTCTTGCGGTCGTTATGGTCGCTGNNCATGAGGGAAGGCTTGGAGGTAAATAATTTTTTGGTTCCGATGGTTGTCGAGCAGACTGGCCGCGGTGAGCGTGGTTATGACATCTATTCGCGATTGTTGGTAGATCGTATTGTGTTCATTGGAACACCTATTGATGATACCATTTCAAATTTGGTCATTGCTCAGTTGTTATTCCTGCAAATGCAGGATCCAAAAAAGGACATTCATCTATATATAAACTCACCAGGTGGAAGTATTACAGCTGGGTTGGCTGTCTACGANACGATGCAATTCTTGACTTGTGATGTTAANACTTACTGTATTGGTCAAGCTGCCAGTATGGGTGCAGTATTACTATCTGCTGGCACAAAGGGGAAACGATATGCATTGCCAAATGCGCGCATTATGATTCATCAACCATGGGGCGGGGCGCAGGGTAATGCATCAGATATTGAAATTCAGGCAGCAGAAATACAGCGGTTGAAGGATAGTTTAAACGAGATCTTGGCGGAACACACAGGGCAGAAGCTAAAGAAAATTGTTGAGGACTCAGATCGNGATTATTTCATGTCGCCCGACGAAGCTAAGAGTTACGGGTTAGTGGATGACGTTGTAAAGTCACGCAAGGAAGTTGCTGGATTAAAGGACGAAAAAAAGAATAAGTAATTTAATTTTAATGGCCCGTCCGAACCAAATCACTCTATGTAGTTTCTGCGGTAAGTCGCATGCAGAAGTGCGAAAACTCATTGCTGGGCCAGGTGTTTATATTTGTGATAGTTGTATTCTGGTTTGCAAAAACGTTTTAGATAAAGAGCTTCAGGACCAAGAAAAGAAAAAGGCCATAAAATTGAAGGTCCCAAAGCCAAAGCAGATTAAGTCTGAATTAGATAGGCACTGTATTGGTCAGGATGATGCAAAGAAAACGTTGGCAGTTGCAGTCCACAATCATTACAAGCGGATTCAGTCTGGTCTTACAGTTAAGACCGAAGGNGATAATAAGATTATTAATACCAGTACTGATACTGAAGATGAGATCGAGATAGAAAAAAGTAATATTCTATTACTTGGGCCAACTGGATCAGGAAAGACTTTGTTAGCTCGAACACTGGCACGTATGCTAGATGTTCCATTTGCTATTGCTGATGCTACAACGCTAACTGAAGCTGGTTATGTTGGTGACGATGTAGAAAATATAATACTTCGCCTTTTACAGGCTGCTAATTACGACGTAAAGCGTGCCCAGATTGGCATTATCTATGTCGATGAAATTGACAAGATCACTCGCAGAACTGAGAATGTTTCTATTACACGAGATGTTTCAGGAGAGGGGGTGCAGCAGGGGTTGCTGAAGATACTTGAGGGCGCAGTATGTAACGTTCCTCCTCAGGGTGGTCGAAAGCATCCACAGCAAGAATATATTAAGTTAGATACTACTAATGTTTTGTTTATTTGTGGAGGAGCTTTTGTTGACCTTGATAAGGTTGTTGAGCGTCGTATAGGTAAACACGTACTCGGGTTTTCTGGTGATGGTAAAACAAAAAACTCAAATGAAGGATTGGAGCAGAAGAATATTTTGAGTTACGTTGAGCCTGAGGATTTGCTCGGGTACGGTTTTATTCCAGAGTTTATTGGTCGTTTGCCGGTTCATACAGCACTTCAGGAGCTGGACCAGGAACAACTTGTGCAAGTTATGACTGAGCCTAAGAATGCACTGATTAAACAATACGCNAAGCTACTTGAGATAGACGGAGTAAAGTTAAATATCACTAAAGGTGCTTTAAAGGAATTAGCTAATGCAGCAATCAAAAGAGGGACAGGAGCTAGAGGCCTTCGTAGCTTGATGGAGAAATTGATGCTTGAAACTATGTATGAGATTCCGGATGCAGACGATATTTCATCCGTCAAGATCGATGAAAAAGTTGCACTTGGCGAATCNCAACCGATCATTCATCGCCGTCAGAAAAAAGCTGCGGCCTAACCTTAANAATGNCCAAAGATTTTAAGTCCGGCGACTTGGTCGCTCAGCAAGTTCAGCGTATTCCTCGTTCAGGGATTCGTGAGTTCTTTGAACTTGTTCAAGGTCGTAAGGATATTATTTCTCTTGGAGTGGGTGAGCCTGATTTTGTTACACCTTGGCATATTAGAGAGGCGGCAATTTATGCACTTGAACGAGGTCGTACCAGTTATACCTCTAACTTAGGACTACCAAAGTTGCGTGAGGTTATTTGTCGGTATGTTGACGATAATTTTGGTGTTCGATATCAAGCCGATTCTCAGGTTTTGATTAGTGTAGGGGTAAGTGAGGCTTTAGATCTTGCGCTTCGAGCGATAATTAACCCTGGTGACGAGATTATTTACCACGAACCTTGCTATGTCAGTTATGCTCCTAGTATTTCATTGGCGCACGGGGTTCCAGTGCCTGTNCCGTGTTTACCTGAAAATGGNTTCGCCGTTACTGCGGAATCGATTGAGAAAGNTATCACTCCAAAGTCCAAAGCTTTGGTCCTTAATTTCCCTACCAATCCGACTGGAGGCACTATGACTTACGATGGTCTAAAAAGGATTGCTGACTTGGTTAAAGAACATAATTTATTGGTNATTACTGATGAAATATATTCCGAGCTTACCTTTGAAGGAGANCATATAAGCATTGCTTCATTACCTGGTATGGCAGAGCGTACTATATTCCTGCACGGTTTCTCTAAGGCTTATGCGATGACTGGATTTCGCATTGGTTATGCCTGTGGGCCACCTGAACTAATCGATGCGATGATGCGTATTCATCAATATTCGATGCTTTGCGCNAGTATTATTAGTCANGANGCNGCCATTGAGGCACTNGAGAATGGAACTGGTCCTGCTGCAGAGATGAAGGATGAATTTCGGAATCGNCGAAATTATATTGTGTCGGCNTATAATGACATGGGGTTGGAGTGTCAGTTGCCGCATGGNTCATTTTATGCATTTCCAAGTGTGCGGTCGACGGGCTTAAGTTCAAATGAATTTGCTTCGGAACTTGTCCAGCAGGAGGAAGTTGCCTGNGTTCCTGGTAATGCATTCGGAGCTTCAGGAGAAGGTTTTCTGCGTTGTTGTTTTGCTGTCGGTTTTGAACAAATTAAGGTTGCCTGCGAAAGAACATCGCGTTTTGTTAACAAGATCAAAACTGCAGGAGCATAAAATTTTTATTTCCTGCATTCTGAGATGATTGAATTTTATTTTTGAGGGTTATATTTCCATCCAGGAAATATAGGCAACCCACATGGAGTCTTCTCGGCCGATTGAGCATTCCATAAAACGACCTTTTGGAAGTTTTTTAGTCCGATCTATTCGTTCATCTATTTCGTCTAGCTTCCACCACGATTCACGGGATCCAGCTTCAATTGATGGTTTTGAGTTTTCTCCAGATTTAAATATTTTATTTTCCAAGAAGGATTGTTTCTTTTTTTCGGGAATCATAATTTTAAGAGCTATTGAATCGTCGATTCCTGATCCAAGGAAAAGAAAGCCTAAACCTTTGGTTCCTTCAGGGAATATAATCCCGGTTCGTTGAGATACTATTGTTAGTTCTTTATGTGTAACGTTGGGCGCGACTAAGCTGACATCTTCTCCGAAATCGAGGCAGCCACAAAAAAACGTGGATGCTAATAGGGCAACCACGTTTTTACTAAAGTTATTCATCAGTGGTTAATCACTGAAAAAATGGAAAATTATTTAATTTCCTTCAATTCGACCTCGAATATGAGTGTAGCATTTGGGGGTATGACGCCACCTGCGCCACGCTCGCCGTAAGCGAGATTCGATGGAATGTAAAATACGGATTTACCGCCTTTCTTCATCAACTGTAATCCCTCAGTCCATCCTGGGATCACTCGATTAAGAGGGAATGTTGCCGGTTGGCCACGTTCCACAGAGCTGTCAAATACCTTGCCGTTAATCAATTTTCCAGTGTAGTGAACTGTTACTTGATCGGTTGCCTTTGGGCTGGGACCCGTACCTGCAGTCAGTACTTTATAGGCTAATCCAGATGCTGTTGTTTTAACGCCATCTGTGGTTTTGATCTCAGTTAGAAATGCTTCTCCTTCTGCTTTGTTTTTCTCGGCTGGTGTCTTAATTGATCCCCGAAGTTTAGCGAATTGTGTTTCGTCACTCTTAAAAGCTTTGGCTTTTTCACCAACACGCATGATGCTTACCTTATTTATTTTGTCTCCCTTGGCGATTGCGTTGACGACATCTTGGCCTTTCACAACATGCCCGAACACAGTGTGCTTGCCATCAAGCCATGGTGTAGCTTTGTGAGTGATAAAAAACTGGCTACCGTTTGTGCCAGGCCCAGCATTAGCCATTGAAAAGATTCCCGGTTTACTATGTTTTAAAGTTGAATCGATTTCGTCTGGAAACTTATAACCAGGGTTCCCAGTGCCGGTTCCCAAAGGGCAACCCCCTTGAATCATGAAATCAGGAATAACTCGATGAAAGATTAACCCATCATAGTATGGTTCCTTGCTAGCAGCAGGTGTTCCACCTGATTTTGAGTAATGTTTGGTGCCTTCGGCAAGGCCTACAAAGTTGGCGACTGTTAGAGGGGTTTTTTCGTACTCCAATTGTCCAAGGATGGTGCCCTTTGACGTTTCAATTTCGGCGTATAAGCCGTCCGAAAGTTTATCTTCTTGTGCCATTATGGTAATTGAACTCAACGCAATGGCTGTCGCCAAGGCGCCCTTCAAGCTGTTTTTTATATTCTCCAGCATTTTCATGGGACGACAGAGGGAACCCAAAAAAAGCCTCTACCGCAATGTTATTCTTAGTTATCCTTCTACTTTGATCCACAATTGTTTACTGTTTTACCACATGTCTGTAATAAAATGGTCGTGGCTATAAACAATTTGCCAAGTTATTTCACGTCTTTTGCCAAGCTTATAATCTTCTGGCTTTGTATAGGTGTTAGCACANTTAAGGCAGANGTTCGCTTTGATGTATTTATGGGTTTTGCNGACATGGCTCGGAATAGTGAGTGGTTTCCTGTGACCGTGGAAATTGAAAACGANGGACCATCATTTAATGGTGTTATAGAAATAAAACCTAGTTCNTTAAACGAACAANTAATCAAATATACAGTCGAACTTCCTAATAATACNCGCAAGCGTTTATCTATACCNGTGTTTAACAATTCTAGCTATAGATGGAATGCCAAGTTGAAAAATGATGANAAGATTGTTTCCGAGTATGATAATTTAAGAATTGATAGTGTGCCTTGGTTTTCTAAATTGTTGGCTGCAGTGAGTGGGCAACAGTCTAGTGGTCCGGTGTTGCCCCGTACTCGTTTTAAAAACAATAACAATAATACAAGATTTTCTCCTAGAGTAGCGCATATTCAGGCGGATATTTTTCCAGATAATCCTGTGACACTGCATGGGTTAAGTGCTCTTTACCTTAACTCTAGCCGCGCAATTAATTTTCGTGCAGAACAAGCTAATGCCGTATCTATCTGGGTTCGAAGCGGAGGGCATTTGATTCTTGGGGTTGACCAGCCATCGGATATTACTGGCACGCCTTGGCTTGGAGAGTTGCTTAATACCCAGTTTGGTTTGGTGCAAAATTTAAAGCCTGGAGCTTTATTTCGGAGCTGGCTGAGTAAGTTAGGCTATCCTGTAGGCCCTGGAGATGAGGAATTTTCTACAAGTTTTATATCGGCCGCCCCGG